>CAZBYA010000060.1:0-17820 GCA_964496175.1 uncultured Gaiellales bacterium | reverse complement strand
GGCGGGAGGCCGGGCGCGGCAGCGAGGTGTCGCGCGGGGGAGAAGGGGGTCGATGGGGGAAACATGGTTTCCCCCATCAGCTAATAGCCGCCCATCGTCAGGGCCATCAGCGCCTTCGCGGTGTGCATGCGGTTCTCGGCCTCGTCCCAGACGACCGAGTGCGGACCGTCGATCACGCCGTCCGTCACCTCGCGGCCGCGGTCGGCCGGCAGGCAGTGCATGTACATGACGTCCTTCGAGGCGAGCCCGATGCGGCGCTCGTCGCAGATCCAGTCCTCGAACGCGATCGACTCGGCGAGCGCCGTCGAGCCCTCGGCGAACGCGTCCAGCCGGCCCCACGACTTCGGGTAGACGACGTCGGCGTCCTCGAACGCCTCGTCCATCGTCTCGGCCACCGTGACCGATCCGCCGCCGTCGGCCGCCGCGCGCCGAGCCTTCTCCATGGATTCCGGCATCAGGTCGAATCCGGGCGGATAGGCGAGCACGATGTCCATGCCGTAGCGCGGGAAGAGTGTGGCGACGCCTTGCGGCACCGACAACGGGCGTGCGTACGAGGGCGCGTACGCCCACGTCATCGCCACCTTCAGGCCCTTCAGGTTCTCGCCGCGCTTCTCCTTCAGCGTCATGAGATCGGCGATCGTCTGCGTCGGGTGGTCGACGTCGCACTGCATGTTGATCACCGGGATGTCCGCGTTCTCCGCGATCGCGCGGATCCACGCCGACCCCTCGTACGGTGCGAGGTCGTGGCGGATCGCGATCCCCTCGCCGTACCGGGAGAGCATGATCGCCGTGTCGCGCGGCGCCTCGCCGTGCGAGACCTGTGTCTTGTCGGCGTCGAGGAAGACGGCGTGGCCGCCGAGCTGGGTCATGCCGGTCTCGAATGCATTGCGCGTGCGCGTCGACTTGTCGAGGAAGAGCAGGTAGATCGTCTTGTGCGCGAGCACGAGATGCGGGATGCCCCGCTTGCGCTGCTCCTTCAGCTCGAGCGCCGTGGCGACGACCTCGTCCAGCTCGTCGGTCGTCCAGTCGATCGTCTCGATGTAGTCGCGGCCGACCAGGGAGGCCCGGTCGACCCGCGTCGGTGTCTGCATCACTGCCGTCCTTTCATCAGCTCGTTCTGGCCGAGTTCGAGCCCGGCGTACTCCGGTACGGGTCGCTGGCCGGGCACGTCGGGAATGGGTGCGCGACCGCGCGTGGTCGCGGGACCGCGGAGGCCGAGCAGGTCGTCGGGCCGCACCGGCAGCCGGTTCAGCCGCCGCCCGGTCGCGTCCCGGAGCGCGGCGGCGATCGCCGGCGCCGCCACGATCGTCGGCAGCTCGCCGATGCCCTTGACGCCGTACGGCGCGCCCGGCTCGGGCTCCTCGACCAGCTCGACCGCGATCGGCGGCACGTCGAGCACGGTCGGCACCAGGTAGTCGGTGAACGACGGGTTGCGGATCGCGCCGTCCTCGACGGCGAGCTCCTCCATCAGCGCCCAGCCGAGGCCCATCGCGGTGCCGCCCTCGACCTGGCCCTCCGCGCCCTGCGGGTTGATGACGCGGCCCGCGTCCTGGGCGGCCGCGATCTGCACGACGTGGGCCAGGCCGAGCTCGGTGTCGACGTCGACCACCGCCCGCTCGGCGGCGAACGCGAAGCTGACGTGGATGTCGCCGTGGCCGCGCTCGTCGAATCCTCCCGTCGGGCGGTGGTGGAACTCGCGCGTGCAGGTGATGGCGCCCGCGTCGAGGTCGCCGCCTCGCGCCTCGAGCTCGGCGCGCACCGCACGGCACGCCGCGAGCACGGCCCCGCCGGTCATCGTCGTCTGCCGCGACGCCGACGTCGATCCGGACGAGCCGAACTCGGTCGTCGCCGGGTGGACGGACACCTCGACCGCGCCGAGCTCCGAGCGCACGATCTGCGCGAGCACGGTGTACAGGCCCTGGCCGTAGTCCACGGCCGCGGTCTGCACCACTGCGACCGGGCCGTCGAGGCCCTGGGAGAGCGTCACCGTCGCCTCGCCGGCGTCGTCGAAGCCCTCGCTGTACGCCACGTTCTTGAAGCCGAGCGCGAAGCCGACGCCGCGCCTGAGGTACGCGGGGCGGCCCGGCTCGAGCCGGGGCAGCGGCACCGCGATGCAGCGGTCGATCACCTCGCGCACCGGTGCGCTGCCGGTCAGCACCTGCCCGGTCGGCAGCGCGGAGCCGGTGCGGACGGCGTTGCGGAGCCGCAGCTCGACCGGGTCGATGCCGAGCGTCGCCGCGAGCTCGTCGAGGGCCGACTCGTACGCGAAGCAGACCTGGGGCGCGCCGAAGCCGCGCATCGCGCCACACGGCGGGTTGTTCGTGTACACGACCGTGCCCTCGATCCGCACGTTCGGCACCTCGTACGGCCCCGCGGCGAAGGTCGACGCGTTCGCGAGCACCACCGCCGACGACGACGCGTACGCGCCGCCGTCCATCAGCAGCCGGACGTCGGCGGCGACGAGGCGGCCGTCGCGCGTCGCGCCGTAGCGGATCCACGTGCGCGACGGATGCCGGTGGACGTGCCCGTGGAACGACTCCTCGCGCCCGTACGCGATCTTCACCGGGCGCCGCGTGCGCAGCGCGAGCAGCGACGCGTGGATCTGCACGTTCACGTCCTCGCGCGAGCCGAAGGCGCCGCCGACGCCGGCCAGGGTGAGGCGCACGAGCTCCTCGGGCAGCCCGAGGCACTGAGCCACCTGCTGCCGGTCGACGTGCAGCCACTGCGTCGCGACGTAGAGGTCGACGCCGCCGTCGGAGCCCGGCACGGCGAGGCCGCCCTCCGGCCCGAGCGCCGCCTGGTCCTGCATCGCCGTCTCGTAGTACCCCTCCACCCAGACGCCCGCCTGCGCAGCCTCGACGTCGCCCTGCTCGATGTGGACGTGGCGCAGGACGTTCCCGAACGGGTGCAGCCGCGGCGCGTCGGCGCGAAGCGCCGCCTCCATGTCGGCGAGCGGCGGCGTCGGCTCGTAGTCGACGTCGATCAGCGCGAGCGCGTCGCGCGCCTGGTCGAGGCGGTCGGCGGCGACGAGCGCGACCGCCTCGCCCTCGTAGCGGACGACGTCGCCGGCCAGCACGGGCTGGTCGGAGACGGCGAGGCCGAACGTGGGGCGGCCGGGCACGTCGGCCGCGGTCAGGACCGCATGCACGCCGGGCGCGCGCGACGCGCGCGAGACGTCGATCGAGCGGATCCGCGCCGACGCGTGCGGGCTGCGCAGCGTCGCGCCGACGAGCATCCCGGGCGCGGCGAGGTCGCCGCCGTAGAGGTAGGCGCCGCGCACCTTCGGCTCGCCGTCGATCCGGCGCGCGCTTTCGCCGACGCCGCCGCGGACGCGCTCGGCGGTGCTCATCGCGCGCTCCGCTCGGCGAGGCGGACGGCGTCGAGGATCTTGCGGTAGCCGGTGCAGCGGCAGAGGTTGCCGGAGAGCGCGTCGCGCACCGCCTCGTCGGACGGATGCGGGTCGCGCTCCAGCAGGTCGGCGACGACGACGAGGAAGCCGGGCGTGCAGTAGCCGCACTGCACGGCGCCCGCGTCGAGGAACGCCTCCTGCACGCGGTGCAGGCGACCGTTGGCGAGGGACGAGACCGTGCGCACGTCGGCGCCGTCCACCTGCACGGCGGGGACGAGGCACGCGTTGGCGAGCGTGCCGTCGAGCCGGACGGTGCACGAGCCGCACTCGCCCTGCTCGCACGCGTTCTTCGTCGCCGTCAGGTCGAGCTCGTCCCGCAGCAGCGCCAGCAGGCTCGTCTCCGGCGAGACGTCCGCGGCGTGCTCGACGCCGTCGACCGTGAGCCGGACGATCACGCCGCCTCCGCCTGCGCGCGGCGCCCGGCGAGCAGCCCGCCGAGCGTGCGCGCGACGAGGACGCCGACCGCGTGGCGCCGGTACTCGGCGGAGCCGCGCAGGTCGTCGATCGGCCGCGTCTCCGCGGCCGCGCGCCGGCCGACCTCGCGCAGCTCGCGCTCGGTCGCCGCCTCCCAGTCGAGCTCGCCGGCGAGGCGCTCGGCCTCGCGGGCGCGCAGCACCGTCGGCCCGACCGAGCCGAGCGCGATCCGCACCGCGTGCGCGGGCTCGTCGAGCTGCACGCAGGCGCTCGCGACCGCGATCACCATCGCCTGCCGGGGACCGACCTTCGCGAAGGCCCCGGCCCCCGCCGGCGGCCGCCACTCGGCGCCGAGCACGAGCTCGCCGGGCGCGAGCGCGGTCCGTTTCGGGCCGCGGAGGAACGTGTCCCACGGGACGAGCCGGCGCTCGTCGCCGCGCGCGAGCGCGATCGACGCGTCGTACGCGGCGAGCGCCGCGATGCCGTCGCCGGCGGGCGAGGCGGTCGCGAGGTTGCCGCCGAGCGTGGCCCGGTTCCGCACCTGCGGCGAGCCGACCGTGCGCGCCGTCTGCGCGAGCGCGGTCCCCTCGGCGAGCGCGGTCCCCTCGGCGAGCTCGGCCGCGATGCGGGCGAAGGTGACGCCGGCGCCGACGAAGCGGCGGTCGGGCGTGTGCTCCCAGCTCCGCAGCTCCGGCACCCTGGAGAGGTCGAGGAGCGCGGTGGGCCGGAGCCTGCCGAGGTTGACGGCCGTCATCACGTCGGTCCCGCCGGCGACGACCGTCGCGTCGGGACGCGCGGCGAGCAGGACGAGCGCCTCCTCGAGCCCGGCCGGTTCGAGCGCGAGCGTCACACGGCCACCGCCGCGAACGCGTCGATCATCGCCTCGACGTCGTCGCCGAGCGGGTACAGCACGGGGCACGTGCAGCCGGCGTCGACGTACTCCGCCACCTTCGCGCGGCACTCGTCGGCGGTGCCGGAGGCCGTGATCAGCTGCACGACGTCGTCCGGCACGAGAGCCATCGCGCGCTCGATCTGCTCGTGCGTCGCGGGCCACGTCAGCACGGCGCCGATCTCCTCGAGCAGCTCCGGCGCGACGCCGCTCGCCTTCATGATGTGCGGCTGCTGCCCCAGGTACTGCGTGACGAGCTCGCGCGCGCGGTCGAGGGCGAGCGAGCGGTCGTCGTCGAGCGAGCAGACGACGAGCTGCGGGCGGTCGAGGTCGTCGACGGTGCGGCCCGCGCGCGCGGCGCCGAGCGCGAGGTGCTCCATCGCCTCCGCGTTGTAGGCGGGGCCGACGAGGTAGTTCAGCAGCACGCCGTCGCCGATCTCGCCCGCCAGCTCCATCATCTTCATCGCGGTCGCGCCGATGTAGATCGGGACGTGCTTCGGCGAGCGGTCGCCGTGGACGATGTCGATCTCGACGTCGTCGAGGTGGACGAACTCGCCGGAGAACGTCACGCGCTCGAGCGCGAGCAGGCGGCGGACCGCCTCGACCGTCTCGCGCATCGCGGTCAGCGGCTTGCGCCGCTCGATCCCGACCTTCGCCGCGAGCGGGTCCCACCACGCGCCGATCCCGAGCTTGATCCGGCCCGGCGCCAGGTCGTCGAGCGTCGAGAAGGTCGCCGCGAGCAGCCCGACGTTGCGCGTCCAGTTGTTGACGACGCCGGAGCCGACCGCGATCCGCTCGGTCACCGCCGCGTACGCCGCCATCGGCACGGTCGCCTCGCGGACGAGGCGCGACTCGGCCTGCCAGACCGCCTCGAACCCGGCTGCCTCCGCGAGCTGCGCGTAGCGCATGCCGTCGCGGATCGGGTGCTTGTCCTGGAGGTAGAGCGCTACGCGGCCGCCCATTGCCGGCCTCCTTTCGGCGAGAAGTCGTGCGGCCCGAGCTCGTCGAGCCGCTCCCAGAGCTGCGCCGCCTCGGCGCGCGCCGCGTCCACGAGCTGCGCCTGGTCGGCGTTCGCGAGCCGGCGGTCGAGCACCGCCCACTCGCCGGCGACCATCACGTCGCGCACCCAGCGCGACGAGAGGCCGTACACCCAGTGCCCCGGCAGGCTCGCCGCGTCGAGGGGCGCCGGCGCGTCGTAGTCGAGCACGACCAGGTCCGCGGGGGCGCCGGGGACGAGCTGGCCGAGCAGCGGCTCGCCGAAGAGCTGGCCGGCGAGCCGTGCGCCGTCCGCGAGCCGGGCGAGGGGCCAGTCGGCCCCCGCCGCATCGCCGTCCTCGCGCAGCCGGAAGTACGCCGCGTGCCCCTCCTCGTACATGTCGGCGCCGATCCCGTCGGTGCCGAGCGGCAGGCGGTGGGCGAGCGCCTCGACGTGGGCGCGGCCGACCGCGTTGTTCATGTTCGACCGCGCGTTGTGCGCGAGCCACGTCGACGTCTCCGCGACGTGCGCGAGCTCCTCGGCGTCGAGGTGGACGCCGTGCGCGAGCAGCGTCCGCGGGCCGAGCGCCTCGGCGAGCTCGAGCCTCGCCACCACGTGCCTGTCGACGCCGTCCTCGGCGGCGTGCACGTGCAGGCCGGAGTCGAGCTCCTCGGCGACCTCGACGCACGCCGAGAGCGTCTCGTCGGAGAGCGTGAAGCAGGCGTGGGCGCCGACGAGCGCGCGCACGAGTGGCGGCCGCTCGTCGCGCACGCGGCGCAGGAAGCGCCGGTTCTCGGCGACGCCGGCGGCGGCCCGCTCGGGGCCGTCGCGGTCGGAGGTCTCGTAGCAGAGCACCGCCCGCGCGCCGAGGGCCGACAGCGCATCCGCGATCGCGTCGAGCGAGCCGTCGATCGAGTTCGGCGAGGCGTGGTGGTCGATCAGCGTCGTCGTGCCGGCGAGCAGCGCCTCGAGCCCGCCGACCAGCGCCGAGGCGCGCACGGAGGGCTCGTCGAGCGCGCGGTCGAGCCGCCACCAGACGCGCTGGAGGATCTGGAGGAAGTCGCGCGGCGGCTCGAGCCGGTACGGCATGCCCCGCGCGAGCGCCGAGTAGAGGTGCGTGTGCGCGCAGACGTTGCCCGGGACGATCAGGCAGCCGGAGCAGTCGCGGACGCCGTCCGTCCGCTCGCCGCCCGTGCCGATGCGGCCGCCGGCGACGACGAGGTCGCAGGTCGAGACGCACACCGGGTCGAGGCGCTCGACGACCGTGGCGCCGGCGAGGCGGACGCTCACGCGTGCGCCTCCGCATGGTGCGAGACGAGGTGGGGGACGGCGGCGCGCGCGGCGGGGGAGTCCTTCATCGGCAGCTTCGTCCGGCGGACGCCGTCGAACGCGTGCAGCGCGGCGGCGGTCGCGGCCGCGGTGGGCACGAGCGCCGCCTCGCCGACGCCCTTCGCGCCGTACGGGCCCTCGGGCTGCGGCTCCTCGACCACCACGACCTCGATCTCCGGCACGCCCGTCGGCGGGATCAGGTGCAGCGACTTCAGGGTCGTCGTCACGGGCCGCGCGTCCTCGAGCACGTACTCCTCCGACAGCGCCTGCCCGAGCCCCATGTGCACGGCGCCCTCGATCTGCCCCTCCAGCAGCGTCGGGTTGATCGCGCGGCCGACATCCTGCGCGGCGACGACCTTGGCGACGCGGCCGTCGTCGTCGAGGATCACGACCTGCGTCGCCCAGCCGTACGCCAGGTGCGTCACCGGCTCCGCCGCGTCGTTCGCGGTCGTCCAGTCGACGGTCGCCTCGCCGGCGAACTCGCGCCCCGCGAGCTCGGCGAGGGTGGCGGTCGCGAGCGCGTCCTTCAGCCTGCGCGCGGCCGCGAGCACGGCGTTGCCGCCGAGGACGGTCGAGCGGGAGCCCGTCGTCTGCCCGGTGTCGAGCTCGTGGGTGGTGTCGACACGGACGTCGACGAGCTCCGGGTCGAGACCGAGCTCCTCGCAGGCGATCTGGCGCAGCACCGTGTGCACGCCCTGGCCCATCTCGGTCCACGAGTGGAAGAGCGTCAGGCGCCCGTCCACCTCGGGCCGCAGCACCACGCGGCCGTGCTCGGCGACGCCGTTCCCGATGCCGGTGTTCTTGACGGCGCAGGCGATGCCGGCGTAGCGGGCGCCGCGGAACGCGTCCTTGACGGCGAGCAGCGTCCGCTTCAGGCCGACCCCGGGGCCGAGCAGCTGCCCGGTCGCGAAGCGGTCGCCCGGCTCGAGCGCGTTGCGCCAGCGGATCTCCCAGCGGTCGATGCCCGCCTTCTCGGCCAGGCGGTCGAGCACGCCCTCCATCGCGAAGTTCGCCTGGTTGACGCCGAAGCCGCGCATCGCGCCGCACGGGGGGTTGTTGGTGTAGACGGCAGTCGCCTCGACGTCGACGTTCGGGACGCGGTACGCGCTGCAGGCGTGGCCGGCCGCGCGCTCGAGGACCTTGTCGCCGACGCTCGCGTAGGCGCCGGTGTCGCCGAAGATGCGCGCGCGCACCGCGAGCAGCCGCCCGTCGTGGTCGCACGCGGCCGTGTAGTCGAGCCACATCGCGTGGCGCTTCGCGTGGAAGCGCAGGCTCTCCGCGCGGCTCAGCGCGATCAGCACCGGCCGCTGCGTCCGCTGCGCGAGCAGCGCCGCGTGGCACTGAACGCTCAGGTCCTCCTTGCCCCCGAACGCGCCGCCGGTCGCGACCTGCGTGACGCGGACGCGCTCCTCCGGCAGCGCGAGGAACGACGCGAGCTGCCGGCGGTCGTCCCAGACGCCCTGGCCCTGCGAGTGGACGTGGAGCGGCCCGTCGCCGTCGGGGACGGCGAGCGCCGCCTCCGGCTCGAGGAACGCGTGCTCGACGAACTGCGTCTGGAAGCGCTCGCGGACGACGAACATCGCCGTGCGGAGCGCCTCGTCGACGTCGCCGCGCTTGACGCGGGAGACGGAGAGGACGTTGCCGTCCTCGTGCAACTGCGGCGCCCCGGTCGCGAGCGCTCCGAACGGGTCGGTGACCGGGTCGAGCACCTCGTACTCGACCTCGACCAGTGCGGCCGCCTCGCGCGCCGCGCGCCGCGACTCGGCGGCCACCGCGGCGAGCACGTCGCCGACGTACGCGGTCGTCTCGCCGGCTGCGACGAGCTGCCGCCAGTCCTGCGTCAGCGTCCCCTGCCTGCGGTTGCCCGGCACGTCGGCCGCGGTGACGACCGCGACGACCCCCGGGTGGGCCTCCGCCTTCGACGTGTCGATGCGGAGCACCCGGGCGCGCGGATGGTCCGAGAGCCGCAGCGCACCGTGCAGCATCCCGGGCTCGACCAGATCGGCGACGAACGGCTGGTCGCCGAGCGCGAGCTCGTGCGCGGCGTAGCGGAGCGCGCGCGCGCCGACGCCTCCCCCATCGGGTACCGGCAGCTCGTCGCCGTGGCGTGCGCCGGCCACCAGCAGGATCGCGTCGACGATCTTGACGTAGCCCGTGCAGCGGCAGAGGTTGCCGAGGAGCGCGTGCGCGACCTCGTCGCGTGTGGGGGACGGGTGCTTCGCGAGCAGCGCCTCCGCCTTCAGCACGATCCCAGGCGAGCAGAAGCCGCACTGCGACGCGCCGGCGACCGCGAACGCCTCCGCCCACTCCGCGCGCACGTCCGCCGGCAGCCCCTCGTGCGTGACGACCTGCTTGCCGGCGACGCGCTCCGCCTTCTGGGCGCACGACACGACCGCGCGGCCGTCGACGAGGACGGTGCACGCGCCGCAGGAGCCTTCCGGCGCGCACCCGTCCTTCGCCGACCTGATGCCGAGCTCCTCGCGCAGGAGCTCGAGCAGGCTCTGCCCCTCGCGCGGCTCGGCGCGAACGTGCCGGCCGTTGAGGGTGAACTCCACCCGCGCCTCCGCTACTCCATCGCGCCCAGCACGAGCGAGAGCAGCGACATGCGCATGACGACGCCGTTGAACGCCTCCTGCCAGTAGCGCGCGTGGCGCGTGGCGTCGACGTCCGCGGGCAGCTCGTCCATGCGCGGGAGGCTGTGGAGGATGATCGACGACGTCTTGGCCTTCTGCCGCAGCAGCTCGCGGTTGACGACGTACGCCGGCGAGGTCGTCGCGAGCCCGCCGCCGGAGTCGCGCTCGACGCGCGACTGCGTGTAGTCGGCCTGCACGACCGGCTCCATGTAGATGACGTCGCAGTCGGCGATCACCTCGTCGACCGACTCCGCCTCCTCGTAGAACGTGTTCCGCTGGTCGAGCTCGAGCTTGAACTCGGGCCGCAGCGCCATCTCGGGCGGGCCGACGACGTACGCCTTCGCGTCGAACTGCGAGAGCGCGTACAGGATCGAGTGCATCGTCCGCATCCGCATGTCGCCGACGAGCAGGTAGGTGAGGCCGTCGAGCGAGCCGATCTCCTTTTTGATCGTGTAGAGGTCGGTCAGCACCTGGGTCGGGTGCTCGCCCCAGCCGTCGCCGCAGTTGATCACCGGGATCGACGCCCAGTGCGCGGCCTCGGCGGGCGCGCCCTGCTCGAAGTGCCGCATCGCGATCACGTCGGCGTAGAACTCGAGCATGTGCACGGTGTCCTTCATCGACTCCTGGTAGAAGTCGCCCGCGCGCGTCATCTTCGCGTCGGCGAACCCGAGCACGTGGCCGCCGAGCCGGTGCATCGCGGCCTCCGTCGACATGCGCGTCCGCGTGCTCGGCTGGTAGAACGCCGTGAGGAGCGTCTTGTCCTTCAGCAGCTCCGCGTTGCGCCGGTTCTTGGCGATCGGCGCCAGCTCGTCGCAGACCTCGAAGACCCGTTCGAAGTCGGCGCGGTCAAACTCCTTGAGCGACAGGATGTCGCGTCCGAGAAAGCTCCTCATGGCTCCTTCCCTTCGTTGACGATTGCGTTGTCCGGTCGATGCCGGTGAAGAGGACGGCGACGCGCTCGTCGTCGCGTACGTCGCCCGACTCGCGCAGCGCGAGCAGTCCGGCGAGGCCGGACGAACCGGTGGGGTCGACTGCCACGAACGTCGACTCGCGCGCGAGCTCGTTCGCCCGCACGAGCGTCTCCTCGTCGACGACGGCCGCGGTGCCGCCGGTCGCGAGCATCGCCTCGACGACCGCGGCCCAGTCGTAGGTCTCGTCGTCGAGGATGCCGTGCGCGACCGAGTGCGGCTCCGTCTCCCACGGGCGCATGAACTCCGCGCGGTGTGCGCGCGCGTACGCGAGCCCGCCGGGGTGCGCGCGCACGGCGTCGTACGCGCGGCGGAGCGGCCAGGCGCCCGCGGTCTGCACCGTGTCGATGCGCGGCAGGCGCGGGATCGCACCGAGCGCCGCCGCCTCAGCGAGCGAGGCCGCGACCGCGCTCGCGAGCGCGCCGCCGCCGACCTGCACGACGACACGGTCGAGGGCAGTCGCGTCGTCGGCGAGGTCGGCGGCGAGCTCCCAGCCGAGGGTGTGGCCGCCCTCGACGGCGAGGCCGTTCAGGTCGCCCTGGCAGGTGAACGGCAGGGCTCCGGTGTCGAGCGCGCGGCGCAGCCGCTCGACGGTCGGGTCGCCCGCGACGCCTGGGCGGCGCACGCAGACGTCGACGCGCGCGCCGAGGCGCGCGAGCCATTCGAGCACGACCGGGTCGGCGTCCCGCGGCACGAAGACGTGCAGGGGCCGCCGGCCCGCCGCGGCGACGACGGCTGCCGCGAGCGCCGCATTGCCGCAGCTCGCGATCGCCAGCTCGCAGCGGGCCGCGGGGTCGGAGCGGCCGAGCAGCTCTGCGACCTCGAGCTGCACCAGCACGCCGAAGAGGTGACGGGCCTTGTGCGAGCCCGACACGTTGCCGGTCTCGTCCTTGACCCAGACGCCGCCGCCGGCGGAGAAGCCGAGGCGGTCGGACAGCTCGTCGGCCCGGGCGAACGGCGTCGGCGCGAAGCCGCGGCCGTCGACCTCCGCGACGCGCCGGTCGAGCCGCTCGATCAGCGCGACGACGTCGGCGTCGCTCGCGCCGCCGGCCCGCGCGACGTGGTACGCGTGCAGCAGCGTGCGGTAGCGGACGAACGTGCTCGGCTCGCCGCCTGCGGGCCAGGCCACGGCGCCGAGGTCGAGGCGCCGGCGCAGCACGTGGTCGACGCCGTCGCCCGAGCCCGCGTTCGGGCAGCGGAACGGGTACGGGTCGTCGTCGGCGGGGCGGGCGCCGCAGCCTGCGCACTCGAGCACGCTGGTCACAGCCGCTCCAGGACGCCGGTGCGCTCGTTCACCTCGCTGATCAGCTCGTCCCACACGGCCGCTTTCGCCTGCTCGGCCGCCCAGAACCGCTGGTCGCGGCGGGCGACGAAGTCCTCGAGCGAGACGCCCTGCTGCTCGACCCAGGTGAAGTAGCCGAGGTTGAAGAGGCGCGTGCGCTCCTCGTGGGTCAGCTCGCGGAGGTGGTCGGTGGCCGCGCCGAGCAGGTGCTCGCCGAAGACCTCGGCCGCGCCCAGCTCGTCGAAGCCGTCGGCGAAGAACTTGCGCTCGGCGATCTCCCGCTCGCTGCCGTACATCGCGGCGCCGTCGGTGGCGACCGTGAGCACGGCGTCGTTCTCGCCGTAGCCGAAGTGCTTCGCGACCTTGATCGCGCCGAGGACGTTGCAGATGCTCGAGAGGCCGAGCGACGGCAGGGCGTCGAGGATCTGCGCGTGCACGCCGCGGCGGCGCAGGTAGTCGCGTCCCGTGTGCGTGCCGAAGAGGAGGCCGAGCCGGTCGGTCGCGCGGTCCGAGACCGCGACCACGACGTCCGTGTTCATGACGTTGTGGATCAGCGGCACGTGCTTGTCGCCGATCCCCTGGATGTTGTGCTCGCCGAAGCCGTTCTCGAGCAGGGTGGGGCACTCGAGCGCCTCCGCGGCGACGATCAGCGAGCCGTGCCGCTCCTTCAGGTAGTCGCCGGCGCCGATCGTGCCGGCGGAACCGGTCGCGGAGACGAACGCGCGCAACCGCGGCCCGCCGAGCGCGGCGTGGACGCGCTCGAGCGCGGCGCCCGTCGCGTGGTAGTGGACCATGTAGTTCCCGAACTCCGAGAACTGGTTGAGGATGACGTTGTCCGGGTCGAGCTCGAGCTCGTGGCAGCGGTCGTAGATCTCCTTGACATTGCTCTCGGTGCCGGGGGTGCGGATCACGTCCTCGGGCGCGCTCACCCACCCCTCGAGCCAGTCGAAGCGCTCCCTGCTCATCCCCTCGGGCAGCACCGCGACGCCGCGGCAGCCGAGCAGCCGCGAGATGGCGACGCCGCCGCGGCAGTAGTTGCCGGTCGACGGCCACACGGCGCGGTCCGACGTGGGGTCGAAGGCGCCCGTGACGAGGCGCGGGGCGAGGCAGCCGTACGCAGCCAGCACCTTGTGCGCGCGGATCAGCGGGAAGCGGTCGCCGAGCGCGACGACGATCGGCGCGTCGACCCCGGTCAGCTCGCGCGTCAGGACGACGTGCTCGGGCACGGCGGCGAAGCCCGTGCGGGCCGCGTCGTTCTGCCAGTGCACCCGGAACAGGTTCAGCGGGTGCGGCTCGTCCGGGCCGACCGCGCGCAGCGCCTCCCGCACCGCGGCGGGGATCGTCTGCGGGTCCGCGAGCTGCGCGAAGGTCGGCAGGGCGACTCCGGCCTCGCGAAGGCGGTCGACCGCGCGACTCAGCGTCTCGGCGTCGACGGATCGCTCGAGATCGAGGCTATGGGTCGTCATCACTGCCCTCCGGTCTGTTGGCGCGACCGTAGAACCCCAAGCCCCGGGAAAACTCCGGGCATCCGCCGAGCACCGATCAGGGGATTCCCTGCTTCTCGCTAGCCTCCGCGAGATGGCCGCACCGGTGCAGCGGGACCAGGAGCTGGAGCTGACGATCGACTCGCTGGCCTACGGCGGCAACGGCGTCGCGCGGCTCGACGGCTTCGTCGTGTTCGTCCGCCGTGGCCTGCCCGGCGACACCGTCCGGGCGCGCGTGACGAAGGTGCAGCGCCGTCACGCGGAGGCGCTCGCGACCGAGGTGCTCGTCGCGGGGCCGCAGCGCGTCGACGCGCCGTGCGCGCACTACCCGGCCTGCGGCGGCTGCCCCTTCCAGGACCTCGCCTACGACGCGCAGGTCGCGGCGAAGGAGCGCTGGGTGCGCGACTCGCTGGAGCGGCTCGCCGGCCTCGCGGAGCCGCCCCTCGAGCCGATCGTCCCCGCCGCCTCGCAGTTCGGGTACCGCAACAAGCTGGAGTACTCGTTCACGCAGCTCGAGGACGGCCCGTCGCTCGGCTTCCACAAGGCCGGCCGCTGGGACGAGGTGCTCGAGATCGAGAAGTGCTGGCTGACGACCGACCTCGGCAACGCGATCCGGAACCGCGTGCGCGAGTGGGCGCGCGAGGAGCGGCTCCAGGCGTACGACCAGGCGACGCAGGAGGGGTACCTGCGCCACCTCGTCGTCCGGGAGGGCCGCAACACCGGGCAGGTGCTCGTGCAGCTCGTGACGGCCCGCGGAGAGCGCTTCGACCGCGAGCGGCTGATCGAGGTGCTGACCGCCTTCCCGGAGGTGCGCTCGCTCCACTGGTCGGTGAACCGCGGCGTCGCCGAGGTGACGAACCTCCCCACCGAGCTGCTGTGGGGCGAGGACGCGATCGAGGAGGAGATCGGCGGCCTGCGCTTCCGCGTCCGCCCGAACGCGTTCCTGCAGACGAACACCGAGATGGCCGAGCGGCTGTACGCGATCGCCGGCGAGCTCGCGCAGCTCGAGGGCGGCGAGACCGTCTACGACCTCTACTGCGGCATCGGCACGATCGGGCTGTCGCTCGCGGCGAAGGCGCTGACGGTGTGGGGGATCGAGATCTCGGAGGAATCGGTCGCGTGCGCGATCGAGAACCAGGAGCTGAACGGGATCGGCAACGCGGCGTTCTTCGCCGGCAACGTCGGCGACGTGCTGCGCGAGCTGCGCGACCGCGCGGGCGACCCGGACGTCGTCGTCGTCGACCCGCCCCGAGCCGGCCTCGCCGGCAAGGCGCTGCGCCGGCTCGGCGAGGTCGGCGCGCCGCGGCTCGTCTACGTCTCGTGCAACCCGACGACGCTCGCGTCCGACGCGAAGAGGCTCGCCGACGACTACGGCTACGAGCTCCTGCGCGCGCGGCCCGTCGACATGTTCCCGCACACGCCGCACGTCGAGTGCGTGGCGCTGCTCGAGCGCCGCGCCGAGCCGTGACGACCTGGCTGTGCAAGGCCTGCGGGACGCAGTACCCGCCGTCGGAGGAGCCGCCCGGCGCCTGCCCGATCTGCGAGGACCCGCGCCAGTACATCCCCCACGACGAGGGCCAGGCGTGGGTCGCCTTCGACGAGTTCCTCGGCTCGCACGAGGCGGAGGTGCGGCTCGACCACGGCGTCCTCGGCATCGGCTGCGAGCCGTCGTTCGCGATCGGGCAGCGGGCCCTGCTCGTGAAGAGCGCCGCCGGCAACGTCCTCTGGGACTGCATCCCGTACGTCGACAACGCGCTGGTGGCCCGGCTCCGGGAGGAGGGAGGCGTCGCCGCGATCGCGATCTCGCACCCGCACTACTACACGGCGATGGTCGAGTGGGCGCACGCGTTCGGCTGTCCCGTCCACCTGCACGAGGCCGAGCGGAAATGGGTGATGCGGCCCGACCCGGCGATCCGCTTCTGGTCGGGCGAGACCCTCGATCTCGGCCGCGGCGTGACGCTGATCCGCTGCGGCGGCCACTACGAGGGAGGGCAGGTGCTGCACTGGGCCGAGCGCCGCGCGCTGCTCTCCGGCGACATCGTCCAGGTGATCCCCGACCGCCGCTACGTCGGCTTCATGTACTCGTACCCGAACCTGATCCCGCTGCCGCCGTCGCGGGTGCAGGCGATCGCCGCGGCGCTGGAGCCGTTCCCGTTCGACACGATCCACGGCGCCTGGTGGGACCGCGTCGTCACCGCGGACGGGTCGAACGTCCTCCGCCGCTCCGCCGACCGCTACGTGCGCGCGGTCACGGAGCCGGGCTTGCCTTCGTAGCGCGGGCGGCGCGGACGTCGCGCCACAGCAGGTCGGCGTTCGGCAGCAGGAAGCCGAGCGCGAGGCCCGGCAGCGCGGGCAGGCCGCGGAGCCGGAACCACTCGGTGAGCGCGATCGTGATCCCGAGGGACGCGCACATCCCGACCCACGTCCAGCGCACGCGCAGCGCGAACCGCGCGGCCGCGCCGAGGAAGAGCGCGAAGAAGAGCAGGTCGGGCACGCCGAGGTTCGCGGCGGCGTGCTCCCCGGGCACCGGGAACGCGAACGAGAGCACCGTGAAGACGTGCGCGTGGTGCGCGACGATCTCCTTCGTCGGGCCCCGCCAGACCGAGTACGCGTCGACCCATGGGATGATGCAGGCGACCAGCACGACCCAGCTCACCGTCTCGAACCAGGAGAGGAACCACCAGGCGAGCAGCGTCGCGGCGGCGAGCCGCGCGAAGTTCGCGGAGATGTCCTGGTGCGCGATCGTCAGGACGGCGGCCAGCACGGCGAAGGCGACGCCGACCGGGAGCAGGCCGCGGGCGCGCCAGAGCGGCAGCGCGACCAGGACGAGCGCGAAGGTGGCCGGGATCAGGACGACCGCCACCCACGCGACGTCCCCCCACGTGCCGAAGCGCCACAGGTGCGGCGCCGCCTCGTCATACGCGAAGTTCGCGACGAAGAGCGCCAGACCGCCGACGACCCGACGGTCTAGTAGGGCGGCAGGGCGGCCCACCAGGGCCCGACGGACTTGAAGGCGTTCCAAAATGCGGTCTTCGCCGCGTCCTCGTCGAGCGACGAGTCGATGTCCGGGACGACGAGCGCCTCGACCGTCGGCGTGAAGCGCTGCAGCTCGCCCACGGTCGCAGCGAGCGGCGACGAGAGCGGGAAGCCCGTCCCGGTCAGGAACTCGCGCGCGTCGTCGCCCATCACCACGAGGAGCTTCGGCTCGACGATCCGCAGCTCGCGGCGCAGCCACTCGCGCGCGAGCTCGAGGTCGCAGCCGGCGAATTTGACGCAGTTCGTGCCGTACACCTCCAGCGGGTCGACGTGGAGGCGCTGGAGCGACTTGATCAGCGCGTTGCCGGCGCGGCCGTGGAAGGCGACGCCCTCCTGGAGCTCCTGCGCCTGCGGCCCGTACTTGAGCAGGAAGATGTTGGCGAGCGGGTGCCCGGTGGGGAGTGCGGTGGCGGCTCCGTCGGCGGCCTGCGCGATCTCGTGCGAGAGGCGATTGATCTCGGTGATCGCCTTCCGCAGGTAGCGCTCGTAGATCTCGTCTGTCACGGCGGAGGCCACGCGGCACGGGGACCTTTCGCGCCTAGCGCACCTTCTCCTTGACCTGCGCGACCCACTTGAGCGACTGGAGGTAGGCAAGCGATTTCGGCCGCCGGAGCACCTCGGCCGTGCGCAGCGAGACGATGAACTCCTCCGGGTCGCGGAACGCGCGCATCCGGAGCGCGCCCGTGCCGACGCCCTGGAGGACATGGGCGTCGGAGCCCGCCCCCATCGTCAGGTTGTACTTGCGGGCGAAGCGCAGCGCCTCGTCGTTGTAGGCCTCGAAGAGCAGGCGGGCGTTGTAGACCTCGAGCACGTCGATGTCCGCCAGGTGCCGGTGGAGCGTGCGCGGGTCGGGGATCGCGTGCAGGCGGTCGAAGGGGTGGGGGACGTAGACGAGGCCGCCCTGCTCGCGGATCGCGGCGACCGTGTCGGCGAACGGCAGCCCGCGCGGGATCTCCCGTTCGAGGAAGAGGCCGATCACCTCGCCCTGCACGTCCGTCTTCACCTCCTCGCCGGGGATCACGACCAGCTCGCGGCCCCGGGCGTAGTCGGCCGCCTCGAGCGCGCCGCCGAAGACGTTGTGGTCGGTGACGGCGATCGCGCCGAGCCCCTCCGCCTCCGCGTGGTCGACGAGCTCGCCCGGGTCGATCGAGCAGTCGTGCGACCAGGACGTGTGCATGTGCAGGTCGGCGACGATCCACGGCCGGTCGGCGAGCGGGTCCGCCGGGCGCCGCCGCCGCCGGCGCCGGCCGACCGCGGTGTAGATCTCCTCGAGCTGGGCGGCGACGGCGGCGAACGTCTGACCCTCCGCCTCGGCGCGCGCGGCGGCGCCCTCGCGGGCGCGCAGCCCGTCGTCCTCCGCGAGGCGGGCCGCCGCGGCGGCCGCCAGCTCCGGCTGGCGC
>CAZBYA010000059.1:0-17837 GCA_964496175.1 uncultured Gaiellales bacterium | reverse complement strand
CCTGGATCGCGTAGGCGCCGGCACGTCCCTCCCACTCGCCCGAGGCGACGTAGTGGGCGAGGTCGCGCGGCGTCAGCTCGCGGAACGTGACGAGCGTCGAGCATGAGTGCAGCTCCTCCCAGGCGGGCGTGCGCAGGCAGAGGCCGGAGCAGACCTCGTGCGTGCGACCCGACAGCGCCTCGAGCATCGCCTCCGCCTCGGCCGCGTTCGCGGGCTTGCCGAGCAGCTCCCCGCCGAAGATCACCTCCGTGTCGACGCCGAGCACGGGCGCGTCGCCGCCGTCGACCGAGCGCGCCTTGCCGGCGGCGCGTTCCAGAGGCGAGGTACCTGGTACCTCGTCGTAGACGGGAGCGACCACCTCGAACGGGATCGCGAGCTGCGTCAGGATCGCGCGCCGCTGCGGCGAGGTCGACGCGAGGATCAGCGGGGGTGCAGGCGCGCGACCCAGATCTCCTCCGTCGGCCACTGCATCGCCCACTCGGCCGTGACGTACGAGTAGTAGTGGTGCGTCTCCGCGTCCGCCGGCGCCTGCAGCTCGAGCAGCCGCTCGATCTCGAAGCCGTTCCCCCGCAGCAGGTCGATCCACTCGCCGTGGCCGAGGTGGAACTCGACACCGCCCTCCGGCCACTCGAAGCGGTGCATCCCGAACTGCGGTCGCTGCAGCGTCTCGGAGGTGCCGTCGTCGGTCGCGCAGAGGATGACGAGCGTCGAGTTCCGCAGGAAGACGAGCCGCCCGCCGTCCCGCAGGAGCCGCGCCGCCTCGGGCACCCAGCGGTACGGGTCGACCCAGATCGACGCGCCGTACTCCGACACGACGAGGTCGAAGCTCGCGTCGGGCAGGCCCGTGTCGCCCGCGTCGGCCTCGACGAGCGGGAACTCGATCCCCGTCTTCGCCTGGAGGCGCCGCGCCGTCGCGAGCTGCGCGGGCGTCACGTCGACCCCGACCGGCCGCGCGCCCAGCGTCGCCAGCCACGCCGAGAAGTAGGCCGTACCACAGCCGAGCTCGACGACGTCCAGGCCGGCGACGTCGCCGAGGACGTTCAGCTCGGTCTCGGGGACCGCCCAGACGCCCCAGTGGATCTCGCCGAGCGCCCAGTTCGTCTCGGCGTTGGCGTCGGTGTACTCGGCGTTCGACTGCGTCCAGAGCGCGGCGTTGCGATCCGCGTCGCTACGCCAGCCCATCGGGGAACCAGATCCCGATCTCGCGCTCGGCCGACTCCGGCGAGTCGGAGCCGTGGACGAGGTTGTTCGGCATCGCCAGCGCGAACTCGCCGCGCAGCGAGCCGGGGTCGGCGTCGGCGGGGTTGGTCGCGCCAATCGTCTTGCGGCAGGTCGCGACCGCGCCCTCGCCCTCGAGCACGAACGCGAGCGTCGGCCCCGAGGTGATGAAGTCGACGAGCTCGCCGAAGAACGGCTTCTCGCGGTGCTCGGCGTAGTGCATCTCTCCGAGCTCGCGGTCGGCCGTGACGAGGCGGGCCGCGCGCAGCTTCAGGCCGCGGCGCTCGAAGCGCGCGAGGATCTCGCCGGCGAGGCTCCGCTCGACGGCGTCGGGCTTCGCGAGGATCAGCGTCCGCTCGACGGCCATGCGGCCGCGGAGGTTACCGCGTTTGCCGGCGCGCGCGCGTCGGCCGCGGGCGCTTGGCGGCCTGCGCCTCCGCGAGCTGGACGGTGTCGTCGTGGTCGATCGGCGTCTCGCAGTACGGGCACACCTGCCACAGCGCCTCGAGCGGGCGGCCGCAGTTCGTGCACGCCTGGCGCAGCTTGGTGGTGCAGACCGGGCAGACGAGGTACTCCTCGTCCACCTCGGCGCGGCAGACGGGGCAGTGGAGGTCGCGGGCGCCGAGGCGCTTCTCCATCGCCTTGATCTCGAGCTCGCGCTCGCGCACGTCCTCCAGGTACTCCGGCGGCCGGAAGAGCATGTAGATCAGCGGCCCGACGAACGGGACGACGCCGAGCACGGTCGAGACCCAGACGAGCATCGGGTCCTCGATCCGGCGACGGGCGTCCTTGTACACCCAGTAGACGGTCGCCACCCAGAAGACCAGCACGAAGAAGATCGCGAGGTTGCGGATCACGTACCACGTCGACGAGTGGAAGAAGTCGTGGACGCTGCCGAAGGCGGAGGCGAGGAGGATCACAGGAGGATTCTTCCTAGTGCGTAGCCCGCGGCAAACGTGAGCGCCACGAACGCGGCGAGGAGGAGGACCGCGAAGAGGAACACGCTGAGTCGCTCACCGGGCCGGGACATCGTACGCATTTCACTCCGATGAGCCGAGATCGGCAAGGAGGTAGAGCGAGCCGGTGACCAGGACCCGGTCGCCGAGGAGCCGGGCGCGGGCGAGCGCGGCGGCCGGCTCGGGCACCTCCTCGACCCGCTCGAACCAGCGCCGCGCCCGTTCCGCGAGCTCGGCGGCGGGCCGCGCGCGGGCGTTCGACGAGCGGGTCGCGACCAGGGTGCGACCCGCGTGCGCCAGGCGCTCGAGCATGCCGTCGGCGTCCTTGTCGGCGAGGATCGAGGCGACGACGACGTAGTCGTGCGGCGCCGGCAGCCGCCCCAGCAGCCAGTCGACGGCATCCGGCGTGTGCGCGCCGTCTCGCACCTCGCCGTCCCGCACCTCCAGTCGGCCGGGCAGCGCCGCCTCCGCGAGTGGCACCCGCTCGCCCAGGAAGGCCTCGACCGCCTCCGCCGCGCCGCCGATCCGCACCTCGCCCGGCACCAGCCCGGCGAACTCCTCGTCGGGGAGGACGACGGTGCTGTGCGGGCCGGCGACGGCGAGCTTCTCGCCCGCGATCGCCTCGCGGGTCGACCCGAGCACATCGGTGTGCTCGAGCGCCACGTTCGTCAGCAGCACGACACGGGCGTCGAGGACGTTGGTCGCGTCGAGCCGGCCGCCGAGGCCCGCCTCGACGGCGGCGACCCGGGCGCCGCGCTCGGCGAAGTCCGCGAAGGCGGCGGCGGTGAGGATCTCGAACTGGGTGGCGCCGACGGCTTCGGCGTCGGCTCTCACGCGAGCGACGGCGCGCTCGAACCCGGCCGCGTCGGTGTCGAGGCGCTCCCCCCAGCCCGAGACGTGCGGCGAGGTGTACGCGGGCCCTCCGATCGTGCGCGCGATGCGCCGCGTCGCCGTCGACTTGCCGTTCGTGCCGACGACGTGCACCGCGTCGAACGCGCGCTCCGGATGGTCGAGCCGGTCGAGCAGGGCGTGCATCCGCTCGAGCCCGAAGCCGTCCGCCGGCCAGGGCGAGAGCGACGCGACCCACTCAGTCGCCGATCGCATCGAGCTCGCGGCGGTAGCGCTCGAGCTTCTCGCGCTCCGCCTCGACGACCTCCGCGGGGGCATTCCGGACGAAGCGCTCGTTCGCGAGCATCCCCTGGGCGCGGGCGATCTCCCTCCGCAGGCGCTCGCGCTCGGCGGCGGCGTCGCCGTTGGCCTTCGCGCGCTCGGGACGCACGACCGCCTCGAAGATCCGCAGCTCGTCCCCCTCGAGGCGCGCGACCACACCCGAGCGACGGAACGTCTGCGCCGCCTCCTGCACGCGCGTGAGCGCGCCGGCCTCCGCCTCGTCACCGGCCTCCGGCCACGGCGCGACGATCAGCCGCGACGAGCGCGCCGGCAGGTAGGACCAGATCTCCTCCGTCACATGCGGCATCGCCGGGTGCAGCAGCTTCAGCAGCCGCTCGAGCGCGGCCGTGGCGGTCGCGCGTGCGTCGGCGTCGCCGTCGTAGAGGCGGCCCTTCACCGCCTCGAGGTACCAGTCGCAGAAGTCGTCGAAGGTCAGGTGGTACAGCTCGTCCATCGTGTGGGCGAAGTCGAACTCGCCGAGCAGCGACTCGACGGCGCGCTGCGTCTGCGACAGGCGGGCGAAGATCCACCGCTCCTCGAGGGAGCTCGGCCGCTCGTCCGGCCCGGCGCCCTCGCACGCCGTCACGATCAGCCGCGCCGCGTTCCACAGCTTGTTCGCGAGCTTCCCGCCCTCCTCGATCGCGGAGTACGAGAAGCGCACGTCCTGCGTCAGCGAGTTCTTCATCAGCCCGTAGCGCGTCGCGTCGGTGCCGTAGCGGTCGATGATGTCGAGCGGGTCGATGCCGGTGCCGAGCGACTTCGACATGCGCCGGCCGTCGGGCGCGAGCACCGTCGAGTGGATGATCACGTCGGTGAACGGCACCTCGCCGAGCAGCTCGAGCCCGGAGAAGAGCATCCGGTTCTCCCAGAGGCGGATGATCTCGCGCGCCGTCGTCTGGAGGTCGCCCGGGTAGAAGTAGGCGAGGTCCTCGGTCTGCTCGGGCCAGCCGAGGGTCGCGAACGGCCAGAGCGCCGACGAGAACCACGTGTCGAGCACGTCCGTCTCGCGGCGCAGCTCGGTCGAGCCGCACTCGGCACAGGC
The DNA here is from genome assembly GCA_964496175.1 of uncultured Gaiellales bacterium. GTDB lineage: Bacteria > Actinomycetota > Thermoleophilia > Gaiellales > Gaiellaceae > PALSA-600. The sequence continues at coordinate 13,451 of CAZBYA010000059.1, read as the reverse complement.
GGCCGGCGTCGTCTCCTCCACCGTGATGTGCTCGTTCGGGCAGTACCAGACGGGGAGCTGGTGCCCCCACCAGATCTGGCGCGAGATGCACCAGTCGGGCGCGTTCTCGAGCGAGTCGATCGCGTAGCGGTGCTGGCTCTCCGGGTGGAAGCGCACCTCGCGCGCGCGCAGCACCTCGAGCGGCCGCTGCTTGATCTCGGCCATCGAGCACCACCACTGGAGCGAGATGCGCGGCTCGATCCGCGTCTCGCACCGCTCGCAGCGCGCGACCGCGTGCCGGTAGCTCTCGCGGCGCTCGAGCAGGTCGCGCGCGCGGCACCAGTCGAGGATGCGCCGCTCCGCCTCTTCCTGCGTCAGCCCCTCGAGGCCCTCGGCGGTGACGAGCCCGTCGGGGCCGATGCAGCTCGGCTCGGGCAGCCCGTGGTCGCGGCCGATCTCGAAGTCGGTCGGGTCGTGCGCGGGCGTGATCTTCAGCGCGCCGGTGCCGAACTCGCGCTCGACGCGCTCGTCCGCGATCACGGGCACGCGCCGCTCGACCCACGGCACGATCACCTCGCGGCCGACGAGGTGGCGGTAGCGCTCGTCGTCCGGGTGCACGGCCACGGCGACGTCCGAGGGGATCGTCGCGGGTCGGACGGTCGCGATCGCGATGTGACCGTCGCCGTCCGCAAGCGGGTAGCGGATCGTCGAGAGCGCGTCGTCGACGTCCTCGTGGATCACCTCGAGGTCGGAGAGCGACGTCTCGTGGTACGGGCACCAGTTGATGATCCGGTTGGCGCGGTAGATCCAGCCGCGTCGGTACAGGTGCACGAAGAAGCGCATGACGGCGCGCACGTACGCCTCGTCCATCGTGAAGCGCGTGCGGCGGTAGTCGAGCGACGCCCCCATGCGGCGGAACTGGAAGAGGATCTTGCCGCCGTACTCGTGCAGCCACTCCCAGACGCGCTCCTCGAAGCGCTCGCGGCCGAGCTCGCGGCGCGACGTGCCCTCCGCGACGAGCGCCTTCTCGACCGCGTTCTGCGTCGAGATGCCGGCGTGGTCGTAGCCGGGCTGGAAGAGGGCGTTGTAGCCCTGCATCCGCTTCCAGCGGATGATCGTGTCGCCGAGCGCGAGCTGGAGCGCGTGCCCGAGGTGGAGCTCGCCGGTGACGTTGGGCGGCGGGTGCGCGTCGACGTACGGCGTCCGCGCCGGGTCGGGGTCGGCGTTGTACAGGCCCTCGTCCTCCCAGGCGCGCTGCCAGCGCTCCTCGACGCCGTGCGGGTCGTACCGCGGCTGCATCTCGCTCATCGGAGCGCCATCCTACGCAGGAGGTGTCGCACGGCCTGGCGGTCGAGTCCGAACCGGGGGATCAGGTCAGGCAGCGACTATGCCGACGAGTATGCCGGAGATGCTCCGCCCGCGCCACGAGTTCCCGACGCCGCTCTTCAAGCTGACGCTGCCCGTGCTCGTCGGCGCGGTCGTCGCGCTCGTCGTCTGGGCGCTCGTCGGCTAGGCGACGAGCTCCACCCCGGTTGCCGGCGAAGCCGGACCGGGTTCGCCTCCTCAAGGCCCGGCGTGGACCAACGAGCGCGCGCTCCCGCCTCGTCTACTGCTGCGTGATGCTGCCGACTTGGATGGCGACTGCGCGGAAATGGTTCAGGTCGGCCGTGCTGTCGCCGAGGGTCGAGCACTGCAGGTCAACCTCCGACGGCACGTCCGACTGGTAGGTGCCGACGAACGTTTCCGTTGCGATCTCGTTGGGACCGATGATCAGTTTGCCGTTATCGACGGGATTGAAGAAGCACGCGATCAAGACATCCGTGCTCCCGGTGTTGTGGAACTCAGCCTTCGCGGTGATCGCGAACGCGCCCGCCGGAAGGTCGAGACGACCGACAGGCGTCGTCGAGTTTGCGTCGACGTTTGCCGCGAGAGGCACCGGGCCGCCGGAGCCCTTCGCGCCGCCTTGGTCGAACGCAGCGCTCGGCCCCGGTGGGCCCTGTGGCCCCCTCTGGTTGAGAACCACGGTCGACTCGTTGTTCCGGCAACTCGCAGTAGACGGATCCGTGAACCGGACGTTGCCGTTTGCGTTTCCGACGCACGCCGTGATCGTGCCGTCGCTACCGACGAAGCCGAAGCTCGTCAGATTCGATGCCCATGCGAGTGTTGCGCCCGTCGCGAGAACACCGCAAGCGACGAGAGCGATCCGCAGCAGTCTGCCCATCTGGCCCACCCCTCACGTTGGATGACGTGATCCTAGGAGGCCCACTGCTCGAGTCAAGCGGCGCAGTCAAATCGCTTCAGCTGCTGTTGACGGTCTTCGCTTTCCTTGCGTGATCAAGGTGATGGCGTGGGTGGCCGTCCTGACACCGAACGCCGATGCGTCCTGCAACGCGTTAGCGGCAGACGGCGTAGCCCTGCATGCCGCGCGGGTTCGCGGCGGCGCGCAGCTCCACGCCCTCGCGCGCGACGGCGGTCACGCGCCCGAGCGACCACGGGTCGGCGACCGTCACGTCGTGCCCGCGCCGGCGCAGCTCGTCGATCACCTCGTCGCCGAACCGCGACTCCACCGCCAGCGACCGCGGCGCGACCCCACGCGGGTCGAAGGACGCGATCAGGTGGTCGGTGTGCCATTCCGGCGCGTCGATCGCCTCCTGGAGGTTCAGCCCGCGGTCGACGTGGCGGACGAATGCGTGCAGCGCCCACTGCTCCTGCTGGTCGCCGCCCGGCGTCCCGTACGCGAGCCACGGCTCCCCATCGCGCAGGACGAGGCCCGGCGAGAGGGTCGTGCGCGGCCGCTTGCCCGGCGCGAGCGACGACGGCAGCCCCTCCTCGAGCCAGAACATCTGCGCGCGCGTCCCGAGCGGCCAGCCGAGCGCCGGGATCGTCGGCGAGCTCTGCAGCCAGCCGCCGCTCGGCGTCGCCGAGACGAGGTTGCCGAAGCGGTCGGCCACGTCCAGGTGGACCGTGTCCCCGCGGGTCGGCTCGCCGGCCCCCAGCTCGACGGTGCCGCCGACGTGCGACGGCAGCCGCCCCAGTCCCGGCCGCAGCTCGCCGCTCGCCTCGTCCGTGACGAGCATGCGCCGTTCGGCCGCGTACTCAGGGGACAGGAGGCGATGTAGAGGTACAGCTACGTCACCGTACGCCGCGTCCCGGTCCGCAAAGGCCAGCTTGGCGCACTCGGTGAAGACGTGGACGAACTCCGCCTCGTCCATCCCCGCCACGTCGAATCCCTCGAGCAGCGCGAGCTGCTGGAGGCCGGCGGGTCCCTGCCCCCAGGCCGCCGTCTTGCACACCGTCAGCCCGCGGTAGTCGACGGTCGCCGGCGGCTCGAGCGTCGCGCGCCACGCCGCGAGGTCGTCGCCCGTCAGCAGCCCGCCGTGCTCGCGCGAGAAGCGGTCGATCTCCTCGGCCACGAACCCCTCGTAGTAGGCGCGGCGTGCGCCCTCGAGAGTGCCGCCCGACTCCGCGAGCAGGCGACGCCAGGTCGCGGCGAGCTGCGGGTTGCGGAACGTCGTCCCCGGCCGCGGCGCCGGCAGGTAGAGCTCGGCCGAACCGCGCCACTCGCGCAGGAGCGGCTCGACACGCTCGATCGTGTCGGTGATGCCCGCGACGACGGGGTAGCCGCGCTCGGCGTAGCCGATCGCGTACTCGAGCACGTCGGCGAGCGGCCAGGTCCCGAACTGCTCGAGCAGGAGCAGCCAGCCGCCGACCGCGCCCGGCACGCACGCCGCGAGCAGGCCGGTGCCAGGCACCAGGACATGTCCCAACGAGCGCATGCGCTCGATCCTCGCCGCCGCCGGCGAGACGCCCTGCGCGCACAGCACGATCGGCTCGCGGCGCTCGGCCGCCCAGAAGACGGCGGGCAAGTCGCCGCCGGGGCCGTTCAGGTGCGGCTCGACCACCTGGAGGACGAAGCCGGCGGCGACGGCGGCGTCGAACGCGTTGCCGCCGCGCTCGAGCACCGACATGCCGGTCGCGGACGCGAGCCAGTGCGTCGAGGCGACCGCACCGAACGTGCCGCGCAGCTCCGGGCGGGTGGTGAAGCGCAAGAGGACGCCGAGGCTACCGCTATCGTCGCCGTCGTTGAACCTCCGGCGGATATGGCTCGAGCCGCGGCTGGTCGCGATCGGGCTGGCGGGCGGGCTCCTCTCGGGCCTCCTCGGCGTCGGCGGAGGCGTCGTGATGGTTCCGTTGCTCGTCCTCTGGGCGCACCGTACCCAGCGTGACGCGCACGCGATCTCGCTGGGCGCGATCATCCCGATCAGCCTCGCGAGCGTGCTCACCTACGGCATCGCCGGCCAGGTTCGGCTCGTCGACGCGGCCGCGCTCGCGGCCGGCTCGATCGTCGGTGCCCGGATCGGCGCCGGCGCACTGGCGCGGATCGACGAGCGACTCCTGCAACGCGTCTTCGGCATCTTCCTCGTCGCCGTCGCGATCCTGATGCTGGTCCGCGCGTGAGCGGCGTCGTCCTCTACACGGTGCTCGCCGCCTTCGGCGTCGCCGTCGGCGCCTTCGCGGGGCTGCTCGGAGTCGGCGGCGGGATCCTGCTGGTGCCGTTCCTGACCTTCGTCGTCGGCCTCTCCCAGCACGCCGCGGAGGCCACCTCGCTGCTCGTCGTCCTGCCGACGGCCGTGGTCGCCAGCATCGTGCTGCGGCGCCGCGGCGTCGGCGACCTCGGGCTGGGCCTGCGCCTCGGCGTGCTCGGCGCCGCGGGCGGTGTCGCGGGCGCCCTGATCGCGCTCGCGCTCCCGGCACACGTGCTGCGCATCGTCTTCGCCGTCTTCCTCCTGCTCGTCGCCGTCAGGCTCGAGCGCGGCCGGTAACCACCGAGACTGCCTACGGGAAAAGTCCGATGCCGCCGGCCCGGCGCGCACGCACGCTGCTGGCGTGACGACCGCCCTCTTCACGGAGCTCCAGCGGCCGCTGAGCGAGGCCTCGGCACTGCTCGAGGCCGACCGCTGCCTCGAGTGCGGCGGCGCGCCTGGCGCCCCGTGCGTCGTCGGCTGCCCCGCCGACGTCGACGTCCCGCGCTTCGTCGCCCAGATCGCCGAGGGCGATCCCGGCGGCGCGGCGCGCACCATCTTCGCCGCCAACCTGCTCGGCGGCACCTGCGCCCGCGTCTGCCCCGTCGAGGAGCTCTGCCAGCGCGACTGCGTCCTGCTGCACGAGGGCAAGCCCGCGATCGAGATCGCGCGCCTCCAGCGCTACGCCACCGACTGGGCGTTCCGTCACGACGGCGCCGTCCGCCGCGCGGGCTCGCCGAGCGGCAGGAAGGTCGCCGTGATCGGCGCCGGCCCGGCGGGACTCGCGGCGGCGGGCGAGCTCGCGGCGCTCGGCCACTCGGTCACCGTCTACGACGAGCGGCCCGAGGCCGGCGGCCTCGTCCGGTATGCGATCGCGCCGTACCGGCAGCTCGCCAAGCCGCTGCCCGACGAGGTGGCCCAGCTCCTCGAGCTCGGCGTCAGGCTGCGCCTCGGCGTCCACGTCGACGAGCCGCTGCTGCGCGAGCTCCAGCGCTCGACGGACGCGCTCGTGCTCGCGGTCGGTATGGGCGGCGACTCCGACGTCTCCTACCCGGGCGACGGGCTCGACGGCGTCTGGGACTCGCTGCCCTTCATCGAGACCTTGAAGACGGGCGGCACGATCCTTCCCGGCGGCCGCGCGATCGTGATCGGTGGCGGCAACACTGCGATCGACTGCGCGGTCGAGCTGCGGCGGCTGGGCGCCGAGACGACGATGCTCTACCGGCGCACCGAGGCGGAGATGCCGGCGTGGCGCCACGAGGTCGAGCTGGCGCGCGCCGAGGGCGTGGCGTTCGAGTGGCTCGCGGCCCCGGTCCGGTTTCTCGGCGAGACGCACGTGCGCGCGGTCGAGTGCAGGCGCATGCAGCTCGGCGACCCCGACTCGAGCGGCCGCCGCCGCCCGCAGGAGGTGCCCGGCAGCGAGTTCGTGCTCGCCGCCGACACGGTCGTCAAGGCGATCGGCCAGAAGCCGCGGGCCGACTTCCTCGCGCTGCTCGACGGCCTCCGGGTCGACGGCTCCCGCGTCGCGATCGACGACGACGGCCGCACGACCGCGCCGCGCGTCTTCGCCGCCGGCGACGCCGTCAACGGCGGCGCCACCGTCGTCGAGGCCGTGCGCGTCGCCAAGCGCGTCGCGCGCGCGATCGACGAGGAGCTTTCGTGATCGAGGTCCGCTGGCACGCGCGGGCAGGGCAGGGCGCCAAGACGTCGGCGCAACTCCTCGCCGAGGCGATGCTGCGCGCCGGCAAGAGCGTGCAGGCGTTCCCGGAGTACGGCCCCGAGCGCCGCGGCGCGCCGATGCTCGCGTACACGCGCATCGACGACCGGCCGATCCGGCGCCACGACTCCGTCACCACGCCCGACGTCGTGGTCGTCCTCGACCCGTCCCTCGTCCACGACGGCAACGTCACCGACGGCCTCGCCGACGACGGCCTCGTGATCGTCAACGCCGAGGAGGCGCCGCCGGAGCTCGAGGGCATCCGCGTCGCCTGCGTGCCCGCCCGTAGCAACATCAACGTGACGATGCTCGGCGCGATCGCGGCTGCGCTGGGCGAGCCGCCGGTCGAGGACGTCGCCGACGCGGCCGTCGCGCTGCTCGGCCGCAAGGCCGACCCGAAAGCGCTGCGCGCCGCCGTGGAGGAGGGCTACGCATGCCTGAGCTGAGCCGGTGGGACGAGCTGAACCCGGGCGGCGTCGTCGTCCGCGACCCGTCCCTGCGGCCCCGCACGGGCGGCTGGCGCACGGGGCTGCGGCCGGAGGCCGACCTCGCCGCATGCGTCGACTGCCTGCTCTGCTGGCTCTACTGCCCCGACTCCGCGATCGTGCTCGACGGGACGAGCTTCGCCGGCCTCGACCACGACGTCTGCAAGGGCTGCGAGATCTGCGCCGTCGTCTGCCCCACCGGGGCGATCGCGATGGTGGAGGAATGACGCCCCGGTTGCTGACCGGCGGCGAGGCGGTCGCGCACGCGATGCGCCAGATCGACCCCGACGTCGTGCCCGTCTACCCGATCACACCTCAGACGCCGATCATCCAGACGTTCTCGAAGCTCGTCGCCGACGGCGGCGCGCGCACCGAGATCGTCAACGTCGAATCGGAGCACTCCGCGATGAGCGCGGCCGTCGGCTCGGCGCTCGCCGGCGCGCGCACGATCACCGCCACGAGCTCGCAGGGCCTCGCCCTGATGGCGGAGATCGTCTACATCGCAGCCGCGATGCGCGCGCCGATCGTGATGGCCGTCGGCAACCGCACGCTCTCCGGCCCGATCAACATCCACTGCGACCACTCCGACTCGATGCTCGTCCGCGACTCCGGCGTGATCCAGCTGTTCGTCGAGAACGCGCAGGAGGCGTACGACGTGATGCTGCTCGCGGTCCGGCTCGCCGAGCGGGACGACGTGCTCCTCCCCGTGCTCGTCTGCCAGGACGGTTTCACGATCACGCACGCCGCCGAGCCGGTGCGGCTGCTCGAGGACGAGCAGGTACGGGAGTGGGTCGGCGACTACGAGATCCCGTTCCCCCTGCTCGACACCGAGCACCCGGCGGCACACGGGCCGTTCGCGATGCCCGACTACTTCTACGAGCTGCGCTACCAGCAGGTGGCGGCCATGGAGAGCGCGCTCGGGGCGATCGACGAGCTGGGCGCGGAGCTCGCGGAGCTGACCGGCCGCCGCTACGGGCTCGTCGAGGGCTACAAGCTCGAGGAGGCGGAGACGGTGGCCGTCTGCCTGGGCTCGAGCGCCGGAACGATCAAGGACGCGGTCGACGACCTCGACGGCGTCGGGCTCCTGCGCATCTGCTCCTACCGTCCGTTCCCGGAAGGCGAGGTCCGGGAGGCGCTCGCCGGCCGCCGCGAGGTGATCGTGCTCGACCGCGCCGACGCGCCGGGCTCGCACGCTCCCCTCTACACGGAGGTCGCCGCGGCCCTCTACGGCAGCGGCGTCGAGCTGCGCGGCCACGTCTACGGCCTCGGCGGCCGCGAGCTGCACGTCGAGGATGTCGCCGACATCGTCTTCGGCAACGTCGGCCGCCACGTCGGCCTGAGGAGCGCTGCATGGCACGTCTGAAGACGCTCGTCCGGAACGAGCAGGGCACGCCGCCGCTGGCGGGCGGGCACGCGCTCTGCCAGGGCTGCGGCATCCCGCTCGTCGTCCGCACCGTGCTCGACTCGATCCCCGGCCGCAAGGTCGTGATCAACGCGACCGGCTGCCTCGAGGTCGCGACGAGCCGCTTCCCGACGAGCGCGTGGACGGTTCCGTGGGTGCACGTCGCCTTCGAGAACACCGCCGCCGTGGCGAGCGGCGTCGAGTCGGCCTACCGCGCGCTGCGCAAGCGCGGCCGCCTCGACGAGGAGATCACCTTCGTCGCGTTCGGCGGCGACGGCGGCACGTACGACATCGGGCTCCAGGCGCTCTCCGGCGCGCTCGAGCGCGGGCACCGCTTCGTCTACTGCTGCTACGACAACGAGGCGTACATGAACACGGGCGTCCAGCGCTCCGGCGCGACCCCGTTCGGCGCCTCGACGACGACCTCCCCGTCGGGCACGGTCGGGCTCGGCAAGCTCCAGGAGCGCAAGGACATGACGGCGATCGCCGTCGCCCACCACGTCTCCTACGTCGCGCAGGGCGCCGCGAGCCACTGGGACGACCTCTCGCGCAAGGCGCAGAAGGCCGGCGCGGCGTTCGGGCCGGCGTTCCTGAACGTCCTCTCCGACTGCCCCGTCGGCTGGGGCCACGAGCCGCGCGACTTCAAGCGCATCCTCGACGCCGCGGTCGAGACGCGCTTCTGGCCGCTGTACGAGGTGGTCGACGGCAGCTACCGGCTGACGTACGAGCCGGCAAAGCGCGTGCCGGTCGAGGAGTGGCTGAAGGGGCAGAAGCGCTTCGCGCACCTGCTCGAGCCCGAGAACGCGGACCTCGTCCGGCACATCCAGCACCGCCTCGACGCGGACTGGGAGCGCCTGCTCGCGCTCTGCGCGGACTAGCGCGCCTTCGCGAAGTCGGCGCCGACGTGCGCCAGGATCGTCGTCAGCAGTTCGAAGGAGTGCATCACGTGCTCGTGCGCGAGCTCGCGCGCGCCCGCGACCGAGCCGGCCTGGAGCGCCTGGCGGATCGCGCGGTGCTCCGCCTGGTTGCGCTCGTAGAGGAGATCGAGCTCGTCGTCGACCGGCGCCCACACCGTCGGCCCCGAGAAGGTGCGCCGCGCGGCCTTGGCGACCGACTCGACGTACGGCACGTCGGCGATCCGGTAGAGGACGTCGTGGAAGGCGTGGTTGGCGCGCATCCAGTCGGCCATCAGCTCGCGCCGGCGGCCGCCGGGCTCGTGCGCGCGGATCTCCTTCGTCAGGCGCGCGAACCGCTTCTCGCACTCCTCCAGCTCGGCGAGCGCCTCCGGCGTCATCTTCGTCGCCGCGATCTCCGTCACCAGCGCCTCGAGCTCGGCCCGCACGAGGAACGCCTCGCGCAGGCTCTCCCTGGACAGGGTGCGGACGCGCACGCCGCGGTTCGGCTCGAAGGAGACGAGCCCGAGCGCGGCCAGGCGCCGGAGCGCCTCGCGCACCGGCGTCCGGGAGACGCCGAAGCGCTCCGAGAGCTGCTCCTGGCGGAGCACCGAGCCCTGCTCGAGCTCCCCGGAGACGATCGCCTCCTCGATCAGGACGGCGATGTCGTCGGCCTTCGTCGATTCGAGCGTCACGCCAACCGATCGTACGCGGAAATCGTCAGGAAGTCCCGGAGCGGCACGGCCAGCGCGACGTCGGCGAACACCTCCTTCGCCTCCGCGGACGCCTCGACCTTCGCGATCTCCTCGCGCACGCGCGCCTCGTCGAAGCGGCCGGCCTGGACCCACGACCACACCTGGGAGCGCGAGATCTCGGCGGTCGCGGCGTCCTCCATCAGGTTGTCGATCGCGGCGGCGCCGACGCCGTGCAGCCACGCGTCGATGTAGCGGACGCCGACGCTGACGTTCACGCGCAGCCCCTCGTCGGTGATGTCCGCGCCGGGGACGTCGAAGTCGACCAGCTGCTCCTCGGTCACGGACACCTCCGGGCGCTTGCGGTCGACCTGGTTCGGCCGGTCGCCGAGGACGGCGTCGAACTCGGCCATCGCCGTCGGCACGAGGTCCGGGTGCGCGACCCAGGTGCCGTCGAAGCCGTCACCCGCCTCGCGCCGCTTGTCCTCGCTCACCTTCGCGAGCGCGACCGCGTTCACCTCCGGGTCCTTGCGGGACGGGATGTACGCGGCCATGCCGCCGATCGCATGCGCCTCGCGCGCGTGGCACGTCTGCACGAGCAGCTCCGTGTACGCGCGCATGAACGGCGCCGTCATCGTCACCTTGATGCGATCGGGCAGCACGGCGCCCATCACCTTGATGCAGCTGAACATGTAGTCCCAGCGGCCCGCGTTCAGCGCGCAGGAGTGGTCGCGCAGCTCGTAGAGGATCGCGTCCATCTCGAACGCCGCCAGGATCGTCTCGATCAGGACCGTGCACTTGATCGAGCCTTGCGGCAGGCCGAGCTCCTGCTCCGCCAGCGCGAACGCGCGCGCCCAGAGCCGCGCCTCTTCGTGCGACTCGAGCTTCGGCAGGTAGAAGTACGGCCCCGTCCCGCGATCGAGCTGCTCCTGTGCGTTGTTGAACACGTGCAGGCCGAAGTCGAACAGCGACGCGGACACCGGCCGGCCGTCGACCTCGTGGTGGCGCTCGAGCAGGTGCCACCCGCGCGGGCGGATCAGCAGCGTCGCGACCTCCTCGTTCAGGCGGTAGCTCTTCTCCGGCGTCTCGAGCTCGATCGTCCGGCGCACCGCGTCGTGGACGTTCCGCTGGCCGTCGCGCACGTTGTCCCACGTCGGCGAGTTCGCGTCCTCGTAGTCCGCCATGAAGACCTTGGCGCCCGAGTTGAGCGCGTTGATCATCATCTTGCGGTCGACGGGCCCGGTGATCTCGACGCGGCGGTCCTGCAGGTCGGCCGGCGCCGGAGTGACCGTGAAGTCCTCCGGCGCCCGCACGAACCTGGGCCGCTGTCCCCGGCGCGCCTCCCGGGCCGCGAGCAGCCGCTCGCGTTCCGGGTTCAGCTCGCGATGGAGGCGGTCGACGAACCCGAGCGCCTCGCGCGAGAGCACGTCTACTTCGACGCGAATTGGGCTTCCTCCGTCGAGCCCTCCAGGGCGAGGGTCGACGAGTCCTTCGACACGGCCTGCATCACCTTGTCGAAGTATCCCGCACCCACCTCGCGCTGGTGGCGGGTCGCCGTGTAGCCGTCCTGCTCGAGGGCGAACTCGCGCTCCTGGAGCTCGACGTAGGCGCTCATGCCGCTCTCGCGGTAGCCGCGCGCGAGCTCGAACATGCCGGCGTTCAGCGAGTGGAATCCGGCGAGGGTGATGAACTGGAAGCGGTAGCCCCACTCGCCGAGCTGCTCCTGGAAGGACGCGATCTCGTCGTCGAGCAGCGCCTTCTTCCAGTTGAACGACGGCGAGCAGTTGTAGGCGAGCAGCTTGCCCGGATGCTGAGCGTGCACCGCCTGCGCGAACTCCTTCGCCTCGCCGAGGTCAGGCGTGGACGTCTCGAACCAGAGCACGTCCGCGTACGGCGCGTACGCGAGCCCGCGCGCGATCGCCGCCTCGATGCCGTCGCTGACGCGGTAGAAGCCCTCGCTCGTGCGCTCGCCGGTGATGAACCGCGCGTCGCGCTCGTCGACGTCGGAGGTGATCAGGGTCGCGCTCAGCGCGTCCGTGCGCGCCACCAGCACCGTGGGGACGTTGAGGACGTCGGCGGCGAGCCGCGCCGCGGTGAGCGTCTTCACGAACTGCGACGTCGGCACGAGCACCTTGCCGCCGAGGTGGCCGCACTTCTTCTCGGCGGCGAGCTGGTCCTCGAAGTGGACGCCGGCGGCGCCCGCCTCGATCATCGACCGCATCAGCTCGAACGCGTTGAGCGCGCCGCCGAAGCCGGCCTCGGCGTCCGCGACGATCGGAGCGAGCCAGTCGGTGCCGTTGCGGCCCTCCGACCAGTCGATCTGGTCGGCGCGTTGCAGCGCGCTACACAGGCGGCGGACGAGCTGCGGCACCGAGTTGGCCGGGTAGAGGCTCTGGTCGGGGTAGGTGGCGCCGGCGGCGTTCGCGTCGGCGGCCACCTGCCAGCCGGAGAGGTAGATCGCCTCCAGGCCGGCCTTCACCATCTGCACCGCCTGGCCGCCGGTGAGGGCACCGAGGGCGCGCACGAAGCCCGGGCCGGTCAGCCGGTTCCACAGGCGCTCGGCGCCGAGCCGGGCGAGCGTGTGCTCGGGGACGACGGAGCCGCGCAGGCGCACCACCTCCTCCGCCGTGTAGGTGCGGGTGACGTCGGCCCAGCGGGCGTCCTGCGTCCAGCGTTGCTCGAGGTCGCGGGTTTGCTCCTGGATCCGAGCGGTGAGGTCCATCGGGGCGGTCTCCTGTGGTCGACGGCGAAGCCAGGATCCTAGATACCACCTGAATCGGCTGTCAAACCGGGAAAACAGCCGATCGGGGGTTTACTTTGGATCCAGGTATGGCATCATCCCTCCTCCAGGCTGGATCCGAAAGGAGCTGACCGCCCATGTCTGCCACCAAGATCGACCAGCTGCGCCGTCCGCTCGACGAGCGCGAGGACGACCACCTCACCCCGCGCCCGCAGTGGGAGCAGGCCGAGTGCACCTGCCCCGACTTCTGCGAGCGCGACCACGAGCGGGACTAATGGGGGAAACCAGGTTTCCCCCATTGACCCCCTTCTTCCGCGCGCGACATCTCGGGCCACGCCTGGCCTCCCGCCCGGCCAAGCCGGGCTCCTGCCGCGACGGGTAGCGACCCCCTCTCGCTGAGCGGCTCAATTCCCAAGACGTGGGGTCAGTCCGGGGGCCGCTTCACCCGGCGGCGCTAGTCGTACGAGCGGAAGACGACCTCGGCGACGCAGACGGGCTTGTCGCCGCCCTCGCGCTCGATCGTCGCGGTCATCGTCAGCTGCCGGCCGCCCTCGAACTCCTCGACCTGCTCGACGACGAAGGTCGTGCGGAGGCGCGACCCCGACGGCACCGGTGAGGGGAACCGCACCCGGTTGAGGCCGTAGTTGATGCCCATCCGCCCGGTGCGCGGCACGACCTCGTACGAGGCGACCGGGATCAGCGACAGCGTCAGGTAGCCGTGGGCGATCGTGCCGCCGAACGGCCCCTCCTTCGCACGCTCCGGGTCGACGTGGATCCACTGGTCGTCGCCGGTCGCCTCCGCGAACGCGTCGATGCGCGACTGCGGGACCTCGATCCAGGAGCTGGGGCCGAACGTGTCGCCGACCTCGATCACGGGGCGCGGGCTAGGCCGACTCTTCGGCGAGCTCGTCCGGCTCGTCGCTCGCCGCGCCGGCGCTCGTGACGAGCGTCGGCTTCAGGCCCCGCTCGATCGTCTCCTTCGTGATCACGCACTTGGAGACGTCCTTGCGCGACGGGAGC
>CAZBYA010000058.1:0-18075 GCA_964496175.1 uncultured Gaiellales bacterium | reverse complement strand
CGCGGGAGCGCCGGCGCGGGCCCGGCTCGCCTCGCTCGCGGCCCGGGCGGCGGCGAGGATCGCGTCGGAGACCTCGCCGAGCGCCTCGGGGCCGAGCCCGGCCGCCGTCAGGAGCTGCTCGGCGCCCTGCTGGGCGCGGGCGAGGATCGCGCCGGCCTGCGCGCGCGCCCATTCCAGCGTCTGCTCGACCTCGGCGCGGGTGGCGTTCGTCAGCTCGGTCGCCTGGTGACGCGCCTGCTCCAGCAGGCGCGTGCCGCGCGCCTCGGCCTCGCGGAGCTCCGCCGCGGCGTCGCGGTTCGCCGCCGCCAGCAGCTCGCGCGCCTCGCTCTTCGCCGCATTGAGGATCTCGCTGCGCTGCTTCTCGCTCTCCTCGCGGTAGCGCTCGACGTGGCGCTCGCGTTCCTGGAGCTCGTGCTGGCGGCGGGTCACCTCCGTCTCGGTCCGGTGGATCTGCGCGGCGGAGGCGTTCTGGGCGTCGCGCTCGAGCGCGTCGGCGAACTCGGCCGCCGAGCGGATCAGGTGCAGCGCGTCCATCCGCACGGCGTGGCCGGTCGGGTCGACGGCCGCCGTCTTGCCGGCCGCCTGGAGCACGCGCAGCTGCGCCTGGAGCTGGAGCACGTGCCGCCGGAACGCGTCGAAGGCGTCGCGGACGCCGTCGGCCTCGTAACCGCCCGTCTCGGTCTGCGGCAGGTCCTCGAGGCGCGGGAGCGAGGTGAGCGGGGAGGGCTGCGGGGAAGGCGTCGTCATCGCAGGATCGAGCCGGGGCGCAAATGCGCCCGGCTCGAGAGAGTATGCCTTGTCTATCGGCGGTTGTTCAGCCCCGGTTGAGCCGCTCCTGCGGCAGGGCGGCGACGCCCAGCTCGCGCAGCACGGCCTCGGGCATCGGCGTCGGCGCGCCGGTCAGCGGGTCGGCGCCGCTCGACACCTTCGGGAACGCCACAACCTGGCGGATGTCCGGCTCACCCACCAGCAGGGCGACGAAGCGCTCGATCCCCATCGCGAACCCGCCGTGCGGCGGCGGCCCCATCGACAGCGCGTCGAGCAGGAAGCCGAACTTCGACTGCGCCTCCTCGGCGCCGAGCCCCATCGTCCGGAAGACGCGCTTCTGCACCTCGGCGTCGTGGATGCGGATCGAGCCGGAGCCGAGCTCCCAGCCGTTCCAGATCAGGTCGTAGTGCTGGCCGCGCACCCCGCCGGGGTTCGACTCGTCCCAGAGCTCGGCGCCCTCGACCGGGGCCGTGAACGGGTGGTGCATGAACGTCCAACTGCCCGTCTCCTCGTCGTGCTCGAAGAGCGGGAAGTCGACGACCCAGTGGAAGACGTCGACGCCGGCCGGGATCAGGTCGAGCTCGCGCGCCAGGTGGAGGCGCAGCAGGCCGAGCACGTGCGCGACGACGGGCTCGTCGTCGGCGACGAACAGGCCGGTCGAGCCCTCGGGGACGTCGAACGCCGCGAGCTCGGCCTCGGAGAGGAACTTCGAGACCTGCGAGAGCATCGCGAGCCCCTTCGCACCCCACTCCTTCGCCAGCGCCTCGAGGCGCGCATGCTCGGAGCGCGAGACCGCCCGCGGCACGACCAGGAAGCGCACGCACGACGCGTTCGCGAAGACGCCGAAGCCGGAGCCGCGCGTCGCCGCCGTGGCGTCCTGGATCTCCATGCCGAACCGGAGGTCCGGCTTGTCGGAGCCGTAGCGCGCCATCGCGTCGGAGTACGGGAGTCGCTCGAACGGCCGTGCGCGCGGCTCGCGACCGACCGCCTCGAACGCGGCGACGACGGCCTGCTCCATCACGTCGAGCACGTCCTCGCGCTCGACGAACGCCATCTCCAGGTCGAGCTGCCGGAACTCGAACTGCCGGTCGGCGCGCAGGTCCTCGTCCCGCCAGCAGGTCGCGATCTGGTAGTAGCGATCGATCCCGCCGACCATGCAGATCTGCTTGAAGAGCTGCGGCGACTGGGCCAGCGCGAAGAACTTCCCGGGCTGGAGCCGGACCGGCGTGAGGAAGTCGCGCGCGCCCTCGGGCGTCCCGCGCGTCATCGCCGGTGTCCACACGTCGATGAAGCCGAGCTCGTCCATCCGGCGTCGCATGCCGGCGATCGCGGCGTGCGACAGACGCAGGTTCCGCTGCATGCGCTCCCTGCGCATGTCGAGCCAGCGGTACTTCAGGCGCAGTGTCTCCTCCACGTTCTCCTCGTCGAGCTGGAACGGCAGCGGCGTCGAGCGCGAGAGAACGGTCAGCCGGTCGACCTGGAGCTCGACCTCCCCGGTCGCGAGGTTCGGGTTGACCGCCTCGGGCGCGCGGGCGACGACCTCCCCCTCGGCCTGCACGACGAACTCGTTCCGCAGCTCGTGCGCGGCGTCGGACGCCTTCAGGACGAGCTGGACCTTGCCGGTGTGGTCGCGCAGGTCGACGAAGACGAGTCCGCCGTGGTCGCGCCGGGTGTCGACCCAGCCCGCAACCGTCAGGCGACGGCCGACGTGCTCGGGCCGCAGCTCGCCGCAGAGGATGTCCCGCCAGCTCATCCGGTGAGCGTAGCGACGACCTCGTCGAGGGACGTCACCTGCTCGTCGCGCCCCTCGCGCCGGATCGTCGCACCGTCGGCGCGGACGATCACGACCGTCCGTGCGCCGGTCCGCCCCGCCTGCGTCATCTGCCCCTTGAAGGAGCGGCCCGCGTAGTCGGTGTCCGCCGACACGCCGGCGCGGCGCAGCTCTGCGAGCACGCGCAGCGCTCCTTCGCGGTCGCCGTCCGGGTCGACGACGAAGAACACGTCGAGCGGACGGGGCTCGATCCCGAGCCCCTCGTTCTCGAGGGCGAGCAGCAGGCGCTCGAGGCCCGCACCGAACCCGATCCCCGGTGTCGGCGGCCCTCCGAGCTGCTCGACCAGGCCGTCGTAGCGGCCGCCGCCGCAGATCGTCGAGTTGACGTTCTCGTCCGGCCCGATGAACTCGAAGGTGGTGCGCGTGTAGTAGTCGAGCCCTCGCACGAGCACCGGGTCGACGACGTACGGCACGCCGTAGAGGTCGAGCAAGCGCCGCACGACGTCGAAATGCTCGCGGCACGCGTCGCAGAGCGACTCGCCGATCGTCGGTGCATCGGCGAGCGCTGCGCGCACCGACGGCGTCTTCACGTCGAACACCTGGAGCGGGCTCGTGGCGCGCTTGTGCCGCGCCTCGTCGTCGAGCACGTCGGCGTGCGCATCGAGCCACTCGTTGAGCCTCGCCACGTACTGCGGACGGCAGTTCGCGTCGCCGATCGAGTTCAGGTGCAGCTCCCACTGCGTCACGCCGAGACGACGGAGCAGCTCGACGTAGAACTGGATCACCTCGGCGTCGACCGCCGGGTCGTCGGAGCCGATCGCCTCGAGCGAGAGCTGGTAGTGCTCGCGGTAGCGGCCCCGGCCCGGCGCGCCGTAGCGGTACATCGGTGCGATCGTGTACGCCTTCACCGGCTGCGGCTCTCGATGCATCCCGTGCTCGACGTACGCACGACAGATCGGAGCTGTGCCCTCAGGCCGCAGCGTCAGCGACCGGTCGCTGCGGTCGGTGAACGTGTACATCTCCTTGTGCACGACATCGGACGCCTCGCCCGCGGTGCGCGCGAAGAGGCTCGTGTCCTCGATGCCGGGTGTCTGGATGCGGCGCCACCCGTAGAGCTGCGCGAGCTCCTCCATCGTCCGCACGACGTGCCACCAGGTGGCGTCCGACGGCAGGACGTCGTGCGTCCCGCGCGGCGCCTGGAACTTCTCGGTCATCCCTGGCGCTCGGCGCGCAGGTCGTGGAGGAACGGGTTCGTCTGGAGCTCACGGCCGAGCGTCGTCGCCGGCCCGTGACCCGGGTACACGACCGTCTCCCGCGGGAAGCGGTCGAGCAGCGCGCGGACCGAGGCGAGCAGCGTCGGCCAGTCGCCGCCCGGCAGGTCGTAGCGGCCGATCGAGCCTGCGAAGAGCAGGTCGCCGGAGAACAGCTCGCCCTCATGGTGGAACGCGACGTGCCCCGCGGAGTGGCCGGGGATGTCGACGACCTCGAACGGGATGCCCGCGACGACGATCTCGTCGCCGCCCGTCACGAGGTGCGCTGGATCGTGCGGGGACACCGGCATGCCGCCGCGCGTCCGGCCCGCGCGCAGCGCGTCCGCCTCGCCCGCAGGGGCCCACACCTCGACCCCGGCGCCTTCCGCGAGCTCGGCGACGCCGCCGATGTGGTCGACGTCGGTGTGCGTGACGAGGATGCCGCCGGCCCGCGTCCCCATCCCGGCGAGCTCGAGCCGGAGCGGCGCAGGGTCGTCGCCGGGGTCGACGATCGCGGCCTCCGCGGCGCCGCGCTCGCTGCGGACGACGTAGCAGTTCGACTGGAACGGCCCCATGACGAAGCTGTCGACGACGAGCGGCATGGGCGTTTGAGTGTATCCAGGGCCGGAAACGCCATCGACATGCAGCATTGGGACCTGCTCGACGTCGACGCGCCGGACGGCACGCGCGACCCCGTCGTGCTCCACTCCGACGATGGTGCCCGCGCGGTCCTGCTCGTGCTCGGCCCGGGACAGGCGCTCGGCGACCACCAGGTGAAGGAGAACGCCTGGGTCACGGTCGTCGAGGGGATCGTGCGGATCGAGGCGGACGGCCGCTCGATCGACGCCGGCCCCGGCACGACGGCGCGGTTCGATCCCGACGAGCGCCACTCGCTGACGACCGACGAGGGCGCGCGCGTCCTGCTCCTGCTCGCGCCGTGGCCCGGCGAGGGCCACTACCGCGGCGACGCCTAGCCCTTGGGCTGGTTCAGCTTCTGGAGGCGCCGCAGGTACCCGCGGTACGCGGTGCGGTCGATCCAGTACGTGAGCGGCACGAACGCGACCGCGTAGAAGACGCCCCAGCCCAGGCGCACGGCGATCGAACCCGTGCGGAAGAGGAAGACGAACGCGAGCAGCATCGCCACGCCCATCAGGCCGCCGCGCTTCATCGCGCGCTCCCACGACGGCGCCGGCACCTCGCGCACCTTGCGGGCGGCAGGCGCCGGCCTCTTCGCCGCCGGGCGCGCCTTCGCGCGCTCGGCCTCGCGCTCCTCGCGCTCGGCGCGCAGCTCGTCGGGGTCGAGCGGGCGCTCGTTGCCCTCCTCGTCGATCAGCACCGTCTCCCACTCGTGGCGGAACGTCTTCGAACGGCGGCGGCGCTGCTTGCGGGTCGGCATTCGGATGCAGGTTAGCGCCGGTGGACGACCGCGCCGGCGCGCACGACGGCGGCGACGACGTCGCCGGCCAGGTGGTAGGCGAGGTAGCGCCAGTCCGGCGCGTCGAGCAGGACGACGTCCGCGCGCGCTCCCGGCGCGAGCCTGCCGCGGTCGCCGAGACCGAGCACGTGCGCCGCGTTGACCGTCACGGCCGCGAGCGCCTCCTCGGGGGCGAGGTGCAGCCGCGTGCACGCGAGCGAGCAGACGAGCGGCAGGCTCGTGGTGAACGCGCTGCCCGGGTTGAAGTCCGTCGCCAGTGCGACGATCGCGCCCGCGTCGACGAGCGCGCGCGCCGGCGGCATCGGCCGGTCGAGGAAGAGCGCGCTCGCTGGGAGCAGGACGGCGGCGACGCCGCTCGCGGCCAGCGTGCGCACACCGGCCTCCCGCGTCGCCTCCAGGTGGTCGATCGATCGCGCGCCGAGCTCCACCGCGAGCGCGACCGCCCCGCTCTCGCTGAACTGGTCGCCGTGCAGGCGCAGCGCGAGCCCGGCCGCCCGGCACGCCTCCAGGTAGCGCCGCGCCTGTTCGGCGTCGAACGCACCCCGCTCGAGGAAGACGTCCGCCGCGTCCGCGAGCCGCGCAGCCTCGGGCAGCACCTCGGCGAGCGCGAACTCGAGGTAGGCGTCGGCGTCGGGCTGCTCCGGCGGCACCGCGTGCGCACCGAGCCAGGTCGGCGAGCCGCCCGCCTGCCGCACCGCGCGCAGGGACGCGAGCTCGGTGTCGCGGTCGAGCCCGTAGCCCGACTTCCCCTCCCATGTCGTGGTGCCGTGCGCGAGCAGCCAGCGGGCGTGGCGCTCGACGCGCTCGCGCAGGCCGCCCTCGCCGAGCGCGCGCGTGGCCGCGACGGTCGAGAGGATGCCGCCGCCCGCCGCGTGCAGCTCCTCGTAGCTCGCGCCGGCCGCGCGCAGCGAGAACTCCTGCACCCGGTCGCCGCCCCACGCCGGATGCGTGTGGCAGTCGATCAGACCAGGCACCGCACAGAGGCCGCGGCCGTCGAGCTCTTCGACCTCGCCGTCGAGGGGGTCGAGGTCGCGCATGCGGCCGACCGCCTCGACCACCCCGTCCGAGCAGAGGACGAACGCCTGCTCGAGCACGGTCACCTCGCGCAGCGCGCTCCCGCGCAGCGGAGTGCGTTCGCCCGTCGGGGTGGCGACCTGCGCCAGATCGCGGATCAGCAGTCGCCGCACGAGCTAGCCGTCGTGCATCGGCGTCCGCAGACCGTGCTCACGCGCAGCCTCCTCGGCCTCCGGGTAGCCGGCGTCGAGGTGCCGGATCACGCCTGTGCCGGGATCCGTCGTCAGCACCCGCTCGAGCCGTTCCGCCATCTCGTCGCTGCCGTCGGCGACGACGACCATGCCGGCGTGGATCGCGTTGCCGATGCCGACGCCGCCGCCGTGATGGACGCTCACCCAGCTCGCGCCCGCGGCCACGTTCACGAGCGCGTTCAGGATCGGCCAGTCGGCGATCGCGTCAGAGCCGTCGCGCATCGCCTCCGTCTCGCGGTACGGGGAGGCGACCGAGCCTGCGTCGAGGTGGTCGCGCCCGATCACCACCGGCGCCTTGACGCGGCCCGAGCGGACGAGCTCGTTGATCGCGAGGCCGGCCTTCGCGCGGTCGCCGTAGCCGAGCCAGCAGATGCGCGACGGCAGGCCCTGGAAGGCGATCCGCCTCGGCGCGAGCTCGAGCCAGCGCTGGAGGAGCTCGTCGTCCGGGAAGAGCGAGCGCAGCGCCTCGTCGATCGTCGCGATGTCGGCCGGGTCCCCGGACAGAGCTGCCCAGCGAAACGGCCCGATGCCGCGGCAGAAGAGCGGCCGGATATAGGCCGGGACGAAGCCCGGGTATGAGAAGGCCTCCGTTACGCCACCGTCGCGGGCCTCACCTCGCAGGTTGTTGCCATAGTCGAAAACGTAGCTGCCCACCCGGACGTACTCGAGCAGCGCCTCGACGTGGCGCACGATCGACGACCGCGCACGCCTCAGGTACTCGTCCGGGTCGGACACCCGCAGCGCCGCGGCGTCGTCCACCGTCAGACCCTGCGGCACGTAACCCGTCAAGGGGTCGTGTGCCGCGGTCTGGTCGGTGACGAGGTCGAAGGGCTCGCCACGCCGCGCCAGCTCCGGCACGACGTCCGCGGCGTTGCCGAGGAGACCGACCGAGAGCGGGCGGCCGTCGGCGGCGGCGGCCCGGATGCGCGCCAGCGCGTCGTCGAGCGACTCGGTCGCCTCGTCGAGGTACCGCGTCTCGAGCCGCCGCTCGATGCGCGCCGGGTCGACCTCGACACACAGGATGGCCGCGCCGGCGAGCGTGCCCGCGAGCGGCTGCGCCCCGCCCATGCCGCCGAGCCCGGCGGTGAGGATCGTCCGGCCGGCGAGCGAGGCGGCACCGAAGTGCTTCTGCGCCGCCGCCGCGAACGTCTGGTACGTGCCCTGGAGGATCCCCTGCGTGCCGATGTAGATCCAGGAGCCGGCCGTCATCTGGCCGAACATCGTCAGGCCGAGCGCCTCGAGGCGCCGGAACTCGTCCCACGTCGCCCACTTGGGGACGAGCAGCGCGTTCGCGATCAGCACGCGCGGCGCGTGCGGCGTCGTCCGGAACACGGCGACGGGCTTCCCCGACTGGACGAGCAGCGTCTCGTCGTCGCCCAACTCCAGCAGCGCCCGCACGATCGCCTTCAGCGCCTCGTGCGAGCGGGCCGCCCGCCCGGAGCCGCCGTACACGACGAGGTCCTCGGGCCGCTCCGCGACCTCGCGGTCGAGGTTGTTGAGCAGCATCCGCAACGGCGCCTCCGTCGCCCAGGAGCGAGCGTTCAGCTCCGTGCCGCGCGGCGCGCGGATCGACGAGAGATCGCCGCAGAGCGACTCGACGAGTGAATCGAGCGACGGCGAGACGGTCATTCCGACACCTCCTCCTGCTCGGCGCGGCGCGCGGCGCTGAGCCGCCGGCGCCACCCGAGCATGCTCCAGGCCGTCGCCACGACGAAGACGATCGCCGCGACGGTGACGCCCTTCCTCAGCGAGCCCCCGGTTGCCGCGGTCAGGACGACCACCAGCCCCGCGAGCACCGCGTAGACGATCAGCGTGTCGCGGTACGGGTGCTTCGGCATCGCCGCCGGCGCACCGAATCCCCAGCGCAGGCGCCGTGGACGGCCGCTCACTCGAGCTCACCCACCTCGGCCTCGACGGCGGCGAGCAGCGAGCCGTCGCGGATCGCGACCGCGACCGCTTCGATGTCGGCGCCGAGCGGCCGGTCGTCGCGGAGACGCGGCGAGAGCGAGCGCACGGCGTCGTGCGTCGCGCGCACGCCCGCGCCGGGCTCGAGCGGCGCCAGGAACTCGACCGCCTGGGCGCCCGCGAGCAGCTCGATCGCGACGGCACGCTCGGAGTTCGCGACGACCTGCCACGCCTTCAGCCCCGAGGCGTTCCCCATCGACACGTGGTCCTCCTGGCCCGCGCTCGTCGGGATCGAGTCGACGGAGGCCGGGTGGCACAGCGACTTGTTCTCCGAGACGAGCGACGCCGCGACGTACTGCGGGATCATGAAGCCGGAGTTGAGCCCGCCGTCGGTCGTCAGGAAGGCGGGAAGCCCGTCGGAGAGGTTCGGGTTGACGAGGCGCTCGAGCCGCCGTTCGGAGATGCTGGCGAGCTCCGAGACGGCCATCGCCAGCGCATCGAGCGCGAACGCGAGCGGCTGGCCGTGGAAGTTCCCCGCCGAGACGAGCAGGTCGTCCTCGACCAGGACGAGCGGGTTGTCGGTCGCCGCGTTCAGCTCGGTGCCGACGGTGTACTCGACGTAGTCGAGCAGGTCGCGCGAGGCGCCGTGCACCTGCGGGGCGCAGCGCAACGAGTACGCATCCTGCACCTTGTCGCACCAGCGATGCGACTCGATGATCGCGGAGCCCTCGAGCAGCCGCAGGACGTTGCGCGCGGACGCGGCCTGCCCGCGGAGCGGCCGCAGCTCGTGCACCTGCGGGATGAACGAGTTGCGCGATCCCTGGAGCGACTCGAGCGAGAGCGCGCACGCGCAGTCCGCCGCGCGCTGAAGCCGGCGCGCGCGGACGAGCGCGAGCGCGCCCTGCGCGGCCATGAACTGCGTGCCGTTGATCAGCGACAGCCCCTCCTTCGCGCGCAGGCGCACCGGCTCGAGCCCGGCGCGACGCAGCGCCTCGGCGCCGTCGAGTAGCTCTCCCTCGAACCACGCGCGACCCTCGCCGACCAGCGGGAGCCCGAGGTGCGCGAGCGGCGCGAGGTCGCCCGACGCCCCGACCGACCCACGCGCGGGAACCAGCGGCAGCACGCCCCGGTTGAGGCAGTCGAGCAGCAGCTGCACCGTCTCGACCCGGGCGCCTGAGTTCCCCTTGGCGAGCGCGTTCGCGCGCAGCAGCATCGCGGCCCGCACCACCGCGTCTGGATACGGGTCGCCGACACCGCACGCGTGCGAGCGGAGCAGCCGGAGCTGGAGCTCCTCCGTCAGCTCCTCGGGGATCTGCTTCGACACGAAGCGGCCGAACCCCGTGTTGACGCCGTAGGTGTGCTCGCTTGCGCCGTGCGCCGCCTGGTCGACGACCTCGCGTGCAGCGTGCATACGCGCGAGCGCAGCCTCGGTCAGCGGCCCGGCCGGTGCGCTTTCGACGGCGACCGCCCAGACGTCGTCGAGCGTCAGGTCCTCACCGGTGAGCGCATGCGCCGCGGGCACGGCAAGAATCGTAGACCGGTGCCGACCGCCCCTCGCACCCGCGACCTGCTTCGCCGCCGAGACTTCCGCCGCGTCTTCCTCGCCGCCTCGGCGAGCGAGCTCGGAGACTCCCTGCACTACATCGCGTTGATGTGGTTCGCGTTCCAGCGCGCCGGCGCGGCCGGCGTGATCGTCGTGCGGCTGGCGGACTCGATCCCGGCGCTGCTCTTCGGGCTGCACGGCGGCGTCGCGGCCGACCGGTTCAGCCGGAAGCGGCTGATGGTCTCGGCCGACCTCGCCCGGGCGGCCGTCCTCGTGCCGGTCGCGGTCGCCGGGCTGACCGGGCACCTGCCGATCTGGGGGCTCGCGGCGGCCGCGTTCCTGCTCGAGGCGGCGGCGAGCTACTTCGACCCGGCCTACGGCGCGCTCCTCCCCACGCTCGTCGAACGCCCGAACCTCCAGCGCGCGAACGGGCTCGTCCAATCGACGATGCAGAGCATCTCGATCGGCGGCCGCGGTCTCGCTGCGCTGCTCGTCGCGTTCGTGCCGGTGAGCGCGTTCTTCGCGGTCAACGCCGCGTCGTTCCTCGTCTCGGCGTCGCTGCTCGCTGGGCTGCGCGTCGGCCGCGAGCATCTCCACCTCGGGTCGGAGACCGCGCTCCTCCGCTCGGGCCTGACGGTGCTGAGGACGCTGCCGCTCCTCGCGATCGCGGTCGTCGTGTTCGCCGTCGAGATCACGCTCGTCGAAGGATCGTGGATCGGCGGCGTGCCGAAGCTCGTCGGCGACACCCTGCACAGGGGCGCCGGCGCGTTCTCGCTGATGATGATCGCCTACGGCGTCGGGTCGATCGCGAGCGGCGCGTTCCTCTCACGCGTCGAGGTGGTGCGCAAGGCGCGCACGAGCATCCTCGTGTGGGTGCTCTACCTACCCGCGTTCGGGCTGCTGGCGGTCGCGTCCTCGCTCCTGCTCGCGCTCGCCGGGGCGTTCGTCGCCGGCGTCGCGCAGACGACGTCGTGGGTCCTCCTGAACTCGGCGGCGCAGGAGCAGGTGCCTGACCGCCTCCTCGGGCGCGTGCTCGGCGTGATCGGCCTCACGCACCGCGGCGCACACGCGACGGCGCTCCTCTTCGTCGCTCCGCTCTTCGTCGTCGCATCCGCGCCCGGCGTGTTCGGCGGCATCGCCGTCGCGGCGCCGCTCGCCGCGCTCATCGGTCTAGCAGCCGCAGCTCGAGCACACGCGTCGCGTCGAACCCCCGGATCCTGAGCATCGCGCCCGCCGCCGCGGCCGCCGCGCCCGCGGGCATCAAGCCGACGAGCTCGGAGCCGACGACCTCCGCCCCGCGCGCCTCCGCCTCGGCGGCGATCCGCTCCACGATCTCGTGCAGCGCCGCGGCCTCCCAGTCCTCGACGTTCATCGAGACCTGCACGAGGCCGGCCCGCGGCAGCTCGAGGCCCAGGGTGCGCACGCCTGGAAAGCCGCCCCCGGTCTCGCGGACGACCGCGGCCACCGCACGCGCCGCCTGCACCGTGCCGCGCAGGTTGACGTTGAACGCGATCAGCGCCCGGCGTGCGCCCAGGATGACGCCGCCCGCCGACTCGTGCAGCCGCGCGGGGCCGAAGTCGGGCGCGAGCTCTCCCGCGTCGAGGCGCCGCTGCAGCCCGACGACGCCGCCGCGGCGGTAGAAGGCGGGCCCGCGCTCCGGCGGCGCGTAGACGAAGACCGGCAGTGCGAGCTCGTCGCCGATGCGCGCGCCGATCCGCTGCGCCGCCGCGCGCGCGCGGTCGAGGTCCGCCGGTTCGAGCGGGACGATCGGGACGACGTCGGCGGCGCCGATGCGCGGGTGCACGCCCTCGTGCGTCCGCAGGTCGATCCGCTCGACCGCGACCGCGATCGCCGCGAGCAGCGCATCCGCAAGCTGGTGCTCGTCGCCGACGAGCGTGAACACCGATCGGTTGTGGTCGGCGTCCGCGTGCACGTCGAGCAGGCGCGCGTGCGCAGCGAGGGCGTCCGCGAGCGCGTCGATCGTCGCGCGGTCCCGGCCCTCGCTGAAGTTGGGCACGGACTCGAGCGGCAGCACGGACGTACTGTACGAGCCGGTGAGGGAGTACTACGACACGCGCGCGCCGGAGTACGACGACTGGTGGCTCGGGCGGGGCCCCTGGACCGACCGCGCCCGGCCGGGCTGGGAGGAGGAGCTCGAGCAGATTGCCGCGCTGCTCCGCTCCCTGCCGCCGGCGCGCACGCTCGACGTCGCGTGCGGCACCGGGTTCCTGACCCGGCACCTGCCGGGCGAGGTCGTCGCGCTCGACCAGAGCGTGCGCATGCTCGAGGAGGCGGCGAAGCGCGTCCCGCACGCGACGCTCGTCCGCGGCGACGCGCTCGAGCTGCCGTTCCCGGACCACTGCTTCGACCGCCTGTTCACGAGCTACTTCTACTGCCACCTCGAGGAGCCCGAGCGCGTGCGCTTCCTCGGCGAGGCACGCCGCGTCGCGTCCGAGCTGATCGTCATGGGCAGCCACGCCCTGCCGGACGAGGAGCGCGTGCGCTGGGAGGAGCGCGAGCTCCGGGACGGGTCGCGCTGGCAGGTCTTCAAGCGCGTGTTCGAGCCGGATGGGCTTGCGGCGGAGCTCGGCGGTCGCGTGCTGCACGCAGGCCGCTGGTTCGTCGTCGTCCAAGCGGCGTGAAGCGCTACCGGACGATCGCGGGCATGAAGCGCGACCAGCGCCTCTGCCGGGAGTGCGTCGTCGCGGGCCACCCGCTCGAGTCGCTGCCCGTGATCGCGCCCGGCGACTCGCAGCGCGCCTACCTCTTCGGCCAGGCCCCTGGGGTCGTCGAGGGGATGGAGCGTCGCCCGTGGCGCGGCCGCGCGGGGCAGACGCTGCGGCGCTGGCTGGAGCTCGACGAGGACGCCTTCTACGCGACCTTCTACTGCGCGTCCGTGACGCGCTGCTACCCGGGGCGTGCCCCCTCCGGGCGCGGCGACCGCACGCCGACGCCGGAGGAGCAGCTGCTGTGCGAGGCCTGGCGCGACCACGAGCTGCGGCTGCTCGAGCCGCGGTTGATCGTCACCGTCGGCGGGCTCGCCGCCCGCCGGCTGCTCGGCGTCAGGAGCGTGACGGAGTGCGTCGGCGCCCGCTACGAGCTCGACGGCGCCGTCGCCGTGCCGCTGCCGCACCCGTCGGGCGCATCGAGCTGGCTCAACCTGCCGGAGAACCGGGAACGCGTGGCCGACGCCGTGCGGCTGATCCATGCCGAGCTCGCGCAGCTCTGACCGCGAACTCGGCCGGTACCCTCAGCTCGTGAGCGAGGAGCCGCGCTACCGCACGACATTCGCCCGGTTGCTCGCCTTCCTCCGCCCGTACAAGGCGTCGATGGCGGTCTCCGTCGTCCTCGCGATCGGCTCGCAGGCCGCCGCGCTGGTGGCGATCCTGCTCACCGGCTCGGTCGCGGGAGCGCTCGTCCACCACCAGCGGGGGCGCCTGCCGTGGCTCGTCGGCGCGGTGCTCGCGCTCGGTGCGGTGCGCGCGCTGATGATGGGCGGCCGCCGCCTGATCGCGGGCAAGCAGGCGCTCGGCGTCGAGCTCGACATGCGGACGGCGGTGTACGCGAAGCTCGTCCGCCTCTCGTTCGGCTTCTACGACCGGCACCAGACCGGTCAGTTGATGAGCCGCGCGACCGTCGACCTCCAAGGCGTGCGCTTCTTCCTCGGCTACGGCCTCATCTTCTTCTTCCAGAACATCTTCACCGTCGTCGGCGTCGGGATCGTCGTCTTCTTCCTCCAGTGGCAGCTCGCGCTGATCTCGCTGGCGATCGCGCCCGTGCTAGTCGCGGTCGCGTACCGCTACAGCCACGTCTCGCACCCGCTGCTGCGCGACGTGCAGCAGAAGATGGCCGACGTCGCGACGGTCGCCGAGGAGAACATCGTCGGCGTCCACGTCGTCAAGTCGTTCGCGCAGGAGCAGGCCGAGCAGGCGAAGTTCGAGGACCGCTCGGAGAAGGTGTTCTCGCAGAGCGTGAAGGCGAACCGGCAGCGCGCGTTCTACATCCCGGTGCTCAGCTTCCTGCCGCTGCTCGCGCAGGCGGCGATCCTGCTCGTCGGCGGCCGGATGGTCGCTCACGGGACGCTGTCGGTGAAGAGCTTCGTGCAGTTCAACCTCTTCCTGACGATGCTCGTCGTGCCGTTGCGCTCGCTCGGCATGTGGATCGGGCAGGCGCAGCGTGCGACCGCGTCCGGCGAGCGCATCTTCCAGGTGATCGACGAGCCCGAGGAGATCGGCGACTCGCCCGCGGCGCGCGAGCTCGAGCCTGGCCCGGGTCGCGTCGTCTTCGACGGCGTCACCTTCGGTTACGACCCGGAGCGCCCCGTGCTCCACGAGGTCGACCTGGAGCTCGCGGCGGGCCGCGTGGTCGCGCTGATCGGGCACACCGGCGCGGGCAAGACGACGCTCGCGTCGCTCGTGCCTCGCTTCTACGACGTGCAACGCGGCCGCGTGCTGCTCGACGGCAGCGACGTGCGCGACGTGACGCTCGCGTCGCTGCGGCGCGAGATCGGCGTGATCGCGCAGGACCCCTTCCTCTTCTCGGCGACGGTGCGCGAGAACATCGCCTTCGGCCGGCCGGAGGCCACGGACGAGGAGGTGGAACGCGCGGCGCGGCTGGCGCAGGCGCACGAGTTCGTCGAGCGCCTGCCGAACGGCTACGACACCGTGATCGGCGAGCGCGGGATCACGCTCTCCGGCGGCCAGCGGCAGCGCGTCGCGATCGCCCGGGCGCTCGTGGTCGACCCGCGCGTGCTGATCCTCGACGACGCGACCGCCTCGGTCGACGCCTCGACCGAGGCGAAGATCCGCGAGGGCCTGCGGGAGGCGATGCGCGGCCGGACGACGATCATCATCGCCCACCGCCTCTCGACGATCGCCCTCGCGGACGAGGTCGTGGTGCTCGAGGACGGGCGCGTCGTCTTCCAGGGCGGTCACGACGAGGCCGAGGCGAACGCCGTCTACCGCGAGATCCTGGAGCACGGCCTGCTCGAGCGCGTCTTCACGGAGGAGGTCGCGTAGTGCGCGTGCACCAGCCGGGCGGCCACCTGATGCGCGGCGGCCGCGCGCAGGTCGACGACTGGTCCTGGGCGCAGACGAAGCGGCGCCTGGCGGCGCTCTACCGGCTCGCGCGCCCGTACAAGGGGCGGACGACGCTCGCGATCGTGAGCCTCCTCGGCGCGACCGCCGTCGGGCTCGCGCCCCCGTACCTCGTCGGCCGCGCCGTCGACGAGGTGCGCCGCGGCCGGACGCACCTGCTCGGGTGGATCGTCGTCGCGTTCGTGGCCGTCGGCGCGCTGGGGATCGCGTCGACGTTCGCGCAGACGTACTTCACGGGCTGGACGGGCGAGCGGATGCTCGCCGACCTGCGCAACCACCTCTTCCGCCACCTGCAGCGCCTGTCGCTCGGCTTCTTCGAGCGCAACCGCGCGGGCGTGATCATCAGCAGGCTGACGAACGACGTCGAGGCCCTCGACCAGCTCGTCACCGACGGCGTCACCTCGCTCGTCCAGAACACGCTCACGCTCGTCGGCTCCGCCGTCGTCCTCTTCTTCCTCGACTGGCGCCTCGCGCTCGCGACGCTGACGGTGATGCCGGCGATGACGCTGGCGACCGCCTGGTTCCGCAAGCGCTCGGGGCGGGCGTACCGCGAGGTGCGCGAGACGCTCGGCGCGGTGACGGCGACCCTGGCCGAGGACATCGCCGGCATGCGCGTCCTCCAGGCGTTCACCCGCGAGCCCGCGGCGCGCGAGAACTTCCGCGTCGTGTCGAATCGCTACCGCGACTCGAACATGCAGACGGTCGTCCTGAACGGCATCTACTTCCCGATCGTCGACCTCCTCTCGTCGGCTGCGACGGCGATCGTGCTCGGCTACGGCGGCTGGCTCGCCTTCCACCACCAGGTCTCGATCGGGATCCTCGTCGCCTTCCTCGGCTACCTCACGAACTTCTTCGACCCGGTTCAGCAGCTGTCGCAGCTCTACAACACCTTCCTGTCCGCGGTGGCGGCGCTCGACAAGATCACCGACGTGATGGACGAGGAGCCGGAGGTCGAGGACGCCGACGGCGCTGTCGAGCTGCCGCACGTCCGCGGCGCGGTCGCGTTCGACTCGGTGCGGTTCGCGTACGGCCGCGGCCCCGAGGTGCTGCACGGGATCGACCTCCACGTTCCCGCCGGCACCACGGTCGCGCTCGTCGGCCACACCGGTGCCGGCAAGTCGACGATCGCGAAGCTGCTCGCCCGCTTCTACGACCCGACCGAAGGCACGATCTCGATCGACGGGGTCGACCTCCGCGCGGTCCGCCAGGAGTCCCTGCGGCGGCAGCTCGGGATCGTTCCCCAGGAGGGGTTCCTGTTCGCAGGCACCGTCGCCGAGAACATCGCCTTCGGCCGGCCGGAGGCGACGCGCGAGGAGGTCGTGTCGGCGGCGCGCGCCGTCGGCGCGGACGAGTTCGTCGAGAGCCTCGAGGACGGGTACGAGACCCAGCTCGGCGAGCGCGGCTCGCGGCTCTCGCTGGGGCAGCGCCAGCTCGTCGCGTTCGCGCGGGCGCTGCTCGCGGACCCGCGCATCCTGATCCTCGACGAGGCGACGAGCTCCGTCGACATCGGCACGGAGCAGAAGATCGAGCGCGCGCTGCGCCGACTGCTGCACGGGCGCACCGCGTTCATCATCGCCCACCGGCTCTCGACGATCCGCGACGCCGACCTGATCGTCGTGCTGGAGAACGGCCGGATCGTCGAGCAGGGCACGCACGACGAGCTGCTCGCCCTGCGGGGCCTGTACACCTCGCTCTACGGCGACTGGGCCGCCGAGGTGGCGTAGCCCGATCGAGGGTCGCCGGTCGGCGGCGCGTCGCCGATACACCCGGCGGTGACGGTGCTCCGGGGTCATCTGGCGACGGCGGTCGCCCTGGCGGTCGGCTTTCTGGCGGTCGGCGGCGTCTACCTCTTCGCCCTGCCGGGCCTGCAGCGGACGACGCTCCCCGGACCTCCCGACCGCGGCCTGCCGTATACGCACGCGTCGTACTCGGCCGCGGAGGCGCGCCGGGCCTTCGCCGAGGTGGGCGTTCCGCTCGGCCCGCGCTCGCGCACGCAGACCGGGACGACGCTCGGCTCGCGAGGCGACGTGCTCGAGGTGGACGCCTTCGCGGACGCCGCCACCGTCGCACGCTCCGGGTTCTCCGACTACGTGGTGTCGAACGGGCGCTACGTGCACTTCCCGCGCGCGTGCGGGACGAGCGTTCCTGACGCCGAGCGCTGGCGCGGGAACGTCCGCGTGATCGTCTCCTGCGGCCGCGCCGGGCGGACAGCCGGCGCCTGGCTGCGGCTCGTCGACCGCGCCCTCGCACGCCTGTAGCGAAGCCGTATGGTTGGGGCGTGAGCCTCGACCGGGAGACCGAGAAGCGCATCGAGCAGCCCGCGTCGGCGGAGGCCGAGCGCGAGGCGCGCCTGACGCCGGCCGAGGCGGTCGCGCAGATGCGGATCCGCGTGCCGGTGCGCGCGAACCGCAAGCTGCGCACCGTGATCGAGCGCGTCAACCAGGACGACCAGCTCAAGGGCTGGTGGCACGTCGCGAACGTGAATGCGGTCGCGCGGATGATGATCAACGACCACTCCTGGGTGCACATCCAGATCGTCACGAACATCGCGCTGAAGCTCCTGCGCCAGCTGACGAAGCACCACGTCGAGCCGGCAATGGTGCGCGACTACGGGATGACCCGCGACGACGCCGAGGTCGTCGTCGCGCTGACGGCGCTCACGCACTGCATCGGGATGGCGGTGCACCGCAAGGGGCACGAGGACTTCAGCCTCTTCCTCGCCGAGCCGAAGCTGCGCGAGCTGCTCGACGGCGTCTACGACGAGCCCGACCTGACGGTGGTCGTCTCCGAGGTGCTGCAGGGGATCATCAGCCACCGCTCCGACGGCGAGCCGCTGACGCTCGAGGCGGGCATCCTCCGCGTCGCCGACGCGCTCGACATGGAGCAGGGCCGGTCGCGGATCGCGTTCGAGCGCGGCCGCGTCGGCATCCACTCGCTGTCGGCGGCGGCGATCGAGGAGGTTGCGATCTCGGACGGCGAGGAGAAGCCGATCCGCATCTCGATCACGATGAACAACTCGTCCGGCATCTACCAGGTCGACGG
>CAZBYA010000057.1:0-18387 GCA_964496175.1 uncultured Gaiellales bacterium | reverse complement strand
GCAGCGGGCGCCCCGCGTCGAGCCGCTCCCGCGGCGCCGGCGCCGGCGGCGGGGCCGGCCGTCCGCGCCAGGCGCCCCCGAAGGCGGCGCCCGAGGAGAAGGTGGAGCTGCCCCGCACGGACGAGCAGGGCGTGTCGGCCGCGGGCCGCGAGCAGCCGGTGATCGAGCCGCAGGTCGAGACGACCCCGGCGCCGGTCGCGGACGCCCCGAAATCGACCACGCGCAAGCGCAAGACCGAGGACCCGACGAAGCTCGAGAAGTCGGGCGACGAGGAGAAGTCGTAGGCCATGCTGCTGCCCAAGAAGACCAAGTTCCGGAAGTACCACCGCGGCCGCCGGCGCGGCGAGTCGTCGGGCCAGACGACCGTCCACTTCGGCGACTACGGGATCAAGGCGCTCGAGGACGGCTGGGTCACGAACCGCCAGATCGAGGCGGCCCGTATCGCGATGACGCGCAAGATCAAGCGCGGCGGCAAGGTGTGGATCAACGTCTTCCCCGACAAGCCGTTCACGAAGAAGCCGGCCGAGACCCGGATGGGCAAGGGCAAGGGCTCGCCCGAAGGGTGGGTCGCCGTGGTCAAGCCCGGCCGGGTGATGTTCGAGCTGGCCGGCGTCCCGGAGCCGCTCGCCAAGGAGGCCCTGCGCCTCGCGGCGCAGAAGCTGCCGGTCAAGTCCAAGTTCGTGCGGCGCGACGAGGGTGGTGATCTCTTTGCGGGCTAGGGACCTGCGCGACCTGTCCGACGACGAGCTGGAGCACCGGCTCGCCGACACGCGGCAGGAGCTGTTCAACCTCCGCTTCCAGGCGGCGACGGGCGCGCTCGAGAACACGACGCGGCTGAAGCTCGCGAAGCGCGAGATCGCGCGGATCCTGACCGTGCAGCACGACCGCAACTCCACGAAGCAGAAGGTGCGTTGACGATGGCGGACGACGAGAAGCAGCAGGTGTCAGACACCACCGAGACGGTGGAAGAAGAGGAGACCGTGGCAGAGGTGTCTGACACCCCTGCCGAGGATGCGCCGGTGGCCGAAGAGGTGTCAGACACCTCCGAGACCGTCGCGGAGGAGCAGACGCCTGAAGAGGTGTCTGACACCCCTGCCAAGAAGGCCCGCTCGCAGCGGCACGTGCCGCGCGCGGAGCGCCGCACGCGCACGAAGCCGAAGCGGGAGGCGCCGAAGAAGCGCAAGCCGATCGCGCGCACCGAGAAGCCGGAGTCCGAGCGCGGCCGGCGGCAGGAGCGCCGCGGCGTCGTCGTCTCCGACAAGGGCGACAAGACGATCGTCGTCAAGGTCGACGTGATCAAGAGCCACCCGCGGTACAAGAAGGTCGTCCGCCGGTCGGTGAAGTTCCACGCGCACGACGAGCAGAACAGCGCCGGGATCGGCGACACGGTGCGCATCGTCGAGACGCGCCCGCTGTCGAAGACGAAGCACTGGCGGCTGGCGGAGATCGTGGAGAAGGCGAGATGATCCAGCAGGAGACCCGCCTCAAGGTCGCCGACAACACGGGTGCCCGTGAGCTACTCTGCATCCGCGTCGCGGGCGGCTCGAAGCGCCGCTACGCGCGTGTCGGCGACATCATCACGGCGACCGTGAAGGCCGCGGCCCCGCAGGGAACGGTCAAGAAGGGCGACGTGGTGAAGGCCGTCGTCGTGCGGACGAAGAAGCCGTTCGGCCGGGACGACGGCACGCTGATCGCGTTCGACGAGAACGCAGCGGTGATCATCGACAACCAGCGCAACCCGCGTGGAACGCGCATCTTCGGGCCGGTCGCCCGCGAGCTGCGCGAGAAGAACTTCATGAAGATCGTGAGCTTGGCCCCCGAGGTGCTCTAGGCATATGGGACAGACGTTGAGGATCAAGAAGGGCGACACCGTTCAGATGCTCGCCGGCAAGGACCGCGGCAAGCGCGGCCGCGTGCTCGAGGCACGCCCGCGCGAGCACTCGGTGATCGTCGAGAACCTGAACGTCGCGAAGCGGCACCAGAAGCCGCGCCCGATGCGCGACGCGAGCCGCATGGGCGGCACGCAGATGGCGCCCGGCGGGATCATCGACCGCCCGGCTGCCGTCTCCGTGTCGAACGTGATGCTCGTCTGCCCGACGTGCAAGCTGCCGACGCGCGTCGGCTACCGCACGAAGGACGTCAAGGGCGAGACCGTGAAGGTGCGCGTCTGCAAGCGCGAGGGCTGCGGACAGGAGATCGACAAGTGACCGCGCCCGCCGAGACCTACATCCCGCGCCTGAAGCAGCGCTACAACGACGAGCTCCGCTCCTCGCTGAAGGAGGAGCTCGACCTGTCGTCGATCATGCAGGTGCCGCGGATCACCAAGATCACCCTGAACATGGGCGTCGGCGAGGGCAAGACCGACGCGAAGCAGATCGACGCGGCGCTCGACGAGCTGACGATCATCGCCGGGCAGCGCGCGCAGGTGCGGCGCGCACGCAAGTCGATCGCGCAGTTCAAGATCCGCGAGGGCATGCCCATCGGCGTCAAGGTGACGCTGCGCGGCGACCGCATGTGGGAGTTCCTCGACCGGCTGGTCTCAATCGCGCTGCCGCGCATCCGCGACTTCCGCGGGCTCAACCCCGACTCGTTCGACGGCCGGGGCAACTACTCGCTCGGCATCCGCGAGCAGATCATCTTCCCGGAGATCGACTACGACAGCATCAACCAGATCCGCGGCCTCGACGTCGCGATCACGACGACGGCCGCGAACGACGACCAGGCCCGCGCGCTGCTGACGCAGCTCGGCCTCCCGTTCGCGGCCGACGGAGGCAATAGGTGAGCCTCTCGACGGTGACCTCGGCACCTCTGGCGGCTGCAAAGCGGCGCGATGCTGCGTCCTCAGTCGCGTCGATAGCTTCAGCTATCGACGCTCCCTGCGTCCTTGCCTCGCTTGCTTTTCGCGCGCCAGAGGCACCGCATCACCATCGAAAGGCTCACAGCTAATGGCGAAGAAGTCGCTGATCGTGAAGGCCTCGCGCACGCAGAAGTTCAAGGTGCGGAACTACACGCGCTGCAACCGCTGCGGGCGCCCGCGCGCCGTGTTCAAGAAGTTCGGGCTCTGCCGCATCTGCCTGCGGGAGCTCGCCCACCAGGGCGTGATCCCCGGCATGACCAAGAGCTCCTGGTAGGAGAGAGACGAATGCTGACCGATCCCGTCGCCGACATGCTCACGCGCATCCGCAACGCCAACAAGGCGCTGCACGACCGCGCCGAGATGCCGACCTCGAAGCTGAAGGTCGAGATCGCCCGCATCCTCAAGGAGGAGGGCTACATCCGCGACTTCCACGTCTCGGAGGCCGGCACCCACCCGACGCTCGTCGTCGAGCTGAAGTACAACCGCGGGCGCGAGCGCGTCCTCACCGACCTGAAGCGCGTCTCCAAGCCGGGCCGGCGGATCTACGCCGGCAAGGGCCGCCGCCAGCGCGTGCTCGGCGGCATGGGGATCGCGATCATGTCCACGTCGCGCGGCGTCGTCACGAACCGCACCGCCGAGGCCGAGGGCATCGGCGGCGAAGTCATCTGCTACGTCTGGTAACCGCACATGTCTCGCATCGGAAAACGACCAATCGACGTGCCCGCCGGCGTGCTGGTGTCGATCGACCCCGGCCGCGTCACCGTCTCGGGGCCCAAGGGCGAGCTGCGCCAGCAGGTGCCTGCGCGGATGAAGATCGAGCACGAGGAGAGCTCGATCGTCGTCACGCGCCCGACAGAGCGCGGGGACGACCGTGCGCTGCACGGGCTGACGCGCACCCTGATCGCGAACATGGTCGAGGGCGTCACCAACGGCTTCGAGAAGCGCCTCGAGATCCAGGGCGTCGGCTACCGCGCCGCGATGGCCGGCTCGAACCTGGAGCTCCAGGTGGGCTACTCGCACCCGGTGCGCGTCACCCCGCGCGAGGGGATCTCGTTCGAGGTGCCGACGCCGACCCAGATCGTCGTGCGCGGCATCGACAAGCAGGTCGTCGGGCAGACCGCCGCCGAGATCCGGAAGGTGCGCCCGCCCGAGCCGTACAAGGGCAAGGGCATCCGCTACGAGGGCGAGGCCGTGCGCCGGAAGGTCGGGAAGCGCGCATGAGCGGGTTGTCCGTCCGCGAAGCGCGGCTCCGGCGCCACCGCCGCGTGCGCGGCAAGATCCGCGGCAGCGCGGAGCGGCCGCGCCTGGTCGTGTTCCGCTCGAACCGCGGCATCGCCGCGCAGCTCGTCGACGACGACGCCGGCCGCACGCTCGCGTCGGCGTCCTGGACCGGGCTGCCGAAGTCGTTCAAGGGCGACAAGTCGGAGCAGGCGGCGGAGGTCGGCAAGCGCCTCGCCGCCGCCGCGAAGAAGGCCGGCGTCGAGACCGCCGTCTTCGACCGCGGCGGCTACCTGTTCCATGGTCGCGTCAAGGCGCTCGCCGACGGCGCGCGCGAAGGAGGCCTGAAGATCTAGTGGCAATGGACGTCGCAGAGAGCAGAGAGCTCAAGGAGCGCGTGGTCGAGATCAACCGCGTCGCCAAGGTGGTCAAGGGCGGCCGGCGGTTCTCGTTCACCGCGCTCGTCGTGATCGGCGACGAGGTCGACCGCGTCGGCGTCGGCTACGGCAAGGCGCGCGAGGTGCCGCTGGCGATCTCGAAGGCCGTCGACGACGCGAAGAAGAACCTCTTCACCGTCCCGAAGCACGGCCAGACGATCACGCACGAGACGCTCGGCGCGTTCGACGCGGCGCGCGTGCTGCTGCGCCCCGCCTCGCCCGGCACCGGCGTGATCGCCGGCGGCGGCGTGCGCGCGGTGCTCGAGCTCGCCGGCATCCGCGACGTGCTCGCGAAGTCGCTCGGCACGACCAACCCGATCAACATGCTGAAGGCGGCCGAGACGGCGCTGCGGCAGCTGCGCCGGCCCGAGGACGTCGCGAAGATGCGCGGCAAGACGATCTCGGAGGTGCTGCCGTACAAGGCGCCCGTGGAGAGCGAGGAGGTGGCGACCGGTGGCGAAGCTGAAGCTGACGCAGGTACGTAGCGCGATCGGCCAGTCCCAGCGCCACCGCGGCACGCTGCGGGCGCTCGGCCTCGGCCGCATCGGCAAGACGGCCGAGCACGACGACACGCCGCCGATCGCAGGCATGCTGAGGAAGGTCCGTCATCTCGTGGACGTGGAGGAGCAGTAGTGCCCGGAGAGCTGAACCTGTCGAATCTCCAGCCGGCGCAGCCGCGCGAGGACCGCAAGCGCGTCGGGCGGGGCCTCGGCTCGGGCAAGGGCCGCTACTCGGGCCGCGGGATCAAGGGCCAGAAGTCGCGCGCCGGCTCGCACGCGATGCGCGCGGGCTTCGAGGGCGGCCAGATGCCGCTCTACATGCGCGTCGCCAAGCTGCGCGGCAACACGTCGCAGGACGCGATGCCCGTCGGCCCGTTCCGCACCTACACGCAGCCGGTCAACCTGCGCGACCTCGAGGCGCGCTTCGAGGCCGGCGACGAGGTCACCCCGGAGAGCCTGAAGGCGAAGGGCCTGATCCGGACGCTGCGCAAGGACGTGAAGCTGCTCGGCGTCGGCGAGCTCTCGAAGAAGCTGACGATCACCGTCCACGCCGCCTCCGCGACCGCGCGCGAGAAGGTCGAGGCGTCCGGCGGGTCGCTGACGCTGCTGCGCGAGCCGAAGGCGCGCAAGCCGAAGAACCTGAAGCGCCGGCCCGAAGGGCGGAAGGCTGCAGAGGTGTCCGACACCGAGGTGTCGGACACCAACGAGGAGGCCTAGTGCTTTCCTGGCTCGCCAACGCGTGGCGGGTCCCGGAGCTCCGGCGCCGGCTCCTGTTCACCGCGGCGGTCCTCGCGGCCTACCGCCTCGGCTCGTGGATGCCCGCGCCGGGCGTCGACTCGCAGCAGATCCAGAACTTCTTCAACGGCAAGGGCGGCTCGCTGCTCGGCCTGCTGAACCTGTTCTCGGGCTCCGCCCTCTCGCGCTTCTCGATCTTCGCGCTCGGGATCATGCCGTACGTCACGGCGTCGATCATCCTGCAGCTCCTCACCGTCGTCATCCCGACGCTCGAGCAGCTCCAGAAGGAGGGTGAGGCCGGCTACGCCAAGATCAACCAGTACACGCGCTACCTGACCGTCGCCCTCGCGGCGGCGCAGGCGGCCGGGTACGCGTACCTCTTCCACCGCCAGGGCGCGCTCTCCGGCAACCCGGGCCGGCTCGTGCTGATCACCGTCACGCTCACCGCCGGCACGACGCTGCTGATGTGGATGGGCGAGCTGATCACGAAGCGCGGCATCGGCAACGGCATCTCGCTGCTGATCTTCGCGTCGATCCTGACCTCGGCGCCGCAGGGCGTGAACGCGTGGATCAACGGCGGCCCGATGGAGCGCCTCTTCTTCCCGCTGATCGCGCTCGGCGTGATCGTCGCCGTCGTGTTCGTGCAGGAGGGCCAGCGGCGCATCCCGATCCAGTACGCGAAGCGGATGGTCGGGCGCCGCCAGACGGCCGGCGGCTCGACCTACATGCCGCTGCGCGTGAACATGGCCGGCGTCATCCCCGTCATCTTCGCGGCGGCGCTGCTCGCGCTGCCGCAGACGGTCGGCTCGTTCAACCCGGCGGCGCAGACGTTCATCAACACGCACTTCTCGTACAGCTCGTGGCAGTACCTCGGCGTCGAGGCGCTGCTGATCATCGTCTTCACCTACTTCTACACCGCGGTCCAGTTCAACCCGGTCGACCAGGCCGACAACCTGCGCAAGTACGGCGGCTACATCCCCGGCATCCGCCCGGGCCCGCCGACCGCGCAGTACCTCGACCGTGTCCTGACGCGGCTGACGCTGCCCGGCTCGCTGTTCCTCGCCGTGGTGGCGGTGCTGCCGTCGGTGTTCATCGCCAACTTCGGGTTCTCGCAGGCGACCTCGCGCGCCCTCGGCGGCACCTCGGTGCTGATCGTCGTCGGCGTCGCGCTCGACACGATGCGCCAGATGGAGTCGCAGATGATGATGCGCTCCTACGAGGGCTTCCTGCGGTGAACCTGCTCGTGCTGGGGCCCCAGGGCGCCGGCAAGGGGACGCAGGCCCAGCGCATCGCGGCCGAGTACGGCATCCCGCACGTCTCGACCGGCGACATGTTCCGGGCGGCGATCGCGGCCCAGACGGAGCTCGGCAGGCGGGTCGAGCCGATCCTCGCCTCCGGGTCGCTCGTGCCGGACGAGGTCACGGTCGCGCTGATCGAGGAGCGGCTCGGGCAGGGCGACGCCCGCGACGGCTTCGTCCTCGACGGCTTCCCGCGCAACCTGGCGCAGGCGGAGGCGCTCGACGCGATGCTCGGCGGCATCGGCCGCGGGCTGGACGCGATCCTCTTCTTCGACCTGCCCGACGACGTCGCGACCGAGCGGATGCTGAAGCGGGCCGAGATCGAGAACCGCCCCGACGACACCCCCGAGGTGATCGCGAGGCGGCTCGCGATCTACCACGCCGACACGGAGCCGATCGTCGAGCACTACCGGGCGACGGGGAAGCTCGTGCCGTTGCACGCCGCCCGCTCGATCGACGAGGTCTGGCAGGAGATCACGGCGGCACTGGAGACGGTGGCGTGATCATCCGCAAGTCCCGCGAGGAGATCGAGACGATGGCCCGCGGCGGCCTGATCGTCGCGGAGACGCTCGCCCTGCTCGGCGAGCACGCCCGGCCGGGCGTCACGACCGCCGAGCTCGACGCGCTCGCCGAGGAGTTCATCCGCTCGCGCGGCGGCGAGCCGACCTTCAAGGGCTACCGCGGCTACCCCGCCGCCACCTGCCTGTCGCCGAACGACATGGTCGTGCACGGCATCCCGGGCCCGACTCGGCTCGAGGACGGGGACGTCCTCTCCGTCGACGTGGGCGTCACCCTCGACGGCTTCGTCGCCGACTCGGCGTGGACGTTCCCCGTCGGCACGATCCCGGCCGAGACGCAGCGGCTGCTCGACACGTGCCGGGCCGCCCTCGAGGCCGGGATCGAGCAGGCCCGCCCCGGCAACGCGATCGGCGACATCTCGGAGGCCGTGCAGACCGTCACCGAGGCGGCCGGCTTCAGCGTCATCCGCAGCCTCGTCGGCCACGGCGTCGGGCGCTCGATGCACGAGGACCCCCAGGTGCCGAACTTCGTGTCGAGCCACCGCGGCCCCGAGCTCCGGGAGGGGATGACGATCGCGATCGAGCCGATGATCACGGCCGGCGGCCCGGACGTCTACATCCACGACGACGAGTGGTCGATCTCGACCTCGGACGGCTCCCTGGCGGCCCATTTCGAGCACACCGTGGCCGTCACCGCCGACGGCCCGCGGATCCTGACCGAGCGAGAAAGGGTCCTGGTACCATGACCCCTCGCGCCGCAAGGCGAACGCCTGTGCGCGTCCCCTTCACATGAAAGTCCGTCCGTCCGTCAAGCCCATGTGCGAACGCTGCCGCGTGATCAAGCG
This sequence comes from uncultured Gaiellales bacterium, assembly GCA_964496175.1. Taxonomy (GTDB): domain Bacteria; phylum Actinomycetota; class Thermoleophilia; order Gaiellales; family Gaiellaceae; genus PALSA-600. Next base: position 9,979 of record CAZBYA010000057.1, on the reverse strand, counting down.
GCACGGCCGCACCATGGTCATCTGCACCAATCCGCGCCACAAGCAGCGTCAGGGGTAAAGAGAGGTCCATGGCACGCATCGCCGGCGTCAACCTGCCGAACCAGAAGCGACTCGAGATCGGGCTGACCTACATCTACGGGATCGGCCAGCCGAGGGCGCAGAAGATCTGCTCCGCGCTCGGGCTGTCGCCGGACACCAAGGTTCGCGACCTGACCGAGGACGAGGTCGCGAAGCTCCGCGACTACATCGACGCGAACGAGCAGGTCGAGGGCGACCTGCGCCGTGAGCGGACGCAGGCGATCAAGCGCCTGTCGGAGATCGGCGCGTACCGCGGCCTGCGGCACCGGCGCAACCTGCCGGCGCGCGGCCAGCGCACGAAGACGAACGCCCGCACGCGCAAGGGCCCGAAGAAGACCGTCGGCCGCGGGAAGAAGGCGAAGTAGTGGCGCCTCCTCGCAGAGCAGCGGCCACCCGCGGTCGCACGCGCCGCCGCGTCCGCAAGAACATCGCGATCGGCCAGGCGCACATCAAGACGTCGTTCAACAACACGATCGTCGCCCTCACCGACAAGGAAGGGAACGTGATCGTGTGGGAGTCGGCCGGCTCGGCCGGCTTCAAGGGCTCGCGCAAGTCGACGCCGTTCGCCGCCCAGGTGACGGCCGACGCCGCCGCGCGCAAGGGGATGGAGCACGGCCTCCAGAAGGTCGAGGTCTTCGTCAAGGGCCCGGGCTCGGGTCGCGAGACGGCGATCCGCTCCCTCCAGGCGGCGGGCCTCGAGATCCTCGGTGTCAAGGACGTCTCGCCGCAGGCGCACAACGGCGTCCGCCAGAAGAAGCGGAGGCGCGTCTAGATGGCCCGCGACAGGTCCCCGAAGTGCAAGCAGTGCCGCCGGGAGGGCATGAAGCTCTTCCTGAAGGGCGAGCGCTGCCTGACCGAGAAGTGCGCGATCGAGCGCCGGTCGTACCCGCCGGGCGAGCACGGCCGCGGCCGCATCAAGCAGAGCGAGTACCTGCTGCAGCTGCGCGAGAAGCAGAAGGCCCGCCGCTACTACGGCCTGCTCGAGACGCAGTTCCGCACCTACTACGAGAAGGCGAACAAGCAGGGCGGCGTCACCGGCGAGACCCTGCTGCGCATGCTCGAGACGAGGCTCGACAACGTCGTCTACCGCCTCGGCTTCGCGGCGTCGCGCGCGCAGGCCCGCCAGCTCGTCCGGCACGGCCACTTCCACGTGAACGGCCGCCGGGTGAACATCCCCAGCTACCAGGTCAAGCCGGACGACGTCGTCGCGCTGAAGACGGGGTCGGGCGCGGAGCAGATCGTCCGCGACGCCACCGACCTGACCGCCGCCGTCGCCCCCTGGCTCCAGGCCGACCACGACGGCCTCCAGGGCACGGTGCTGAAGTGGCCGGAGCGGACGGAGATCGACACGCCCGTCTCCGAGCAGTTGATCGTCGAGCTCTACTCGAAGTAGAGCGACCCCCAGAAAGGACACAAGTGGCTGTACGCGCGACTGATTTCCAGGTCCCGAAGATCACGCACGAGGAGGTCAACGAGAACCGCGGCGTGTTCGTGATCGAGCCGCTCGACCGCGGCTTCGGCTACACGTTCGGCAACTCGCTGCGCCGGGTGCTGCTCTCCTCGCTCGAGGGCGCGGCCGTCACCTCGGTGAAGATCGAGGGCGTCGCGCACGAGTTCACGACGCTCCCGGGCGTCCGCGAGGACGTGACGGACATCATCCTCAACCTGAAGCAGCTCGTCTGCATCCTCCACGGCGAGTCGCCGGAGGTGGAGGTGCGGCTGACGAAGCGCGGCGAGGGTGTCGTCACTGCCGCCGACATCGAGGCGCCCGCCGACCTCGAGATCCTGAACCCGGAGCTCGAGATCGCGAACCTGTCGGCGAAGGGCCGGCTCGAGGTGACGCTGACGATCGGCCGCGGCCGCGGCTACGTGCCCGCCGAGGGCAATCGCGGGCAGGCGCACACGATCGGCGTCATCCCCGTCGACTCGATGTTCTCGCCGGTCGACCGCGTCGCGTACGACGTGGAGGCGGCGCGCGTCGGTCAGCGCACCGACTACGACAAGCTGATCCTCGACGTCACCACGAACGGCTCGGTCGACCCGAAGGATGCGATCGCCGAGGCGGCGGAGATCCTGATCCGCCAGCTCGCGATCTTCACCGACATCGAGAAGATCGAGGGCTTCGGCGAGGCGCCGTCGTCCGACGGCGACTCGGCGGCCGCGGGTGTCTCGCTCGCGGGCGGCATGGAGAACTTCCCGATCGAGGAGCTCGAGCTCGGCGTGCGCTCGTACAACTGCCTGAAGCGCGTCGGCATCGAGACGATCGGCGACCTCGTCACGAAGACGGAGTCGGAGCTGGCCGCGATCCCCAACTTCGGCAAGAAGTCGATCGAAGAGGTCAAGGAGACGCTCGCGCAGCACGGCCTGAACCTGCGCGGAGGGTCGTCGGAGGCCTAGTGCGGCACCAGCGCGCAGGCAAGAAGCTCGGCCGGGACTCCGCCCATCGCAAGGCGCTCTACGCCAACCTGGCGGGCGCGCTGATCGAGCACGGGCGGATCAAGACGACCGTGACGAAGGCGAAGGCGGTCAAGCCGCTGGCCGAGCAGATGATCACGCTCGGCCGGCGCGGCGACCTGCACGCCCGCCGGCAGGCGACCGCCTTCCTGCGCTCGCGCGACGTGGTGCACAAGCTGTTCGACGAGGTCGCGCCCCGCTTCAAGGACCGGCCGGGCGGCTACTCGCGCATCGTCCGGATCGGCCCGCGCCAGGGCGACGCCGCCGAGATGGCGTACCTCGAGCTCGTCGACGAGGAGTACGTGACGAAGGAGCGCGAGGCGCGCGTGCAGGTGCACGCGCCCGCGGACGTCCCGGTGGAGGCCGCCGAGGAGGCGCCCGAGACCGAGGAGGAGCAGGTCGAGGCCCCCGAGGCCGAGGCCGAGGTCGAAGAGCAGGGACCCGACCCCGCTGGGTCGGGCACCGACGAAGCGCCCCCCGCCTGACGCGACCCTCCGCCGCCGTGCCATCATCGAAGGATGGCGAGGCTCGACGCCCGGACGCGGGCGAAGCTGCCCGACAACGCGTTCGCGTACATCGACGCCGACGGCAAGCGGCGGCTCCCGATCAACGACGCCGCGCACGTCCGGAACGCGCTCGCGCGCTTCAACCAGGTGCAGTTCGAGAACGAGGCGGCGCGCGATCACGCGCGGCTGCGGCTCCTGCGCGCCGCGCAGCGCCACAGGGTCGTCCCGATCGGCTTCATCAGCGCGCAGCTCCAGCCGCACCGCCGCCTGCCGAAGGGCGCTGTGACGTTCCTGCTGGCGGACGTCGAGCGCTCGACGGAGCTGCTCGCGCGGCTCGACGAGCGGTACTCCGCGCTGGCCTCGACCATCAGGCGCGTGATGCGCACCGCCGTGCGCCGCGCCGGCGGGCACGAGGTCGACGCGCGCGGCGACGAGTTCTTCGCCGCGTTCGCGCAGGCGCCGCCCGCCCTGGAGGCGGCCCTCGCGATCCAGCGCGCGATCGACGCCGGGCCGTGGCCGGACGGCGTGGAGGTGCGCGTCCGGATGGGGATCCACAGCGGGCGCCCGACGCTGACCGAGACGGGCTACGTCGGCCTCGCCGTCCACGCGGCGGCGCGCTTCTGCTACTCGGCGCACGGCGGCCAGGTCGTCGTGTCCTCGGCGGCACGCGCGGGCCTGCTCGAATCGCTCGCCGAGGGCGTGACCCTGCGCAGCCTCGGCGCCTGGCGCTTCGCGGGCCTGCGCGACCCCGAGGAGCTCTTCCAGGTCGAGGCCAACTGGCTCCGCCGCGAGTTCGCGCCGCTCCGCTCCGCGGAACGCGCCTAGCCGGCCGAGCCGATCAGCGCGCCGACGACCGCGATCACCGCGCCGCCGATCGAGACGGCGAGCAGGCTGCGCACGAACCCCGTCTGGAAGAACTTCCATCGGATCACCGCGAGCCCCACCAGCTCGAAGCCGACGACGATCGCGGCCGCGACGACCGCCGCGTGGTAGCTCGAGATCAGGAACGGCAGCGTGTGCAGGATGCCGCCCGCGAAGGTGCCGACGCCGGTGATCGCGCCGCGCACCGCGGGGTTCCCGCGCCCCGTGAGCTCGCCCGTGTCGGACAGGCCCTCCGAGAACGCCATCGAGATCGCGGCGCCGATCGAGGTCGCCAGCCCGGCGATGAAGGCAGCATGCGGGCGGTGCGTGTAGAACGCGATCCCGAAGATCGGCGCGAGCGTCGACAGCGAGCCGTCGATCAGCCCGACCATCGCCGGCTGGACGCGCTGGAGGAGGAAGTGGTGCTCCTGCGACATGGCTATAGTGTACCGAACATAGAGCAAGTGGTTAGAGCATCAGGCACACCTTACAAGCGCGGTCAGGGGCGCCTGACGTGCGCCTGAAGCTAACGCTCGAGTACGACGGCACCGACTTCCGCGGCTGGGCACGCCAGCCGGGGCGGCGCACGGTCGAAGGCGAGCTCAGCCGCGCGCTCGGCGAGCTCTACGCCTCCGCCGACGGCCTCGCCGTCGCTGGGCGCACCGACACCGGCGTGCACGCGCTCGCGAACGTCGTCTCCGTCGACGTCGACGGCGGCCCTCCGCCGGGTCGCGCGGCCGAGGCGCTGAACGGGGCGCTGCCGCCCGACGTATCCGTCGTCTGGGTCGACCGGGCCCCCGACGGGTTCCACGCGCGCTTCGACGCCGTCGCGCGCTCGTACCGCTACCGCGTCTGGCGGCGGCGCGAGCGATCGGCGCTCGAGGCGCGCCGGTCGCTGTGGTGGCCGCGGCCGCTCGACCTCGGGCGGCTGAACGAGGCCGCCGCTGCGCTTCCGGGCGAGCACGACTTCCGCGCGTTCACGCCGACCGACACGCAGCACGAGGTGTTCGTGCGCGTCGTCGAGGAGGCGTGCTGGCTCGAGGTGGACGAGAACGTGGTCGCATTCGAGATCACCGCGGACTCGTACCTGCGGCACATGGTGCGGACGCTCGTCGGCACGATGCTCGAGGGCCGCGCGGTCGCGCCGCTGCTGGACGGGCGCCCGCGCGCCGAGGCGGGGCTGACGGCGCCGCCACACGGGCTCTACCTGACCGGCGTCCGCTACAAGTAAGAGGTGCGCTTTCCGGTCGTCCTCTTCGACCTCGACGGCACGGTCGTCGACTCCGGCGGGATCATCCTCGCCTCGATGCGGCACGCGACGAAGACCGTGCTCCGCCGCGACTATTCGGAGCGCGAGCTGCTTGCGCACGTCGGCGGCCCCGGCCTCGAGGCGCAGTTCCGCGCGCTCGCGCCCGAGCACGTCGACGAGCTCGTGCGCGTCTACCGCGAGCACAACGAGGCGCTGCACGACACGCTCGAGTCGTGCGCCGGCATGGAGGACGTGCTGCGGACGCTGAAGGAGCAGGGCCGCAGGCTGGGCGTCGTCACGGCGAAGCGGCGCGCCACCGTCGAGCTCGCCTTCGCGCGGCTGCCGATCGCGCACTACTTCGACGCGGTCGTCGGCGGCGACGAGACCGAGCGGCACAAGCCCGACCCGGAGCCGCTGCTCCTCGCCGCGACCCGCCTCGGCGTCCCGGCGCGCGACTGCGCCTACGTCGGCGACTCGCCGTTCGACATGCTGGCGGCCCGCGCGGCCGGGATGAGGGCGGTCGGCGTCACGTGGGGGCGGATCCACGACCGCTCTGCGCTCGCGGAGGCGGACGACGTCGTCGAGACCGCGGAGGAGCTGCTTGCCGTCCTCTGAGGCGCGGGCGGCGGAGCTGCGGCGGCTCCTCAACCGCTGGCTCCACGAGTACCACGTCCTCGACCAGCCGTCGGTCGACGACGCGACCTACGACCGCCATTACGACGAGCTGGTCGAGCTCGAGCGCGCGCACCCGGAGCGCGTCACGCCGGACTCGCCGACGCAGCGGATCGGCGCGCCGCCCTCCGACCGCTTCCGCAAGGTGCGGCACCTCGAGCCGATGGGCTCGCTGGAGAAGGTGACGACGGACGACGCGCTCCGGAAGTGGGCCGACGACGTCCGCAAGCGGCTCGGGGGCGACGAGCCGGTCGCGTGGGTGCTGGAGCCGAAGATCGACGGGCTCGCCATCAACCTGACCTACGAGCAGGGCGTGTTCGTGCGCGGCGCGACGCGCGGCGACGGCGAGGAGGGTGAGGACGTGACGGTCAACCTCCGCACGATCCCCTCGGTGCCGCTCTCGCTGCTCGGCGACGATCCGCCGGCGCTGGTCGAGGTGCGCGGCGAGGTGTACATGCCGCTGACGGGCTTCCGCGACCTGAACGAGCACCTCGTGGCGGAGGGGAAGAAGCCGGCACCGAACCCGCGCAACGCGGCCGCCGGCTCGCTGCGGCAGAAGGACTCGCAGATCACGGCACGGCGCCCGCTCTCGGTGTGGGCGTACGGCGTGGGGGCCCGCGAGGGGCTCGAGCTCGCGTCGCACTGGCAGACGCTCCAGTGGCTGCAGGCGCAGGGCTTCCCGATCAACCCGTTCGCCTCGCGGCTCGAGTCGATCGACGAGGTCGCGGAGGCGTGCCGCGGCTGGGAGCGCCGGCGGGCCGAGCTCGACTACGAGATCGACGGGATCGTGATCAAGGTCGACGACCTCGACCAGCAGCGCCGCCTCGGCGCGCTGCACCAGCGGCCGCGCTGGGCGCGCGCGTTCAAGTGGGCGCCGATGACCGCGGTGACGCGCCTCAACGAGATCAAGATCCGCGTCGGGCGCACCGGCGCCCTCAATCCCTGGGCGGTGCTCGAGCCGGTCGAGGTCGGCGGCGTCACCGTCTCGCGCGCGACGCTGCACAACGAGGAGGACATCAACCGCAAGCAGATCCGCGCAGGCGACGACGTGATCGTGCAGCGCGCCGGCGACGTGATCCCGCAGATCGTCGGGCCCGCCGGCGAGCACCGGCCCGGCACGAAGGAGTTCCGGATGCCGAAACGGTGCCCGCTCTGCGGCGCCGAGGTGGTGCGGCCGGAGGGGGAGGCGATGCACCGCTGCCCGAACCGCGCGTGCCCGTCGCGGGGCCTCGAGACGCTGAACAACTGGGTGATGGCCGCCGCGGACATCGACGGCGTCGGCGAGCAGACGGTCTGGCGGCTGTGGGAGCAGGGGATCGTCCGCTCGCTGCCGGAGCTCTACCGCCTGACCGCCGAGCAGCTCCAGGAGCTCGAGGGGTTCGCCGAGCTGAGCGCCGCGAATGCGATCGCGGCGATCCAGGCTTCGAAGGCGATCCCGTTCTCGCGCGTGCTGTTCGGGCTCAACATCCCCGACGTCGGCTGGGTGACCGCGCAGACGCTTGCGCGCCACTTCGGCACCGTCGACCGGCTGCTGGCGGCGAGCCAGGAGGAGCTCGTCGAGGCCGACGGCATCGGCCCGGAGCGGGCGGAGGCGATCGCCGAGTGGTTCCGCGACGATGACAACCGCCGCCTGGTCGAGGAGCTGCGCGCGCTCGGCCTCCGCTTCGCCGCCGGCGAGGAGGACCGTCCGGTCGAGGGCCCGCTCACCGGCTCGCAGTACGTGATCACCGGCACCCTCGAGTCGTTCACGCGGGAGGAGGCGAAGGCGGCGCTCGAGGCGCTCGGCGCGAAGGTCTCCGACAACGTCTCGAAGAAGACGACCGGCGTCGTCGTCGGCGAGAGCCCCGGCTCGAAGGTCGCGAAGGCGCAGAAGGCGGGCGTCCCGCTGCTGACGGAGCAGGACCTGCGCGCGCTGCTGGGAACCTAGCTAGGGCAGCGTCGACGCGAGCGCGTTCGCGAAGCGGTCCTGCGTCCGCTGCGCCGCCGTCGCATCGATGACCGGGTGCCCGTTCTCGATGATCGAGAAGACGTAGCGCTCGCCGGCGTAGCCGGAGAGCGCGTTCGCCTCGTCGGTGGTGCCGGTCTTCGCGCGCACAACGCCGTGCGCCGCGCCCGTGCGCATGCGGTCGGCGAGCGTCCCGTCGACGCCGGCGAGCGGCAGCGCTGTCCAGAACGCCTGCTGGAGGCCGGGGTCGTTCCACGCGTCCACGAGCAGGCCTGCGACGGCGCGTGCGGTCAGCCGGTCGTCCATGGACAGCCCCGAGCCGTCGACGATCCGCACGCCCGCCAGGGGCACGCCTGCGGCGAGCAGGTCGCGCCGCACGATCGCGACGCCCGCGGCCGTGGTGCCGCTGCCGCCGGCCTCGGCGCCGATCTCCTTCGTCACCATCTCGGCGATGAAGTTGTCGCTGACGTGGTCCATCTGCGCCAGCACCTGCGCGAGCGGCGCCGACGTCACCTGCGCGAGCACGAAGCCGTTCGCCGGCGCGCGGCCGACGCCGGCGGCGCCGGCGGCGATCGCGTGGCGCTTCAGGAGCAAACGCAGCCGTCCGGCGGCGGCGAGGGCGGGCCGGAGCGCGGTGTGGTGGTCGTACCAGGCGCGGTCGACGACGAGCGCGGAGAGGGGCGGGCAGTCGGTCAGGAAGAACGACGGCTTCCAGCCGGGGCCGGTCCGCACCGCGTCGAACCACGACTCGTCGCCGAGCACGCGGCCGGCGATGCGCGTGATCCCGAGGACGTGCAGCTGCGTGGCGAGCCGCTCGAGCTGGAGCGACGTCAACGTCGGGTCGCCGAGGCCCTTGAGGAAGACGTCGCCCCGCCACGTGGTGCCGTCCTGGTAGCCGCGGCCGACGACCTCGGTGCGGAAGCGGTAGTCGGCGCCGAGCTCCTCGAGGGCCGCGAACGTGGTGGCGAGCTTCTCGTTCGAGGCGGGCTCGAGCGGCGTGTCGGGGTTGCGCGCGAAGACCGTCCGGCCGGTGCTCAGGTCGACCACGACGGCGCCGGTGGCGGCGGGTGAGATGTGCCTGGCCTGGAGCGCCTGGGCGAGGCGCGTCGCGAGCGGCAGCCCCGCGCCCTGTGCGGGCGCGGCGAGCGGCAGGAGCAGGCAGAGCACGAGCAGCCGGCGGCGCATCGCGGCCATTGTGACCGAGACCCTGCCCGGCTTGGGCCTCGCCCAGGAGGAAGATGGGCCGCGCGGCCCTTGCCGTCTTGCCCGTACTGGCGACAATGGCGAGGGGGATGGAGACGATGGCGGACCTCTTCGACAGGATCCACGGGCTGACGCGCCGCCCGGCGGGCGACCTCGACCAGATCGAGCGCACGCTCACCGACGGCTACGCGCACGCGCTCACCATCGAGGCGGAGAACATGCGTCTCGGCCGGCAGATCGCCGAGGTGACGCAGGGCCTCCAGCGCGGCGACACGATCCGGAAGGCGCGCGAGCTGTCGACGCTGGCGAGGCGCCTCGACGGGAACACGGGCGACCTGGAGCGGCTGCGCGCGGCGCTCGCCGACCTGCGCCGCCACGCCGACACCGTGCGCGTCTCGGCCGCGTAGATCCGTCGGGACGGCGCTGGAGCTCACCTCGCCGCACGCGTCAGATGGCGGAGTCGAGGAGCTCGGCGTTCGTCTCCTCGGGCGGCCAGCCGTGGACGTAGAGGATCAGGTCGGTTTCGCCGCGGTTCACCGCTTGCAGCGCCGTGCCGGCCTCGACGTGGATGATCCCTCCGCTCGACTGCTCGACCCGTTCCGGCGGTTCGCCGAGGTACATGGTCAAGGTTCCCTCGAGGACGACGAACGTCTCGTCCTGAGTGGGGTGGCGGTGGCGGCGTCCAGCTGCGCCGGGCTCGTAGCGCCAGACGTTCGCTCGAACGTGACGAAGGCCGGCCGCCTCGCTCAACTCGGCGACATGCCGCGCCGGCTCGCTCGGCTCGTGGGCACGTGTCAGCCAGCCGACGTCGTCAGGGCGGAGCGTGCGGTAGGCCATGTCTCCACCCTAGTCGGACGCACGAGCTCCAGGCCCCTCCGGCGTCCCTGCAGAAAGCTCGCGCACCCAGCCAGCCGGCGGCCATACTGCCCTGCGTGGCGGAGGCGCTACCGGAGCTGATGGTCACGGACCAGCGCGCGTGGCGTCGTTGGCTGGGAAGGAACCACGCTCGAG
>CAZBYA010000056.1:0-19339 GCA_964496175.1 uncultured Gaiellales bacterium | reverse complement strand
GTGCCGGCCCGCAACCCCCACCCGACCGCGGCGCCGTTCCTGCCGGAGCGCCTGACGATGACCGCGCTGCGCGAGGCCGTGCAGCGCTGCGAGGGCTGCCCGCTCTACGCGAACGCGACCCAGGCGGTGTTCGGCGAGGGGCTGCTGAGCGCCCGGGTGATGCTGGTGGGCGAGCAGCCAGGCGACCAGGAGGACCGCGCCGGCGCGCCGTTCGTCGGCCCCGCCGGCCGGCTCCTCGACCGGGCGCTCGAGGAGGCGGGCATCGACCGGCGGACGGCGTACGTCACCAACGCGGTCAAGCACTTCAAGTGGCGCCCGCAGGGCAAGCGGCGCATCCACGACAAGCCGTCGTGGAGCGAGCAGCTCGCCTGCCGGCCCTGGCTCGAGGCCGAGCTCGCGCTCGTCAAGCCGCGCGCGCTCGTGCTGATGGGCGCGACCGCCGCGCAGGCGCTGCTCGGCAGGCAGTTCAGGGTCACGCAGAACCGCGGACGGCCGATCGACTCCGACCTGGCCGAGCTCGTGACGGCGACGATCCACCCGAGCGCCGTGCTCCGCGGCGACAACCGGGAGGAGCTCTTCGCCGGCCTGGTCGACGACCTCCGGGTGGTGTCTACGACTTTCGGATCGTGAACGCCCGGTATAGATTCGGGCTTCGATGTCCCTTCAGGAGCGCAGCGCCACCGACCGGGTGCAGGCGGCGCGCGAGCGGTACGTCGCGCGCGGCATCTCGACCCCGCCGCTCGTCGTCGCGCGCGCCGAGGGTGCGCGCATCTGGGACGTCGACGGCCGCGAGTACATCGACTTCGCCGGCGGCATCGGCTGCGCCAACCTCGGCCACTCCCTGCCGGCCGTCGTCGACGCCGTCCACGCGCAGGTCGACCGCTATCTCCACCAGTGCTTCATGGTCGGCATGTACGAGCCGTACGTCGACGTCTGCCGGCGGCTGGCGGAGCTGTCGCCCTGCCGCGGCGCCGACCAGAAGTCCGTCCTCCTGAACTCCGGCGCCGAGGCGATCGAGAACGCCGTCAAGATCGCGCGGGTCGCCACCGGTCGGCCCGCGGTGGTCGTCTTCGACAACGCCTTCCACGGCCGCACGCTGCTCGCGATGACGATGACGTCGAAGGTCGTGCCGTACAAGCAGGGCTTCGGCCCCTTCGCGCCCGAGGTCTACCGCACCCCGGCGCCGTACCCGTTCCGCGGCGTCACCGAGGACGACGCGCTCGACGCGCTGAAGCGCCTCTTCAAGGGCGACGTCGACCCGCACTCGATCGCGTGCGCGGTGCTCGAGCCGGTGCAGGGCGAGGGCGGCTTCATCCCGATGACGCCCGACTTCCCCAGACGGCTGCAAGAGCTCCTCGACCGCTACGGCATCCTCTACGTCGACGACGAGGTGCAGTCCGGCTGCGGACGCACAGGCCCGGTCTGGGCGATCGAGCACTACGGCGTCGAGCCCGACCTGCTCGTCAGCGGGAAGACGCTCGGCGGCGGCCTGCCGCTCGCCGCCGTCACCGGCCGCGCCGAGGTGATGGACGCGCCGCAGCCCGGCGGGCTCGGCGGCACCTTCGGCGGCAACCCCGTCGCGTGCGCGGCGGCGTGCGCCGTCCTCGACCACCTCGCGGCGAGCCGCCCGCGCGCGGAGGAGCTCGGCGCCCGCATCCGCACCCGGCTCGAGGCGATCGCGCCCGCCGGCTCGGAGGTCCGCGGGCTCGGGCCGATGCTCGCGCTCGAGCTGCCCGAGCAGAACGGCGACGCGACGACGCGCATCACCGGCGAGGCGCGCGACAAGGGCCTCGTCCTCCTGTCCTGCGGCATCTACGGCAACGTGATCCGGCTGCTCGTGCCCTTCACGATCTCCGACGAGGAGCTCGAGCGGGGTCTCGACATCCTGGAGAGTTGCCTGGGGTGAGCGCAGAGGTCGTCGTCGAGGGGGTCAGCAAGCGCTACGGGGACGTCGTCGCCGTCGACGGCGTCGAGCTGAGAGTCGCGGACGGCGAGTTCTTCACGCTGCTCGGGCCGTCCGGGTCCGGAAAGACGACGACGCTGCGGATCATCGCCGGCTTCGAGCAGCCGGATTCCGGCCGCGTGCTGCTCGGCGGGCAGGAGATCACCGGGCGTCCTCCCTACGCGCGCGACGTCAACACCGTCTTCCAGGACTACGCCCTCTTCCCGCACATGACGGTCGCCGAGAACGTCGAGTACGGGCTGAAGGTGAAGGGCGTGCCGCGGGCCGAGCGGCGCACGCAGGTCGACGAGGTGCTGCGCATGGTGCGGCTCGCCGGCTTCGGCGGCCGCAAGCCGGTGCAGCTCTCCGGCGGGCAGCGGCAGCGCGTCGCGCTCGCGCGCTCGATCGTCAACCGGCCGAAGGTGCTGCTGCTCGACGAGCCGCTCGGCGCGCTCGACCTGAAGCTCCGCCAGGAGATGCAGGTCTTCCTCAAGGACCTCCAGCGGAACCTCGGCATGACGTTCCTCTACGTCACGCACGACCAGGAGGAGGCGCTGACGATGAGCGACCACGTCGCCGTGTTCGACCAGGGTCGCATCCAGCAGATCGGGACGCCCGCCGACGTGTACGAGCGGCCTGCGACCGAGTTCGTCGCCGGCTTCGTCGGCACGTCGAACATCCTGGAGCGCGGCGGGCGCCGCTTCAGCGTCCGGCCGGAGCGGATCGCGCTGAACGGGAGCGGAGAGCCCGCGACCGTCGCCGACGTCGTGTTCGTCGGCGCGTTCATCCGCATCCTCGTCGACACCGACGCCGGCGAGCGCCTGACGGTCGTCCGGCCCAACGACGGCTCGCGCGTCGAGCCGGGCACGCGCGTCGGCGTCGGCTGGCGCGACGAGGACGCGTACGAGATCGAACCCCCCAATACGACCATGCAGGAGGACGAATGACGAAGACGATGTGGGCGCTGGTGGCCGCGTTCGCGGTGCTGCTGGCGTTCCCGGCCGCGGGCGTCTCGCGCTCGCAGGGCGGGACGCTGAACATGATCGCGTGGGAGGGCTACCTCCAGCCTCAGTGGGTGAACCCGTTCGTGAAGGCGACCGGCTGCCAGATCCACGCGAAGTACGCCGGCTCGTCGGACGAGATGGTGACGCTGATGCGCTCGGGCGGCGGCACCCAGTACGACATGGTCTCCGCGTCGGGCGACGCGTCGCTGCGCCTGATCTACGGCCACGACGTGCAGGTCGTCGACCCGTCGAAGGTGCCCGACTTCAAGAACTTCGGCAAGGCGTTCCAGTCGCCGCCGAACAACACCGTGAACGGCAAGCACTACGGCATCTCGCTCCAGTGGGGCCCGAACACGCTGCTCTACAACACGAAGCAGGTGAAGCCGGCCCCGACCTCGTGGTCGGTGATCTACAGCCCGAAGTACAAGGGCAAGGTCACGATCCCCGACAACCCGATCCAGATCGCCGACGTGGCGCTCTACCTGATGCGCCACCAGCCGTCGCTCGGGATCAAGGACCCGTACGAGCTGAACCAGGCCCAGTTCACGGCGGCGCTCAACCTGCTGAAGCAGCAGAAGCCGCTGATCAAGAAGTACTGGGCGCTCGCCTCGGACGAGATCAACCTGTTCAAGAACGGTGACGCCGTCGTCGGCGCGTCGTGGCCGTACCAGACCAACACGCTCCAGGCCGCCGGCGCCCCGGTCAAGGACCTGGTGCCCTCGGAGGGAGCGACGGGCTGGCTCGACACGTGGATGGTGTCGTCGCACACGCAGAACCTGTCGTGTGCCTACAAGTGGCTCCAGTACGTCTCGACGCCGAAGGTGCAGGCGGAGCAGGCGATCTTCTTCGGCGAGACCCCGGTCAACTCGAAGGCGTGCCCGATCATGGACAAGCTCTCGAAGGGGTCGTGTGCGCAGTACCACGCCAACGCGCCGCTCAAGTACTTCAAGCAGATCTACTTCTGGAAGACGCCGATCGCAGCGTGCGGCAACGGCCAGTCGAACTGCATGGACTACACGAAGTGGCAGCAGGCCTGGACGCAGCTCAAGGGCTGACCCCCGGTCTGCGCAGGACGCGAGCGCGCCGCCGCCTCGGCGGCGCGCTCGCGCTGCTCGGCACGCCGATGGGGTTCTTCGTCGCGATCTATCTCGCGGCGCTCGCCGCCCTGTTCGTCTCGGCGTTCTGGACCGTCAACTCGTTCACCGGCGAGCTTCAGCACATCTGGACGTGGGGCAACTTCTCGACGCTGCTGCACACGTCCGTCTACCGCACCGTCGCGCTGCGCACGATCGGCATCGCCGCGGCGGTGACCCTCACCGACGCGGTCATCGCCTTCCCGTTCGCGTACTTCATGGCGCGGGTCGCGTCACCGCGCGTGCGCACGCTCCTGTTCGTGCTGACGCTGCTGCCGCTGTGGGCGAGCTACCTGGCGCGCGTCTACGCCTGGCAGCTGATCCTCGAGCACGACGGCCTCCTCAACTGGTCGCTCCAGAAGGTCGGGCTGCCGGCCGCGAACATCGCGTACACGAACACGGCGGTCTGGATCGTCTTCTCCTACATCTGGCTGCCGTTCATGATCCTGCCGCTCTACGCCGCGCTCGAGCGGATCCCCCACTCCTACATCGAGGCGTCGCGCGACCTCGGCGCGAAGGGCTTCCGGACGCTGCGGACGGTGATCCTGCCGCTGGCGCTGCCGGGCATCGTCGCAGGCTCGATCTTCACGTTCTCGCTGACGCTCGGCGACTACATCACGCCCCTCCTCGTCGGCGGCGGCGGCGGCACACAGTTCATCGGCAACGTCGTCTACGACTCCGTCAACATCTCGAGCAACCTGCCGTTCGCGGCCGCGTACGCGACGGTGCCGCTCGTCGTGATGGGCGCCTACCTGCTGATCGCGCGGCGCCTGGGCGCCTTCGAGGCCTTGTGATGGAGACGCGCTCGACGAAGATCGCGCTCGGCGTCTTCACCGCGCTCGTGCTGGCGTTCCTGTACGTGCCGATCGCGCTCATCTGCCTGTACGCGTTCAACCGGTCGAACGTGCAGAGCTGGCCGATCGCCGGCCTGACCTCGAAGTGGTTCGGCCCCGCGATCCACGACCCGGCGATGCAGCAGTCGCTCTGGCTCTCGCTGAAGGCGGCGGGGATCGCGACCGCGGCGGCGCTCGTGCTCGGCTCGATGGCCGCGTTCGGCGTCCACCGCTACCGCTTCTTCGGGCGCGAGCTGGTCTCGTTCGTGCTCGTGCTGCCGATCGCGCTGCCCGGGATCATCACCGGGATGGCCCTCAACTCGTACTTCACGTTCTGGAAGTGGAACTTCTCGCTCTGGACGATCGTCGTCGGCCACGCGACCTTCTGCGTGGTGATCGTCTACAACAACGTGCTCGCGCGGCTGCGGCGCGTGCCGGCGTCGCTCGAGGAGGCGTCGATGGACCTCGGTGCGAACCGCGTCCAGACGTTCCGCTACGTGACGCTGCCGACGATCTCGACGGCGCTCGTCTCCGGCGCGCTGCTCGCGTTCGCGCTCTCGTTCGACGAGGTGATCGTGACGACGTTCACCGCGGGCGCGCAGAACACGCTTCCGCTCTGGATCCTCGGCAACATCCGGCTCGGCCAGCGCCTGCCGGAGGTGAACGTCATCGTCCTGATGATCCTCGCGTTCACCGTCGTCCCGGTCCTCTTCGCGCAGCGCCTGACGCGCGAGAGCGGGATCCTGCGCACGGAATAGCTACGCGGCGACGCCGCGCAGCTCGGCGAGCTGTGCGGGCGTTGGCTCCCACGCGCCTGCGGCCGCATTCGCACGGACCTGCTCCGGCTTGGTCGCGCCCGCGATCACCGACACGACCGGTGAGACCGCCGCCAGGCCGCCGATCGCCACCTCGAGCAGCGTCGCCCCCTGCGCCTCCGCCCACGCGCGCAGGCGCTCGACGCGGTCGAGGTCCTCAGCTGCGAGCTCGCGCCCGTGCAGGCGCGTCCCCGCCTGCGGCGGCCGCTCGCGCGACACCTTGCCGGTCAGCAGCCCGGACGCGAGCGGAAAGTACGGGATGAACCCGAGCCCGAGCCGCTCGCAGGCCGGCAGCAGCTCGGCCTCCACGCCGCGCTCGAGCCACGAGTACTCGCTCTGCTCCGACACGTACGCGTCGCTGCCGAGCGCGCGCGCCCGCTCCACCGTCTCCGGCCGGTAGTTCGAGGTGCCGTACGCGCGGATCCGCCCCTCTCGAACCAGCTCCTCGAGCGTGCCGACCGTCTCCTCGAGCGGCGTCTCCGGGTCCTCCTCGTGGTGCTGGTAGAGGTCGATCACGTCCGTCTGGAGGCGCTCGAGCGACGCCGCGAGCGCGGCTCGAATGTAGGCGGCAGAGCCGCGCCGCTCCGCGCCGTCCCCCATCGGCATGCCGAACTTCGTGGCGAGCACGACCCGGTCGCGCCGGCCGCGCAGCACCTCGCCGAGGATCGACTCGCTGCCGCCGTGGTTGCCGTAGATGTCGGCGGTGTCGAAGAACGTGACGCCGGCGTCGAGCGCCGCGTCCACGACCGCGCGCGTCGCCGCAGCGTCGATCCGGCCGCCGAAGTTGTTGCAGCCCAGCCCGACCACGGTCACCTCGAGTGGCCCCAGCGTGCGTGTGCGCATGCCTGCACGCTAACGGTAGGTTCCCGGCTCGTGCGCTACTGGGAGGACTTCCACGTCGGCGACGTCGTCGAGCTCGGGCCCGTCGAGGTGACCGAGGAGGAGATCGTGGCGTTCGCGCGCCGCTACGACCCGCAGCCGTTCCACGTCGACGCGGGGGCGGCGAAGGAGACGCCGTACGGCGGGCTGATCGCGAGCGGCTGGCACACGGCGGCGATCTTCATGGGCATGTTCGTCCCCGCGGTGCTGCTCGACTCGGCGTCGCTCGGCTCGCCCGGCGTCGACGAGCTCCGCTGGACGGCGCCGGTGCGGCCCGGCGACCGCCTGACCGGGCGATCGACGATCGTCGACTCCCGGCCGTCGGCGACGAACCCGAGTCGCGGCACCGTCTTCACGCAGAACGAGGTCTTCAACCAGGAAGAGACGCTCGTGATGACGCTGAAGGCGCGCGGCTTCTTCGCGCGCCGGCCCTAGTCCGTCCAGGTCTCGCGCAGGACGCGCAGCCAGTTCCGGTGCGTCACCTTGGCGACGGCCTCGTCGTCGAAGCCGGCGGCGCGCAGCGCCTCGACCAGCTTCGGCAGGCCGGCGGCGCCGCCGAGCTCGCTCGGAACGACCGCGCCGTCGAAGTCGGAGCCGAACGCGACGTGGTCGACGCCGACCCGCCCGGCCACGTACTCGACGTGGCGGACGATCTCCGCGATCGGCGTCTCCGGCACGAGCAAGCCGTCCTCGCGCAGGAACGTGACGGCGAAGTTGATGCCGACGACCCCGCCGGACGCCCCGATCGCGTCGAGCTGCGCGTCCGTCAGGTTGCGCGACGCCGCGCAGAGCACGTGCGCGTTCGAGTGCGTCGCGACGAGCGGCCGCTGCGTCAGGCGCGCCACGTCCCAGAACCCCGCCTCGTTCAGGTGCGAGAGGTCGACGAGGATGCCGAGCCGGTTGCACGCCCGCACGAGCTCGCGTCCCGCGCCGGTCAGGCCCGGGCCCGTGTCGGGCGAGGACGGGAAGCAGAACGGCACGCCTTCCGCGAACGCGTTCGGCCGCGACCAGACGAGCCCGACGGAGCGCAGCCCGCGCTCGTACCACGACTCGAGGTTCGACAGGTCGGCGGCGATCGGCTCCGCCCCCTCCATGTGCACGATCGCGGTCACCCGCCCGGGCCGGAAGTCGTCCGCGGACGTCGCGCGTGCGACCGGCAGGCGCTCGAGCTCCGCGTAGAGCTCCTCGGCGACCTGCGCCGCCGTCTCGAACGGGATCGCGTCGGGCAGCGGCAGCGCGTACGGCACCGACGGCGGGTCGTCTACGCGCGGCGACGGCACGTACAACGCGAAGAAACCACCCGCGAAGCCGGCGTCCCGCGCCGCGTCGAGATCGAGGTGCATCGTCGGCTCGCCGCGCCAGCGGTGCAGGACGAGGTCGTTGTGGCCGTCGACGATCACCTGCCGCAGCATATGGGCGGCGTGTGTCAGGCTCCCGCCCTCGTGACCGACACGCCCTTGCGCATCCTGATCGCCGAGGACGACGAGCGGCTCGCGGAGCTCGTCGAGCAGACGCTGGGCGGCGACGGGCGGTTCCTCGTCGTCGGCTGCGCGCGGACGGGCGACGAGGCCGTGCGGCTCTGCGGCGAGCACGCGCCCGACATCGTGCTGATGGACATCGGCATGCCCGGGCGGGACGGGATCGACGCGACCCGTGCGATCCACGAGCGCGACCCCGGCCAGCACGTGGTCATCTACACCGGTTCGCAGGAGTACGCCGACGTCGAGCGGGCCGACAGCGCCGGCGCCGTCGGCTTCCTGCACAAGGAGGCGCTCACGTCACCGGACCTGCCCGAAGCGCTCCACATCCTGCACGCCAACTTCGCGGGCGCGCTCTCAGATCAGGATCCGGCGTAGCTCGTCGATCGTCGTCTGGCCCGACGTCACCTTGTCGAGGCCGTCGTCCCAGAGCGACCGCATCCCGGCCGCGGCGCCGGCCGCCGCGAGCTCGTGCGCGTTCGCCTCGCGCGCTACGAGCCGGCGCACGTCGTCCGTCATCTGCAGGAGCTGGAAGACGCCGACGCGGCCGCGGTAGCCGCGTGAGCACCGCTCGCACGATCCGGGCCGCCAAAGTCGCGCCACCGAGGCGTCGAGCCCGACCTTCGCGAGCTCGTCGGGCGAGGGCTCGTACGGCTCGCGGCAGTGCTCGCAGAGCCGCCGGGCAAGCCGCTGCGCGAGCACGGCGGAGACCGCCGATGCGACGACGAACGGCTCGACGCCCATCTCCGTCAGGCGCGTGATCGCGCTCGGCGCATCGTTCGTGTGCAGCGTCGAGAGGACGAAGTGGCCCGTCAGCGCGGCGCGCATCGAGATCTCGGCCGTCTCGCGGTCGCGGATCTCGCCGACCATCACCACGTCGGGATCGCTGCGGAGCACCGAGCGAAGCGCCTGCGCGAACATGAAGTCGATCTTCGGGTTCACCTGGAGCTGGAAGATGCCGGGCAGCCGGTACTCGACGGGGTCCTCGATCGTGACGACGTTGATCTCCGGCCGGGCGATGTCGGCGAGCGCCGCGTAGAGCGTGGTCGACTTGCCCGAGCCCGTCGGCCCCGTCACGAGCACCGCGCCGGTCGGCCGGTTCAGCACCTGCTCGAGCGTCATCTGCATCGCGAACGAGAGGCCGATCTCGGTCAGCGTCGGCGCGTCGCGGGACTTGTCGAGCAGGCGCAGGATGGCACCCTCGCCCTCGACCGACGGCAGCGTCGTCACGCGGATGTCGACCTCGCGGCCGCTCCTCGTGCGCAGCGAGATCCGGCCGTCCTGCGGGCGGCGATGCTCCGCGATGTCGAGCTTCGCCAGCACCTTGACCCGGGTGATCACGCCGGCCGCGCGGTGCCTGGGGATCCGCTCGAGCTCGCGCAGGACGCCGTCGACGCGCAGCCGCACGAAGAGACCGTCCGGCTGCGGCAGGAAGTGGAGGTCGCTCGCGCCCTCCTCCGCCGCCTGGTGGACGAGCGAGTTGACGAGCTTGACGAGCGGCGCCGAGGACTCGTCCTCCTCGCTCTCGGGCTCGTCGACGAACTGGAAGTCCTCCTCCTCGTCGAGCGCGGCGCGGCGGCTCGCGTCGAGCGCGCGCTCGATGTTGCGCAGCTCGAGCTCGATGTCGTCGCGCGACGCGACCGCGAAGCCGATGTCGGCGCGTGTCGCGAGCCGGAGCTCGTCGACGGCCTGCACGTCCCCCGGGTCGACGATCGCGACGAGCAGGCGATCGTCCTGGAACGCGTACGGCACCGCGTGCGCGCGCACGAGCACGCGCGCGTCGATCGCCTCGGCCGCGGCGCGCTGCACGCCCGCGGCGCGCAGGTCGACATACGGCAGCTCGTAGCGCTCGGCGAGCTGGCGCGCCACGGTCGCGCCGGCCACCCTGCCGGCGGCGGTCATGCCGCGGCCAGGAGCGCGTGCACACGCGTCGCGAGCTCCTGCGGGCTGAACGGCTTGACGATGTAGTCGTTGGCACCGGCGGCCAGTCCTTCCTCGATGTCCGTGCCCGCGGCGCGCGCCGTCAGCAGCACGACCGGCATCGCCGCCGTCCCCTCGTTCGCGCGCAGGCGGCGCAGGACATCGAGCCCGGAGGCCTTCGGCATCATCCAGTCCAGCACGGCCAGGTCGGGCTGCCGCTCCAGCGCGAGCGCGAGCGCCTGCTCACCGTCGCGGGCGACGAGCACCTCGAAGCCGGAGCGGGCGAGGCGCAGTTGCACCAGGGTGAGGATGTCCTCGTCGTCGTCGGCCACGAGCAGGACGGGGACGTGTCCCGCCGGTTCGCTCGGGAGGCGCAGGGGGTCCGGCACGCTCCCTCTATCGGCGTGGCCGCGCGGCCCCTACAGGTGGTCGCCGCCCCCCGTTCCGGGGATCCCTGGGCGGGTGGGCGGCCGGCGCGGAGCCGGCCGCCCACGTGCCTCAGGGGAGGCTCACTTCCCGAACGTGTAGGCCCAGACGCCGCGGCCGTAGGTGGCGGCGATCAGGCGGTTCGGGTTGGAGGGGTCGACGGAGAAGTGCACGACGGGCATCGCCGGCAGGTTGCCGAGGACGCTCCACGTGCTGCCGCCGTCGGACGAGACGAACACACCGAGGTCGGTGCCGACCACGAGCCTGCCGGCGATCGGGATGACCGCGTCGGCCGGCGCGTCCGGCAGGTCGCCGGAGATGTCGGTGAACGTCTGGCCCGCGTCGTGCGAGACGAACACGTGCCCGGTGCCGATCTTGCTCGTGTCCTCGCCCAGCGCCCCCGGCGGGATCCAGTGCGAGGAGAAGCCGCCGAGCGTCACGTACACGGTCTTGCCGGTCGGGTCGTTCGGGTCGATGCGAACCGACGTGATGTACCGCTGGGGCAGGCCGCTCGCCGCGGCGATGTGCCAGCCATTCGACGTGTCGAACTGCGGCGCCGCGGAGCCACCCACGTTCGTTGCGATGCCGCTCGCGAACGTGCCGGTCGCGCGGACGCTGCACGGCCCGCAGAAGCCGGCGTACGCGGCGTCGCCGCGAGCGTCGAGCGCGGTCGCCACGTTGCCGCTGCCGAGGTCGAACACCGTCGTCCAGTTGTCGTACGCCTGGCACAACGACTCCGGCACGCTCGGGTCGGGGTAGCAGTGCTCCGAGTACGGCTGGCCGGTCTGCACGATCTGCTCGCCCGCGCCGCTCGCATGGCTCGAGTTCGTCGGGTCGATCAGCAGCGGCGCCGCGAACTGCGCCGTCGAGTAGCTCGGGCTCAGCGAGTACCAGGTCTGGCCGCCGTCGGAGGTCGCGGAGACGACGCCGTCGGCGTACTCCTCGATGATGTTGTTCGAGTTGTTGGCGTCGATCCCGGTGTAGAAGCCGTCGCCGCCGAAGATCATGTCCTCGCGGCCCGTCGGCGTGATCTTCATCTCACCGTTGTCCTGGAGCCCGGCCACCACCGTCCCGTCCTTCGCCATCTCGGCGTCGTAGGGCTGGAGCGTGCGCAGGCCGTCGTTGATGCCGTTGCCCCAGTTGTCGTTGGTGAAGTCCTGGCCGGCCTGCACGTGCTGCGCGTACGCGCCGCCGTCGTTGCCGGCGTAGAGCGTCACGCCGCCGGTGCCGTCCGGGACGAACAGGCCGGCGTGCTGGTCCGGGTGCGTCGTCGTGCCCGGGATCACCTCGGTGCCGGAGCAGTTGACGCCCGCGGCGACCTGGAGGCAGGCGTTCCAGTACCGCCCGATCACCTTCCACTGGGTCGGCGCGGTCACCGGTGCGGCGACGGCGTTCTCCCAGATCTCCTCGAGCCCGAAGACGATGCGGGTCGGGAAGTGCGTCAGCGGGTCGGTCGCGGTCGGGTCGACCGCGATCCAGTTGTTGTACCAGGACTGGATCCCCGGCCCGTAGCCGAGGACGCCGATCTCGAGCGCGCTGTTGTTGCCGGGGACGCGGAGCTGGTCGGAGGTCATCACCTTCGTCCACGTCTTCCCGAAGTCGCTCGACTCGTACATCCCGTCGAGGTACGTCGCCTGCGCGAGCACGTCGTTGCCGTTGCCGTTGCAGATCGGGATGTCGAGGTCCGGGTTCAGGCAGTTGGACAGCTTCGTCGCGTCCTGCACGAGTGCGTAGACGACGTCGTGGTTCTGCCCCTGACCGTTCGCGACCGCGAGGGTCGTGCGGCCGACGACCGGCGTCGGCGCGAAGCCGTTCGACGTCGGCGCGCTCGAGCCGGGATTCTGGAACGTGAAGGTGCCCGGCTGGCCGGTCGGCGAGGTGTAGATGCCGTTCTGCGGCGCCATCACGATCCCGGACTTCGTCTTCGCCTGGCCGTACGCCCAGCCGACCGCGGCGATCACGGCGCCCGAGCCGGCCTGCACCGCGACGTCGCTGACGACGTTCGCGAACGCGCAGGTCGCGTCGGTGCCCGTGTCGCCTGCGCAGCTCCCCGTCGGTAGGGCGACGTTGACGTAGGAGGCGCCGTCGTCCGACGAGCGGAAGAGGCCCTTGCTCGTGGCGACGTAGTCGACGGACGGATTCGTCGGGTCGACCGCGATCTTGTACGTGGTGAGGCCGTCGGGGATGCCCGTCGCCTTCACCCAGGTCGAGCCGTCGTTCGTGCTCGTGTACACGCCGAGGCCGCTCGGCGTGAAGATGCCGCCGACGGCGTTGTCGCCCGTGCCGGCGATGATCGTGCCGCCGTTCGCGGTCGAGTAGGCGAGGCCGCCCATCGCCTGGTCGGGAATGCCGTCACCGATCGAGCGCCAGCTGCCGCCGCCGAGGTCCGACTCCCACACGCCGCCGGTCGCGGGCGCGGCGAAGATCCGCTTGCTGTTCGCGGGGTCGTAGGCGAACGCGGTGATGCGGCCGGAGAGGCCACCCCAGCCGAGCGCGCTCGGCCCGGAGTTGACCGCGTTCTGGCCCGCGTACTGCGGCGAGTTCGCCCAGAGCGGTGTCGAGCCGATCGGCTGCCAGCTCGAGCCGACCTTCGGCTTCTTCGCACGCTGCTGCCACGCGTTCAACCAGGCGCCCTCGGCGACGGTCTGGAACGGCGCCGTCTCCTTGGTGGCGCGCTGCTCCGCCGCGGTGAACGTCTCGATCGGGCCCTCCACGCCGCCGACGCGGGCACACCCGCCCCGGTCCTCGGCGACGAGGCCGGCCTTGCAGGTCACCCTGATCACGAGCCGCTTCGCGTGGAACACGTGCGCGCCGCCGGCGGCGGTGAGCGCGATCGCTGCGGCGATCGCAACCAGCGCGCCGAGCACGAGCGCGCGGCTCGCGCCTACTCCCTGCTTCATGGTCCCCCCTGAGGTCGAACGGGCGATTGTGGCGGCGAGTTTCCGCGAAGTTCGGCGACTCAAACCCGACTGAATCGTCAGTCAGACAGTGCTGCGGCGGCGGAGCCGCGGCTTCGGCAGCTGGCCCTCGACCCACATCGTCGCGAGCGCCGCGCGCGGCAGCGCGAGCCCGCCCTCGTGCATCAGGTAGCGCGCCTCCCAGCGCGGGGCGAACTTCGCGTTGAAGCGGTAGAGCCGCTCGATCTGGAAGACGCCGTCCGCCCACAGCAGGACGCGCCGGAAGAGGCGCTCGAGCGGGCCGCGGGGGCTGTGGATCAACCGCGCGAAGGCGGCGAAGTTCAGCGACACCTCCGCCACGCCGCGGGCGCGCAGCGACTCGATCGCCTCCACGACCATGAACTCCGTCAGGCCGTTCGGCGTCTCGCGGTCGCGCCGCATCATCGAGAGCGAGGCGGCCTCGCGCCCGTACGTCGGCACGAAGTGGAGCAGCCCGCGGAGCGCGCCGCGCGCGTCCCGCGCCAGCAGGAGCAACGTCTCCTCGTGCCCGGCGAGCCGTGACTCGAGCGCCATCGAGAACCCGCGCTCGTCGTCGTCGCCGAGCCAGCGCGCCGCCGCCGCAGCGACCTCCGACAGCTCGTCCGCGTCGAGCGCCTCGACCCGCCGCAGCTCCGTCCGGTAGCCGGCCTTCCGGAGGCGCGAGACCGACTGGCGCACCTTGCGGATGCCGCGGCCCTCGAGGCTGAAGGACCCGGTCTCGACGATTGCCTCGTCGCCCAGGTAGAGGCTGCGCAGGCCGAGCTGCTCGAAGAGCGGCTTCGTCGCAGCGCCGACCCCGACGGCCGCGATCTTCAGCCCACGCCGCTCCGCGAACGCGCCGAGGCGCGTCAGCAGGTCCGGGAGCGCGTCGGCGGGGCCGACCGGCTCGCCGGAGACGACGAGCACGCCCGACTCGACCCCGTAGCCGAGGAACGCACGACGGTCGCTCGAGAACAGGTAGCGCTTGTCGGCGCGCAGCTTGAAGTACGCGAGCGTGTCGGAGCCGTAGGACCGGACGAGCCGGCGCGCGAGCTGCCGCGCCTCCGGGTCGGGCAGGTCGCGCGGCGCCGCCAGCGGACGGAAGAGCAGGTACGCGGCGACCGCAAGGGTCGCGACGCCGACGAGGCCGACGGCGACGTCGAGCCGGCCGAGCTCGTCATGGAAGCCGATCGGGCCCTGCTGCCAGAGCAGCAGGTTGCCCGTCTCCTCGAGTAGCGTCGTCATCCCGCCGTGGCGCGCGGCGAGGGCGACGAGCAGGAATGACACGAGCAGGCCGAAGGCGACGACGAGCGGGACGCGCATCAGCGCGGCGCGTCGCGGCAGCGGCTCGTGCTCGACATAGAAGGAGCCGCGCCCCAGCCAGAGCAGCGTCGCGACGCTGAGATCGCCGATCGCCTCCTCGAAGTCGAGTCCCTTCAGCAGGTTGACGACGGCGAGGCCGACCAGCAGCGCGACCGCGAGCCAGAGCGCGCGGCGGCGGCGGCGCACGAGGTAGTACGCCGTGATCAGCAGCGCGATCGACGTTGGCACCGCGATCGCGTGGAAGACGCGCAGCGATTGCACGGCCTCCACCTGGAGCAGCAGGTGACCGCGCCACGCGATGTTCGGGGACAGGGCCGAGAGCAGGTCGATCACCGCGACGACGACGGCGGCGAGCGCGGCGAGCAGCGGCAGCGGATCGGCGCGCCGGAAGGTGCGCAGCGGGTGCGGGTGGCGGTGGAGCCCGAGCCGCCACGCGGCGGTGTCGCGCCGGTGGCTCGTCAGGTCGCGCCAGTCCTTGGCGATCAGCCATACGCCGGCGAGCGCGGCGAGGGCCGCGGCCACACCGCCGTGGACGACGCCGGCGGCGAAGCAGCCGGCGAGCGCGAGCAGGATCGCCACGCCGAGGTGCCAGTCGTGCCAGCGCACGCCGAGGAAGTAGACGCGCGGCCCGAGCGCGTGCTGCTCGACGCGTGGGCGCAGGCGGTGCAGGCGTCCGCTCATCCGTCTTCCAGTTCCCACTCCGCCGCCACTTCCCACCCGGTCCCCCCTACGTCGTGGCGTTGCGCCGCAGCGAGGCGAGGAAGCGCAGCAGCTCGGGCCAGGCGGACGCGCGGTCGACCTGGTTCGAGTTGTCGGTGAGGCCGTTCAGCAGGAGGCTGTTGCTCGCGCCGTACGGCACGAGGTCGCCGACGCCGTGGCCGCCCGTGGGGAAGTCGTACAGCAGCACGCGGTCGGCGAACCCGCGCGCCTTCAGGCGGTCGAGGATCGTGTGCGCCATCGGGCACGACGGCCACACCTGGTCGGCCTCGCCGCAGTCCAGGAACACGGGCCCGCGGATCCGCTCGACCGGGATCGGCGTCGCCGTCGAGACGGACGGGTAGGCGGAGTACGGGATCGCCTTCCCGCCGAGCGTCCAGGCCGGACCGAGGCACGAGAGCGCGTGGACGCCGTCGAACGCGTGGATGCCGCACCCGACGCCGTTCGACGGGACGAGCGCGACGACGCCGTGCACGAGCCGCGGGTAGTGCGCGGCGACGAGCAGGGCCGCCTCGCTGCCGCGTGAGATCCCGTAGACGACGAGCCGCGAGGCGTCGACGCCAGGCTGGCGCGCGAGGTGGAGGAGCGCGCGGACGAAGTACTCGAGCGGGATCCGCAGCAGGTCCTTCGGCAACCCCGGCTCGTCGAAGTAGGCGAGCGCGAGCGCCGGGTAGCCGTGCGAGGCGAGCAGCGACGCCGCACGGCGCACCGAGAGCCCGCCCTCGGAGCCGCCGAAGATGACGACGCCCGGCTGCGGCGCGTGCCCGGGCGGCGGCAGGTAGAGCTCGCCGTAGAGGCCGTCACGGGCCGGCCGCAGCGACGTCGACGTGACGCCCGGCCCGACGAGCAGCCTGCGGATCGTCGTCCGCGCGACCCGATGTCCGCCGACGAGGGCCTCGAGCGTGACCTGCGCGATCGTCCCGGCGGGTGCGAAGTCCCACTGGAAGGCGCCGGGCGGACGCATCGACCAGAGCGCCTTCATCGCCGCGATCCCGGCCAGCACGGCGCGCCCGCCCGCATCCGCGCGCACGGTCGTGGTGGAGACGTACGTGCTGCCGGAGCGGTCGCGCGCGCTGGCGCGCACGACCACCGTGGCGCGCGGTGCGACCCGGGCGACGGTGATCGCGACGGGCTGGTCCCAGAGCGCGGTCGGACGGTCGACGGAGATCGAGCCGCTGCCGCCGCCCGAGCCGCAGCCCGCGGCGCCTGCGAGGAGTGCGAGGGGAAGCGCGACACGGCCGGCGTGCGGCAGGCGGCCCACGGGTCTCTTGTACCGTCGCACCGGCACGGCCGCAACCGCGTATCCGCAGTGCCGTTAACGGCGCCTTAACCGGTAGGCAAGACGGCCACGCGATGCTTCGCCACCGTGATCGCCGCGCTTCGCCGACGGTCGGGGCCCCGCGTGCACGGGGCGGTGGCCGCGGCGGCGCTCGCGGCGGTCGCCGCCTGCCTGCTCGCCGGGCCGCACGTGCTGCTGCACCCGGCGACCGCGATCGTGGGCGCGAACCCCTCGTCGGACTTCCAGATCATGACCTGGTCGCTCGCGTGGTGGCCGTGGGCGGTCGGGCACGGCGTCGACCCGCTGCACACGCGCCTGCTCTGGCCGCCGGCGGGGTTCTCGGCGCTCTGGATCACGAGCATCCCCTTCCCGGCGCTCCTCGGCCTGCCGCTGACGCTGCTCGCTGGCCCTCTCGTCGCCTACAACGTGCTGATGCTGGCTGCGGTCGTGCTCGCGACCGTCGCGGCGTACCTGCTCTGCTTCGAGCTCACGAGGCGCGTCTGGCCGTCGCTGCTCGGCGGCGCCGTCTTCGGGCTGTCGCCGTACATGCTCGGGCACTCCCTCTCGCAGCACATGAACCTCGTCTTCGTGTTCCCGCTGCCGCTGCTCGCGCTACTGGCGGTGCGGCTGGCGCGCGGCGCCACGTCTCCGGGGCGCTACCTGCTCGGCACGGTCCTGCTGCTGCTCGCCCTGGCGGGGTCGTCGCTCGAGCTGTACACCGACCTGGCGCTGCTGCTCGGGCTGTCGGCGGCCGTCGCGCTCGCCCTCGGAGGCTCGCAGCGCCGTCCGGTGCTCCGCCTTGCGGCGCTCGCGGGCCTCGCCTACGCCGTGAGCCTGGTCGTGCTCGCGCCCGTCCTGCTGGCGGCGCTCTCGCAGGCCACGGGGCCGCTGCACAACTCGCCGACGGACTACGCCGTCGACCTCGCGAACCTGGTGGTGCCGACGGCGACGCTCGCGACGGGGCTCGTCCACCCCGCGAAGGCGCTGTCGTCGCACTTCGTCGGCAACATCGGCGAGCGCGACGGCTACGTCGGCCTGCCGCTGCTCGCGGTCGCGGTGCTTGCGCTGCGCTCGCACTGGCGGCGCGGCGCCTGGCTTGCGGCCGTGGTGGGCGGGCTCGCGCTCCTGCTCTCGCTCGGCCCGACGGTGACCGCGGGCGGCCACCCGCTGTTCTCCCTGCCGGTCTCCGCGTCGTCGCTGCCGGTCGTCCGCGACGCGCTGCCCGCGCGGATGTCGGTGTTCGTCGCGCTCGTGGTGGCGTGCCTGGCGGCGATCTGGTTCGCGCGCAGCGGCCGCATGTGGGCGCGGGCCGGCGCGGCGGCGCTCGTGGTCGCCTCGCTGCTGCCGAGCTTCGGGACGCACCTGGTGCCGGGCGCGTGGCCGCTCACGAGCACCCTCGCCTGGTCGACCGCCCACACCCCCGTTGGGTTCGTCGACGCGCCTGCGTGGCGCAAGCTCGTCGCCCCGGGCTCGACCGTCCTCGTGCTGCCGACGCGCGACCTCAGCGCCGCCGGCTACTGGCAGACCGAGGCGCGCTTCCGCTTCGCGCTCGCGATCCCCGGCACGCCGTTCGCCCCGCCGCAGCTCGCCGCCGACCCGACGGTCTCGCGCCTCGCCGCCAACGTGCTCGGCAAGGACGACGGCGTCGCGATCGGCGCAGCCCGCCTGCGCGCGTTCCTGCTCGCCGACCGCGTGAGCGCGATCGTCGCCACCCAGATCGCCTCGAAGCACCTGCTCGAGCTGGCGCACCTCGCCGCCGGCACGACGCCCGTCGACCTGCGCGGCTCGCGCCTCTTCCTCGTCTCGCCGCGCCTCGAGCCGCTGCGCCCGACGGGCGAGCGCGCAGGGGCGTGCGCGCAGCCTGCGGCGGTGCTCGTCTCGTACCCGGCGGCGCCGCGGCCGTGCGTCCGCGCCTGGCTCTCCTTCGACGGCCGCCGAGCGCACCTGCACGTCCTGCTGCACACCGCGTCCGATCCCGCGACGACGACGCTCTCCTCGGCGCGCGGCGACGCCGAGGCGCCCGCCGTCGCAGTCGACCGCGCCGGCCGCGCCGGGATCGTCTTCACCGAGTGGCGCGCGCACCGCCTGCTGCTGCGCGCCGGTGCAACCGACCGCCGCTCGCACTGGCACGTCGCCACCCTCGACCGGAGCACGCTGCCGATCTGGTCGACGCATGTCGCCGTGCTCGGCAACGGCACGGTCGTCGTCGCCTGGATCGACGACCAGGGGCAGGCGCAGAGCCTGCGCGCGGCCGTCCTGCGGCCCGGCGGGCGGTGGCGCGAGACGACCCTCGCGACCTCCGTCGGGCTCTGGAAGGTCGCGCTCGCGCCCGTCGGCCGCACCGCGGCGCTCGTCGCCTGGCGCGACCGCGACGCCGGCGAGGTCCACGTGCACGCGACCCTCTACGCGCGCCGCGCGTGGCGACCCGGCGTTCTCCTCGCGAGCCGCCTCGGCGGCGTCGGCGGCGTCTGGATCGCCGCGGGCGCACCGCCGTCGGTGCGCTGGTCGGTCTGGGACGACACCGGACGGCGCCTCGTCGTCGCCGCGCCGCTGCACGGCCTCCGCTTCCGGGCGCCCCGCGCGCTGCCGCAGCGCACGCGCCACGCCTGGCGCCTCGTCGCCTAGCGCCCGCAGCTCAGCGAACGCGGATCGTGGCGGTGACGCCGAGGTTGCCG
>CAZBYA010000055.1:0-19915 GCA_964496175.1 uncultured Gaiellales bacterium | reverse complement strand
CGGGTCCCAGCCCTTCTCGACGAGCAGGTCCTTCGCCTCGTCCGTCAGCTCGATCGTCACCTCGTGCTCCGCCATCTGCACGCGCAGGCGGTTCATCAGCAGGTCGACGATCTGGAGGATCTCGTCCTTCGAGAGCTTCGGGAAGACGATGATCTCGTCGATGCGGTTCAGGAGCTCCGGCCGGAAGACCTTCTTCAGGTCGCCCATCACCCGGGTCTTCATGTCGTCGTAGGAGAGGCCGTCCTCGTTCGACATCGTGAAGCCGAGCGAGACGTTCTTCGAGATCGACGCCGAGCCGATGTTCGACGTCATGATCACGATCACGTTCCGGAAGTCGACCTTGCGGCCCTGCGAGTCGGTCAGCTTCCCGTCCTCGAGGATCTGCAGCAGGATGTTGAAGACGTCCGGGTGCGCCTTCTCGATCTCGTCGAAGAGCACGACCGAGTACGGCTTGCGCCGCACGGCCTCGGTGAGCTGGCCGCCCTCGTCGTAGCCGATGTAGCCGGGGGGCGAGCCGACGAGCCGGGACACGGCGTGCTTCTCCATGTACTCCGACATGTCGATCTGAATCATCGCGTCCTCGTCGCCGAACAGGAACTCGGCGAGCGTGCGCGCCAGCTCCGTCTTCCCCACGCC
Organism: uncultured Gaiellales bacterium; assembly: GCA_964496175.1. Taxonomy (GTDB): domain Bacteria; phylum Actinomycetota; class Thermoleophilia; order Gaiellales; family Gaiellaceae; genus PALSA-600. The sequence continues at coordinate 19,279 of CAZBYA010000055.1, read as the reverse complement.
CGACGGGCCGAGGAAGATGAACGAGCCGGTCGGGCGCTTCGGGTCCTTGATGCCCGCGCGGGCGCGGCGGATCGACTTCGACACGGCGACGATCGCCGCGTCCTGCCCGATCACGCGCTTGTGCAGCTCCTCCTCCATGCGGACGAGCCGCTGCGACTCGGCCTCGGTGAGCTTGAACACCGGGATGCCCGTCCACATCGAGACGATGTCGGCGATCTCCTCCTCGCCGATCTCTGGCTGCTCGGTCTGCTCCTGGTCGCGCCACTGCTCCTCGAGCTCGCGCTTCTTCTGCGTGAGCTTGCGCTCCTTGTCGCGCAGCGACGCCGCCTTCTCGAACTCCTGGTTCTCGATCGAGGCTTCCTTGTCCTTGCGCACCTTCTCGATCTCGTCCTCGAGCTCGCGGTAGCGCGGCGGCGCCGTCATCGTCTTGATGCGCATGCGCGACGCGGCCTCGTCGATCAGGTCGATCGCCTTGTCCGGCAGGTGGCGGTCCTGGATGTAGCGGTCCGCGAGCGTGGCCGCGGCCTCGAGCGCCTCGTCGGTGATCTTGCACCGGTGGTGCGCCTCGTAGCGGTCGCGCAGGCCGCGCAGGATCTGCACGGTGTCGTCGGTCGTCGGCTCCTCGACGCGGATCTGCTGGAAGCGCCGCTCGAGCGCCGCGTCGCGCTCGAGGTACTTGCGGTACTCGTCGAGCGTCGTCGCGCCGATCGTCTGGAGCTCGCCGCGCGCCAGCGCCGGCTTCAGGATCGAGGCGGCGTCGATCGCGCCCTCGGCGGCGCCCGCGCCGACGAGGTTGTGGAGCTCGTCGATGAACAGGATGATGTCGCCGCGCTGGGTGATCTCCTTCATCACCTTCTTCAGGCGCTCCTCGAACTCGCCGCGGTACTTCGACCCCGCCACGAGCGCGGCCAGGTCGAGCGTGTAGATCTGCTTGTTCTTGAGGATGTCCGGCACCTGGTTCGCGGAGATGCGTGCGGCCAGACCCTCGACGACGGCCGTCTTGCCGACGCCGGGCTCACCGATCAACACCGGGTTGTTCTTCGTGCGGCGCGACAGGATCTGCATCACGCGCTCGATCTCCGTCTGCCGGCCGACCACCGGGTCGAGCTTCCCCTCGGAGGCCTGCTTCGTCAGGTTGCGGCCGAACTGGTCCAGCAGCTTCGAGCTCTTGCCCTTCTCGCTCGTCGCGCCGGCGGCGCTGCCCTGGCGGCGGCCCGGGCCCGAGAGCATGCGGATGATCTCGTTGCGGATCTTCTCGGCGTCCGCGTCGAAGTCGAGCAGGATCCGCGCGGCGACGCCCTCGTTCTCGCGCACGAGGCCGAGCAGGATGTGCTCCGTGCCGATGTAGTTGTGGCCGAGCGACAGCGCCTCGCGCAGCGCCAGCTCGAGCACCTTCTTCGCCCGCGGCGTGAACGGGATCTGACCGGTCGTCACCTCGTCGCCCTGGCCGACGATCCTCGCGACCTGGGCGCGCACCTCCTCGACGGTGATGTCGAGCGACTCGAGCACACGCGCGGCGAGACCCTCCTCCTCGCGCAGCAGACCGAGCAGGATGTGCTCGGTACCGATGTAGTTGTGCTTGAGCGCGCGCGCCTCGTCCTGCGCGAGTACGACGACCTGGCGAGCCCGTTCAGTGAACCGTTCGAACACTCAGTGACCTCTCTTCCGTCGCCTCGGACGGTGCAAACGGTGGCTTGACCGAGGCGCCCATGGTACTCCGAGGATCGGTGGTGCCGCAGCCCCCTCCCGGTAAGGATTCGGTCAGACTCGGGCCAGGATCGCTCCCGCCCCGGCGAAGGTCACGAACGCGGCCGGCAGGGCCACGGACGGCGCCAGCAGGGCCAGCGCGGCCTGGCCGACGACCGCCAGCAGCAGCGCCGTCCCCCGCCTCACCGGGCGCCGGCCCCCGTGACGAGCGTGGTGAAGGTCTTCACGCAGATGACAACGTCGATCAGCAGCGAGCGGTGACGCAGGTACCAGAGGTCGTACGCCAGCTTCTCCGCCGTCCCCTGGGCGTCCGCCGTGTACCCGCGCCGCACCTGCGCCCAGCCGGTGATGCCGGGCTTGACGAGGTGGCGCCGCGTCCAGAACGGCACCTCCGCCTGGAGCGTCGCCAGGAACTCGGGCCGCTCGGGCCGCGGGCCGACGATCGACATATCGCCCCGGAGGACGTTCCAGAGCTGGGGCAGCTCGTCGAGCCGCGTCTTGCGGAGGAACCGCCCCACGGGGGTCACCCGGGGGTCGTCCTGCGCCGCCCAGACGGCGCCGCCGGCCTCGGCGTCGGCCCGCATCGTCCGGAACTTGTAGATCGTGAACAGCCGGCCGCCCTCTCCCAGCCGCGTCTGCCGGTAGATGGCCGGGCCCGGCCCGCCGGTGCGGCGGACGAGGAGCCACACGAGCGGCAGCAGCCAGCAGACCGCGACCGCCCCGACGAGGGCGACGGCGACGTCGAACGCGCGCTTCGCGAGCCGGCCGTACGGGCGCTGGTAGAGGTGGAGCACGCTCATGAACCAGTCGCGGCGGAGGGCGCCCACGGGCACGCGCCCGTACGCGTGCTCGTAGAACTCGGCGAGGCCGACGAGCTTGAAGCCGGCTCCGGCGACGTCGAGGAGCCGCTCGAAGACCCCGTCCTCCGGGTCGCAGGCGAGCACGACGAGGTCCGGCCGGTGCAGCTCGACGAGCGATGCCGCACGCTCGGCGTCGGACCCGTCGGTTGCCGCGACGATCTCGAACGGCGCGTGGGGGTCGGCCTCGACGTCGGCGGCGAGCCGCTCGGCGGCCGCGCCGCCGCCGAGCACGAGGACGCTGCGCGTGCCGGCGACGCTGCGGGCGACGAGGACCTCCCAGACCCACGCGAGCAGGTAGACGCCGAGCGTCGCCCCCGCGAGCGCGGCGGGCGAGAGGTGGAGCTCGACCCAGATCGAGAGCGCCGAGACGACGACGCCGCCGGAGACGGTGCCGGCCGCCACCGCGACCGCCGGGCCGAGCGCGAGCAACGTCATCGGCGAGGCGGTGCAGGCCTTGTGCAGCGTCACGAGCCACACGCAGGCGACCAGCGTCGCGACCAACAGGCCGCTCTGCAGGGAGGGTGCGTGCAGCGTCAGCGCCGCGTACGCGGGCAGCCACGCGACGCCGAAGCGGCCGGCGGTCGCGAGGCGGCGCGCGGTGCGCCGCTCCAGGCGAGGGAGCGCAGGGGCAGCCGCGACCGGCCAGACGCCCAAGCCCTCGTCGAACTGCACCGCCACCCGCATACCCCCGTCGTTTCGTCTCCCGTTAAATCGCCCTTACAACGCATATGCATATGAGTTAGATACGGGAAAACAGGACGGGCCCCGGCGCAGTGCCGGGGCCCGTCTCAGGCAGGGGATGCCGCCGCCGCCTCAGCGCACGCCGCGCCGCCTCCGCCCGCCGACCAGCAACGCCAGGCCCGCTCCGACGAGCCCGAGCGCGGCGAGCGCGAAGAAGGCGAGGTTGGCTCCCGTGAAGGGGAGCGTCCGCGCGCTCCGCGTCGCCGAGACCGGCGGCGCGGTCAGCGTGTGGTGGGCGCCCTGGACGCCGTGCGGCGTCGACTGCGCCACGGGCGTCAGCGGCACCGCCGACGACCGGCTCGCGGCACGGGTCTGGCACGCGGGCCCACCGGGCTGGCCGCCGGGAGGCGCCGGCGGGTACACGCAGGGCGGGACGATCACGCTGCAGTAGCCCTGCACGGTGGGGTCCGCCAGGAACGCGTTCCACTGCGCCTGCGTGTAGGTGCCGTTCAGCTTGCCGTCCTGGAGGTCGTGGCAGATCGCCAGCGGCGAGCCCGGCCCCCCGGAGTCCGCGCGCGCGTTCGCGACGACGCCGCACGTTACGGCGACCGCGCAAACGGCCACAACTAGAGCCATCCGTCCCCGACGCATTTCCTCGTGCTCCTTTCGCCCCGTTTCTACTCCCTGGCTTACAACGCCATTACTTTCAAAAGCGATACGCACAGCTTGTACGGCGTACGCAGGTGGCTGGCCGCGCTGCCGCCGGCGCTCGTGGTCGCGGCGGCGTGCCGCGAGAGCTGGCACGACTCCGGGTCGATCGCCGCGGCCGCGCCGCACGGCTTCCTCCCCTATGCGCTGTTCGCGACCGCCGTGCTCGCCGGAGTGCTCCTCCTGCATGGAGCCGCCTGGCCGCGCGGGCGCGGCCTTGCCGCGCTCGGCCTGCTGCTGGCGCTGGCCGCGTGGGCGACGGCGTCGCTCGCCTGGGCGCCGATGCCCTCGCTCGCCCGCGACGAGGGCCTGCTGACCGCCTTCTACGCCGTCGCGCTCGCCCTCCCGCTCGTCTCGCTGCACAGCGCGGCGGCGCGCACGGGCGCGCTGGCCCTCGTCACGTCGGTCCTCGGGTGCTTCACGCTCGCCGTCGCGGTCAGGGTCGGATTCGGCACGGACGCGGCGAGCCTCTTTCCCGACGGGCGGCTCTCCTTCCCGATCACGTATGCGAACGCGCAGGCCGCGCTGGTCGCGCTCGGCTTCTGGCCCGCGCTGCTGCTCGCCTCCCGCGAACGCGGCTCCGTCGCCGCACGCGCGCTGGCGCTCGGCGGCGCCTCCGCCTTCCTCGGCGCGACCACGCTCGCACAGTCGAAGGGGGCGATGCTCGGGCTCGTCGTCGCGGCTGCGGTCCTGCTCGCAGTCTCGCCGCAGCGCCTCCGGCTGCTGCTGCCGCTCGCCGTCTGCGCCGCGATCGAAGCTCTCGCCTTCACCCAGCTGACCGCTCCGTACCGCGACGCCTCCCGCGCCGCAGCGCACGGCGCCGGTCGGGCGGTCCTGGTCGGAGCGGCGGTCGCGGCGCTGGCGGGCGCCTCCGTCGCGATCGCGGACCGCCGGCTGAAGCTCGCAGCGCGGACGGTCGACCGCGTCGCCGTCGCGATCGCGGTCGCTGCGGCCCTGGCCGCGCTCGGAGGCTGCGTCGCCTTCGCGACCGCGGTCCCGCACCCGGAGGCGTGGGCGCAGGACCGCTGGGCCCAGTTCACGCACCTCGACCCGAACGCGGGCGGCTCGACGCACCTGCTCGCCCTCGGCTCCAACCGCTACGACTTCTGGCGGGTCAGCCTGCTCGAATGGGAGCGCCATCCGATCGCCGGCTGCGGCGCCCGCTGCTTCGGCCCCGCCTACCTGCAGCTGGGCCGCAGCGCCGAGACCCCGGCGCGCGCGCACTCGCTGCCGCTCGAGGTGCTCGGCGAGCAGGGCCTGATCGGATTCGCGCTGCTGGCGGGGGCGCTCGTATCGCTCGCCGGCCTCCTCGGCCGCGGTACGCGCGCGGGGATGGTCACCGCGGGCGCTGGGCTCGGGGCGTTCACGACCTGGCTCGTCCAGGCGAGCGTCGACTGGACGTGGACGTTCCCCGCCGTCACCGTGCCGGCGCTCGTCCTCGCCGGCGTCGGCGCGGCGGCGACCGGCACGCGGCCGCTCGCGCCGCACCTGCGGCGTGCCTGGGCGCCGGCCCTGGTCGCGCTCGCGCTCGTCGTCTTCGCACCGCCGTGGGTCGCGCAGTGGCTGACCGACCGGGCGCTCGCGGGCGGCGGCGTCGGATCGCCGTCGACCGACCTGCGCTGGGCGCGTCGCCTCGACCCCGTCTCGACCGCGCCGGTGATCGCCCAGGCGGCGCTCGCCCCGACCGCGGACGCGGAGATCGAGTTGCTCCGGGAGGCTGCCCGGATGGAGCCGCACGTCGTGCAGACCCAGTACTTCCTCGGCTCCGCGCTGCTCAACACCGGCCGCCGCGACGAGGCGCGTGCGGTCTTCCAGCGCGCGCTGCGCCTCGACCCGCGCAACGCGCTCGTCGCTCGGGCGCTCCGGCTGGCGGGCTGAGGGGATGGCCGGGAAGCAGCTCGCTCTCGGTCCCCGCTGGCTGTATCCCGCGAAGGCGGCGGCCACGAGGCTCGCCTCCCTCGCCTGGCTGGCGCGTACACGCGGCGTCGCCGACGCCTCCGGGATCCGCATCCTCTTCTACCACCGGGTGTCCGACGAGCGCGACGAGCTCGCTGTCCGGCCGGCGCGCTTCGCGGAGCAGATGGGCGAGCTCGCGCGCCGCGGCTTCCGCGTCGTCGACGTGCCGGGCGTCGTCGCCGCGCTCGACGAGGGCGCCGATCCGCAGCGCACGATCGGCCTCAGCTTCGACGACGGGTACGAGGACGTCGCCGAGCACGCGCTTCCCGTGCTCCGCGAGCACGGCTTCCGCGCGACCGTGTTCGTCGCCACGGGCGTCACCGACGGCCGCGCGACGTTCGCCTGGTACCGGCACCAGCCGCCGCTGCTCACGTGGGAGACGATCGCGCGCCTCGACGGCGAAGGAACGCTGCTCTTCGAGGCGCACACCATCTCGCACCCGAACCTGCTCGCACTCACGGACGAGGAGGCGCGACGCGAGATCTTCGACTCGAAGGCCGAGCTCGAGCGCCACCTCGGCCGCCCGGTGCGGGCGTTCTGCTACCCCGCCGGCCTCTTCGGGGAGCGTGAGCGCCGGCTCGTGGCCGAAGCGGGCTTCGCCGCCGCCGTCTCGTGCGAGCCCGGGGCGAACGCGGCCGGAACCGACCGGCTCGCGCTCCGCCGCCGCCAGATCGACCGGCGCGACGCGCTGCTCGACTTTCGCGCGAAGATCGGAGGCGGGCACGATGCGCCTCCGGCTCTGCGCGCGGCGTACCGTCGCCGGCGGTACGGCGCGGAGAGCGGATGACGAGGGTCGCGAGCGCCTCGATCCTCGTCCTGGTGGGACGGCTGGGCGGGAACCTCGGCTACTTCGCGGGGGCGCTGGTGCTCGCACGCGGGCTCGGGCCGACCGACCGCGGCGCGATCGCCTTCTTCACCACGGCCGCGTTGATGATCGCCGTCGTCTCGTCGAGCGGGCTGCGCGAGGCGGCGTCGGTGTTCGTCGCCCAGGACGTCGAGCGCCGGGACCGCGTCGCCACGAACACCATGCTGTTCGGGCTCCTGCTCGCGCTCGCCGCCTCCGCAGTCGTGTGCGGCAGCCTGCTCGCGGCGCCGGGCCTCCGTCCGGCGCACCTGACAGCGCTGCAGATCGTGCTGCTCGGTGCCGGCACGCTCGCCGCCGCGCTGCTCGTCCTCGGCTACGGCCTGCTGATGGGACTGGCGCTGTTCCGCTACCAGGCCGCCCTGCAGCCGGTCTACGTCTGGGTGTACGCGGCGGCGCTCGGGATCGCCTGGTGGGACGGCCGGCTCACCGTCACATCGGCCGCGCTGATCTGGACCGGCGGGCAGCTCCTCGGCGGCGTGCTGCTCACCACGGTCTCCCTGCGGCGGACGCGCGTGGGTCGGCCCGATCTGGCGCTCCTGCGCCGGATGTGGTCGTACGGGCTGCGCGCCTGGGTTGGGTCCCTGTCGGCGTTCCTGAACTTCCGCGTCGACCAGATCATCATGGGGGCGATCTCGAGCAACGCGGCGCTCGGCGTGTACGCGGTCGCGGTCAACCTCTCGGAGGTGGAGCTGTACGTGCCGCAATCGGTCAGCAACGGCCTCGTCCCGATCATCGCGGCGACGCCGAAGGAAGAGCGCGCCGAGCGCACGCTGCGCGTGTTCCGGCTCGTCATGCTGGTGACGCTCGCGGTCGCCGTGCCCGCGTTCGTGCTCGGCCCCTTCCTCCTGCCCCTGCTCTTCGGGGCGGCGTTCCGCCCCAGTGTCGGCCCGTTCCTCTGGCTCGTGCCCGGTGGACTCGGCTTCGTCGCGACCTCGATCTTCTCCGCCGCGCTCGTCGCCTCCGATGCGCCGGGCCGCTCATCGGTCGGGCCGTTCGTCTCCCTCGTCGTCGGCGTCGCCCTCGACTTCGCCCTGATCCCGCCGCACGGGGCGACCGGTGCGGCGATCGCTGCGAGCGCCGCCTTCGTCGCCGGCGGCGTCGCAGCCGCCGCGACGTTCGCGCGGACCTACAGCCTGCGCTGGCGCGCGCTGGTCCCGCACCGCTCCGACGCGGCGGGGCTGATCGCCGCGGTGCGGCGCGGCCGCGCGTAACCTCGCGGACGATGCCGACGCGCGTGCTCGTCACGGACGTCGAGGAGCGGGCTGCTCTCGCCGTGTGCCGCGGCCTCGCCGCGGCGGGATACGTGGTCTCCGGAGTCGCCGGCGCGACGCCCGCCGCCGGACACTGGTCGCGCGCCGTGCGACATCGCTTCACCCTGCCGAACCCGCGCGTCGACGCGGACGGCTTCGTCTCGGGTCTCGCCGAGATCGCCGCGCGAGGCGAGCACGACGTGCTCGTCGCCTGCGTCGACGCAACGACTCTCGCGGTCTCCGCCAACCGCGAGCTGTTCGAGCGCCATCTGCTCGTCGGCCTGCCGCCGCACGATGTCGTGCTGCGCTGCCTCGACAAGCCGTCGATGCTCGCGGCCGCGACCGCAGCCGGGCTCCCGCCGCCGCCCGGCGCGACGGTCGGAGGGGTCGAGGAGGCGATCGCGGAGGCGGCGCGCCTCGGCTATCCCGTCGTGGTCAAGCCGACACGCTCGCTTGCAGCCGGCCTGATGCGCACGACTGCCTATGCCGACGACGAGCAGGCCCTCCGAGAGCTGCTGGCGACGTACCGGCTGCCGGTGACGGTCCAGCGCTGCGAGAGCGGCCCCGTGCTGTCGCTCGGCGGCGTCGTCCACGCCGGCGAGCTGCTCGGGCTCTGCGCGTCGCGCGACCTCCGCATGTGGCCGCCCCGCGGCGGCTTCACCTCGGCGAGCCGCAGCGTCGCCGCAGCGGACGAGACCGTCGCCGCCCTGCAGCGCCTGCTCGCCGACCTGGGGTGGCAGGGCATCTTCCAGCTGGAGCTGGTCGAGACGCGCGCGGGGCTGCCGGCGGCGATCGACTTCAACCCGCGTCCATACGGCTCGCTCGCGCTCGCGCTCGCAGCGGGGGCGAACCTGCCCGCGACCTGGGTCGACGCGCTGGTCGGACGGGGCACGCGCGGGCCGGTCGTCGCCCGGCCCGGAGTCGGCTACCGCTGGGAGGAGACCGAGATCCTGAACGCGCTCAGCGCCGTCGCCCGCGGGGACTTCCTCGGCGCGGCACGGATCGCCGTGCCCCGCCGCGGGACCACCCATGCGTTCCTGCAGGTGCGCGACCCCGCGCCGCTCGCCGCGCGCGCGCTCGGGATCCTGAGGCGGCGGCTCCTCAGGCGCGCAGCGCCGGCCCGAACACGCTCTCGATGAGCGCGTCGAACTGCGGCGGCAGCTCACCACGTGCGTCGGCGTGCTCGCGCAGCACCGAGACGTAGTACCCCCACTCCTCCGCCTCGGCCCGGCCCTCCGCACGCGCGGCCTCGGTGAGCCGCTCGAGCTGCTCGACCGTGACGCCCCTCGCGCCGAGTGCAGGTGCGCGCTCGGCGACCTGCGCGGGCTCCGGCTGCGCAGCCGCGACCGGGACCGCCTCGAGCTCGGCCAGCCGCGCCTCCAGCCGGCGCACGCGGGCCTCCGCCTCCTCGGCGCGCGCCGTCGCCTGCGCGAGCCGGTCGTCCGCGCTCTGCGACGGCACCGGCGAGGCGCCCTGCAGGGCGGCGGCGATACGGTTGAGCGCCGCCTTGCGATGGGCGAGCTCGGCGAAGCCCCGCTCGAGCTCTCGCTCTCGCTCCTCGAGCCGCCGCTCCGCCTCGGGGTCGCGCGTGTCGGGCGGCTCTGCCGGCCCCGGTACCGGTGCCGGCGCCTGCACCGGAGCCGGGGTAGGCGGGCGCGGGCGGACGGCAGCGACCGCTCCGGCTGCCCGCTCCAGCTCGGCGAGCGCCGCGAGCGGATCCGGGCCGTCGTCGGGTCGGGACGGCGCCTCCTCGGCACCCGTGCCCACGACGACGAGCCCGAGCAGGCTCGACTCGAGCGGCCGGAGCGCCTCGACGACGTCCGTCCCCGGCACCCCGGCGCCGGCGAAGGCGACGACGGCATCGAAGGCGCCGGGGTCGAGCCGGGCCGCCGGCGCCACCTCGACGTGGGAGCGGTCGAGGCTCGCGGCGACGCGCTCTGCCAGCTCGACGTCGCCGATCGTCGCCAGCGCAACGCGGCGCACCGGGCGCTCCAGCTCGGTGCGCGCCAACGCGGCGCGGACCACCGCCGCCGCATGCTCGGCTCCGGCCACGCGGGCGAGCGTCGCCGACGCGACCATCTGGTCGACGCGGCTCGTTCGGCGCGGGCCTCTCGCCAGCCACGACATCCGCGCCACGATAACGCCTCCGGCACTACCCTCTGCGCGTGCGCGACCGCCCGAGCGTGCTGATCGTCGTGACGCTCGCCGAGATCGGTGGCGCGCAGACGTACGTCGCGCAGCTCCTGCCGGCGCTCGCGACGGAGTTCGACGTGACGGTGGCCGCGTGGGGACCGGGGCCGCTCCGCGACGCGGCGGAGCGTGCCGGCGTGCGCTTCGTGGCCCTGAGGCACGTGCGCCGGCCGATCTCGCCGCTGCGGGACCTGCTCGGCCTGCTCGAGCTCGCGGTGCTCTGCCGGCGACTCCGACCGGACGTCGTGCACGCGAACAGCTCGAAGGCGGGAGTCCTCGCGCGTCTCGCGGCCTGGGCGACGGGCGTCCGCGCGCGGATCTTCACCGCGCACGGCTGGGCCTTCGCCGCCCACCACGGGGCAGCGTCGAAGGCGTACCTCTGGGCCGACCGAGCCATGCGCCCACTGACGACGACGACGATCTGCGTCGCCGAGAACGAGCGGCGGATCGGGATCGAGGCGCGCACGTGCGCGCCGGCGCGCACCGTGGTGATCGCGAACGCCGTCGACGTGGCCGCCGCCCCGCTCGCTCGGCCGGGCGACGGACCTCCGGTCGTCGTCTCCGTCGGTCGCCTCCAGCATCCGAAGGACTCGGCGACGCTGCTGCGGGCCGCCGCCCGGCTCGGCGGGCGGGACTGGCGACTCGAGCTGGTGGGCGACGGGCCCGACCGGCCCGCACTCGAGTCGCTCCACCGGGAGCTGGGGCTCGAGGGGCGCGTGCGCTTCGCGGGCGAGCGCGACGACGTCCCCGAGCTGCTCTCCCGGGCCGCGGTGTTCGTGCTGAGCAGCCGCTCCGAGGGGATGCCGCTCTCCGTCCTCGAGGCGATGGCGGCGGGGCTGCCCGTGGTCGCGTCCCGCGTCGGCGGCATTCCCGAGCAGGTGGCAGACGGCGTGACGGGCCTGCTCGTGCCGGTGGGCGACGCCGAGCGGCTGGCGGAGGCGCTCCGGTGCCTGCTCGACGATCCGGAGCTGCGCCGCTCGCTCGGAAGCGCGGGCCGCACGCGCGCCGAGGAGCGTTTCGACCTGGCGACGTTCCGCGCTGCGCACCTCGACGTCTACCGCCGCTGTCTCGCATGATCGCCGTCGTCGGCGCGGGCCCCTTTGGGCTCTCCGTCGCCGCGCACCTGCCGGAGGCAGTCGTCTTCGGGGAGCCGATGCGGACCTGGCGGCGGCACATGCCGTCCGACATGCTCCTGCGCTCTGCGTGGTCCGAGACGTCCCTCTCCGCCCCCACCGGCGGCACGATCGACGACTTCGCGCGTGCGACAGGCACGTCGCCCCGGACGCCGCTGCCGCTGCAGGTGTTCCTCGCATACGCGGACTGGTTCCGGGAGCGCTTCGTCGGGGCGCAGGAACCGCAGGACGTGTCGCTGATCGAGGGGCGCGGCGCGGGCCTGCGGGTGACGACGGTCGGGGGAACGACCTTCGACGCCCGCGCCGCCGTCGTTGCGGTCGGCGTGACGCCGTTCGCACACGTGCCGCCCCCGTTCGCAGAGGCGATGGGCGAGGGCGTCGAGGCGGCGAGCGCGGGGATCGACGAGTCGCGCCTCGCGGGTCGCCGCGTCGCCGTGGTGGGCGCCGGGCAGAACGCCCTCGAGACCGCGGCGCACGCGGCTCGGGCGGGAGCACAGGTCGAGCTGCTCGTCCGGTCACGGGTGCGGTGGTTCGCAGACCGCGAGCCCGGGAAGCCACGCGGCGCGGTCGCTCGGCGGCTCTACCGCCTCGCCTACCCCGCGCTCGGGTACGGACCGCCGGCCCTCAACCGCATCGCGCTTCACCCGGACCTCTTCGCCCGCCTGCCCGCGCGTTCACGCGAGCGGATCAACCGCCGCCTGCTGCGCCCCGGGGGCTCCCCGTGGCTGCGACCGGTGCTCGACTCGTCGGTGCGGGTGAGCGAGGGCGTCTCGGTGCGCCGCATCGAGCAGGGCGACGGTTTGCACCTCTGGCTCAGCGACGGGGGCCGGCGAGAGGTCGACCTGGTCCTGGTCGGCACCGGCTACCGGTTCGAGCTCGCGAAGCTGCCGATGCTCGACCCTGTCGCCGACGGCATCCGCACGGACCGCTCGTGGCCCGTGCTCGACCGGTCGTTCCGCTCGAGCGATCCGCGCATCCTCTTCGTCGGGTATCCGGCCGAGGATCGGTTCGGCCCGACGTCGCGCTTCGTGCTCGGCGCCGACTTCACCGCGCGCCGGGTCGCCGGCGCACTGCGCGCCTGACGGGCGCCAGCCCCTCGAAGTACAGACGGCGGACGCGCTCGGACCGCTTGAGACGCCGCCGTGCGCCGATCGCCGCGAGCCGCACGCGCAGCAGCGCGTGGCCCTGGGGCGTCCTCGCGAGACCGAAGCCCTCGTACAGGGGGTCGAACCCGTCGGAGAGCTCGAGCTTGTAGCGCTCCCCCCCGCCCAGGTACTCGACCGTCTCGAGGCCTTCGGCTGCAGCCGCCTCGAGCGCGTCGAGCGTGTTGACGAGGCCCGGCGAGAAACGCGCCAGCGCCGGGTCGAACGCCAGCCGGTGGACGAACATCCGGCCGCAGAAGGCGAAGTAGTAGTGGAAAGCGATCGGCCGGCCGTCGAGCGCGAGCGTGACGATGCGCGGCACGTCGTCGGCCGCGAGCAGGCGCGCGGCCGAGCGGTGGAACCGGCGGCCGACGGGGGTCGCGAAGCCGGAGCCGTCGGGACGCCCCGCCCAGCGCAGCTCGTGCAGCGCAAACGCCGCGTCGAGCGCACGCTCGACCTCGTCGCCCGTGCGCGCCACGGTCGTCTCGAGTCGCCCGAGAGCGGCCAGCTGCCGCCGGCGCCGCTTGTGCAGGTTCCGTTTCTTCGAGTCGGTATGGGCGCGGTAGACCGAGTCCCAGCCCGGGCGCAGGTCGAGGACCGGCGACTCCACGCGGCGGACCAGCCGCAGGCGGGAGCCGAGCGGGGCCGCCAGCCGGCTCCGCTCGTGCAGGCCGAAGAAGTCGGCGACGTCGTGGTCGCCGGCCGCGGCCCGCTCCGCCAGCGCACGAGCCGCCTCCTCGTGCCCCGGGGCAACGAGCACGTCGACGGGGGCGGCTCGGAAGTGCCCGAAGAAGTCGAGCACCCGCACGCCTGCCCGCCGCTGCACGGACAGCGGCAGGGCGCCGACGAGGCGGCCGTCGCTGCGCGCGACGTGGACGCGCAGGTCGCTGTCGTGCCCGTAGTGGCGCCACCACTCGGTCAGCCACGCGTGCAGCAACCACGGGCTCGGGCGCGGCAGCGCGAGCACGAGGGGGTCCCACTCCCCGCGCAGGTGCTCCAGCTCGTCGAGGGTCGTCAGGGTCTGGACGTCGACGACGCCGCGCCCCTCGTCGCGCCCGCCCAGATCCACGCCGCCACCAGCCACAGCTGTCGCCAGTGCAGCGTGTCGATCACGAATCCCGATGCGACCAGGCCGAACCACGACCCGAGCAGCGCCGCGGAGCCGACGCCGTACGTGTCGATGCCCCGTTGGGCGTTGCGCAGCGCGAGCACCAGCGTCGCGAGCAGCAGGGCCGCTACGAGCACGAGACCGAGCACGCCGACCTCGGAGAGCGCGCGCAGGTAGGTCTCGTGCGCCGACAGCGGCGAGTACAGCTCGAATTGCCCGGGGCCGATCCCGAGCGGGTGGTGCGCGGCCAGGTCGATCGCGTACTGCTGGGCGCCGAAGCGGTTCTGGTCGTATCCCTGCACCCGGGCGCGCTGCTCCAGGAAGGTGAGCTGCCCGGTCGCGGACAGGATGGCGACGGCGACGAGGCCCGTGAAGAGCATCGTCGTGATCAGCGCGAACGCGTGGCGTCCCCCGCCCCGCCGCAGGGCGTAGACCCCTGCGATCACGAGCAGCCCGAGCACCAGGCTGCCCCAGGCGGCGCGCGAGAAGGAGAACAGGACGCCCAGCACGACGAGGACGAACAGCGCCAGCTTCGTCGAACGACGCGCCCGCAGCAGCGACGGGCGCAGGAGCTCCTCGGCGAGGATCAGCGCCGCGGGCACGAGGAACGCACCGAGGACGTTGGGGTCCTTGAAGAGCGCGAGGGCGCGCGTGTTGTCGTAGACGAGCCGCGCACGACCCGGGATCGGCAGGAACAGCGCACCGACTCCGAGGAAGGCGGAGACGCCGGCGGCGAGCAGGTAGGAGCGCAGGACGAGGCGCATCCGCTCCCGACTCGTCAGCCAGCCGGTGAGCCAGAGCGCGAAGGTCGCGAGGTAGAAGGTCGTGAAGGAGAACTTCAGCGAGCGGCCGAGGCTCAGCGACTGCGTCATGGCGAGCAGGTTGAGGCTCAGGTAGCCGCCGAGGAAGAGACCGACGGTCGCCGGGATGCGGGTGAGGGTGAGCCGGCCCGAGGCTGCAGCGACGAGGATGACGATCAGGAACACCGCATCCGTCGGGGCAGGCTCGACGCGTACGAACGCGAGCAGCGCGCCCGCGAGGAACACCGCCGCACTCTCGTTCCACAACACGAGGGTGAGCACGAGCACGAGCCCTGCTCCGCCTGCGACCGCGACGCTCGTCGACGGCTCGCGCAGCGAGAGCGCGACGGCGAGCAGCATCGCGACGGCCGCGCCTGCGCCGAGCGACGCGGCCGTGCCGGCAGTGCGGCGCGTTCCGACGGCGCTCGTCATCGCTATGCCGTCTCGAGCTCGCCCGTCACGTACGAGTAGGCGACGCCGCGCCGAGCGCCGATCACGGTGTGACCGAGCGGAACCAGCTCGAGGCGGTCGAGCAGGTCGCGCAGGTCGACGGCGTCCTCGACCGTCATGCGGTCGAGGCGCGAGACGATCAGGAATTCGTCGACGCGCTGGGCGATGGACTGCGCGTCCGCGAGTCCGAGCAGCGGCGTCCCGTCGAGCAGGACGTAGTCGTAGCCGAGCTCGCGAACCCCGTCGAAGAAGAGCTCGAGCGCCGGCGAGAGCATCAGCCGCGCCGGATCCTGCGGCTTCTTGCCTGCCGGCAGCACGTGCGGTTTCCCCGCCGAGGTGCCCTGGGCCTCGAGGAGGTTCCGGAGCGCGTTCAGCGTCCGCGGCACCGCGTCGCCGCCCGCCTCGAGCGCGGTCAGGACCTCCGCGAGGCCCGGCGAGTCGGGCACGTCCAGGAGCTCGTGGAGCTTCGGACGCCGGAGGTCGGCGCCGACGACGAGCGTCCTCCGGCCCGCACGCGCGAGCGCGCGCCCGAGGTTCGCCGTGACCGTGGTCTTCCCCTCGCCTTCGACGGCGCTCGTCACCAGGAGGATCTGCGTCTCGGACGCCGGCAGCTCGAAACGCACCGACGCCTGGAGCGTCTGGTAGGCCTCGTACTCCGCGGCGCTCAGTACCTTCGGGCGGCGGCCGAACCGGCCCCGGACGTACGGGATGCCGACGATCACGGGCCGGTCGGTGATCCTCGTCAGGTCGCGCGGCCCGCCCAGGCGCGGCACGAGCTGCTCGCGCCCGAGCGCCACCAGGACGCCGAGGAACAGGGCGACGCAGAATCCGAGCAGCGCGTTCCGAACCGGCTGCGGCGAGGAGGCCGACGCCGGCGGCCTCGCCGCCTGCGCGATCTGCAGCTCCTGCCCGGCGCTCGCCTCGCCGACGCTGATGTCGCTGAGCCGCTGCTGCAGCGCCTGGGCCTCGACCGTCGAGCCGCTCGCGTTCACCTGGCTGAGCTGGTCGAGCAGCTTCGCGCGCGCCGCTGCGAGCTGCCCGAGGTCGTACGCCCGCTGCTGCGCGACGAACTGCGCGGCAACCGCGTTGGCGATCGCGGCAGCCTGTCCCGGCGAGGACGCGGTCGCCCTGACCGTGACGAGGTTCGCGGTGGCGTCGACGACCGCGGCGACCTGCCCCTCGAGCGTCCGCTCCGGGATCCGGACAGCCGCAGCCACGGGCGTGAGCACGCGCGGAGTCACGATCAGCGAGCTGATCGTCGCGAGCTGCCGCTCCTGCGACGCGGCGTCGGTGGCGCCCGCGAGGGCGTTCGCCGTCGGGTCGTAGACGATGGTCGCGCTCGCCGCGTACCGCTTCGGAAGCAGGAGCGAGACGACGAGGGCGAGGGCGGTCATGACCACGACGAGGCCGACGATCAGGTTGCGGCTGCGTCGGAGCGCGTCCAGGTGGCGGCGCAGCTCGATCGGCTGCTCGTCGCCACGCGTCCCCCTGCTCCCCCGGTCGAGCTCGACTCCCGACATGCGAGCGCCCTATACCCGGAGGGGGCTGCCCGGGAAACGGGCGCCGCCGCCGGCGGCTCGCTGGGTCCCGCGATCCCGCGAAATGCCCCATTCGGCCCATGTGGACCTGAGTTGAAAGGCCGATTCTCGATCTGTGAGCCGGGGGGCACTGATCGGCATGGCTGCTGCGCTCCTCTGCCTCCTGCCGGTCCGAGCGGCGGGAGCGCGGGGTCTCGACGCCCTGCGGCTCGTCGCGACCGAGACGACCTCGGGCGTGACGGTGCGGGTGGTCGGGGCTGCCACGATCGAGGCCTGGGGCAGCACCGGGCTCCACGTCACCCTGGTCCAGCCGCTGACCGTCCGGGTCGCCCGGGTGCGGCTCGCACGAGGACCGTCGGTGCTCCGTCTGTTCGTGCGCGACCCGAGCTCGCGGCGGACCGCCACCCTGGGCCTCGTCGGCCGGGCGGTCGCGACCGCAGCCCCGTCGCCGAGCGGGCTCGGCGCCGCGCCGCCGAGCCCGCCCGCCGCGTACGTGGTCCCGGCCGACGCCGTTCCGGTCTCGACGCCTGCCCAGCTCCAGGAGGAGCTCGCGAAGCCGGGCCCCCACGACATCGTCCTCGCCGACGGGTCGTACAGCTCGCCCACCGCGTTCCACGACCGAAACGGCGACCATCTGTACGCCGCCCACCTGGGCCGCGCGGTCCTGCACGCGGGGATCACCCTCGCCGGCAACTACGGCTCGCCGGGCGGCTCGGTGCAGGGCCTCAGCTTCGACGTCTCCGACCCGGCCGCGGTCGACGACAACGCGATCGTCGACGTGTGGGGCGCGATGGGGGCCGACGCGTCGGTGCAGGACACGACGCTCGACGGCCACGGCGTCGTCGGGTACGGCATCGACGTGTCGAACCCGGAGGGCTTCGTCGCCCGGCGCGTGGTCGCGCGCAACTTCACCTCCGACGGGATCAGCGTCGACAGCTACCCGGACAAGGTCACGTTCGCACAGGCGCCGTCGCTCTCGGACATCGACGTCGCAAACGTCGCCCGCCCGACGCCGCGGTCGTCGAACGGCACGTCCGAGGCATGCGTGTGGCTCGGCACGCAGGTCACGCTGTCGCGCGCGAAGCTCCGCAACTGCGCGTGGGCCGGCCTGTGGACGGGCTTCGACAGCGTGGGCGCGCTCTACAGCGACGTCGACGTCGACGGTACGCCCGTGGGCGTCTACCTGGAGCACTTCACGAGCGGCTCGACCTTCCGCAACGTGCACGTGGGCCCCGGCGTCCGCACCGGCTTCGTCGCCGAATGGGCCGATCCCGCGTGGAGCAGCCGTCCTGCGAGCGTCGACAACGTGATCGAGAACAGCCTGATCGAGAGCAGCCACGTCGGCGTCTACCTCGACCAGGGAACGACGCACACGACGGTTCGCGACACGACCTTCCGTGGGCAGGCGGGCGCCGCCATCGTCGATTACCTCGGCGTCGACAACGCCTACTCGGGCAACGACTACGCCGGGATCCTCCCGGGCGCGGTCGCGGTCAGCACGTCACACCTCTAGGCCCGCGACGATCGCGCCCGGGGCGTCGCGCGTCAGCCGGCGCACCAGCTCCGGGTCCCCGATCGACGCCGCCGCAGCCGCGAGCCCGCCCGCCCGCTCGGCCGGATGGTGCGCGTCGCTCGCGAGCACGTGCGCCAGGCCGAGCTCGAGCAGCGCCTCTGCGCACGCCTGCGCGTCGCGCCCCAGGCGGCCGTCGACGGACGCCGCCGTGATCTGCACCCGGAGCCCCTCGGCCACGAGGGGCTCGAGCAGGCTCGGGTTCGCCTGGACCTCGCCGTTCCGCTCCGGGTGGGCGAGCAGCAGGGCGAGGCCCTCGCGACGCAGCATGTCGAGCGTCCGCCGAAGGAGCGGCGGCCACCCGCGGTAGGGCGTCTCGACGAGCAGCCACCGGCCCGACGCAGCGAGCGTGAAGCGGCGGAGAGCGTCCAGGTCGAGCTCCCACAGGCGCGCAAGGTCGATCTCGCCGCCGCTCAGCACGTCGACCGGGATGCCCGCGGTCGCGAAGTCGTCCCGCAGCCGCTCGACGCCGCGCAGCATCCGCTCCGGCGTGGTGGGGTAGTCCGCCCTCACGTGCGGCGTCGCGGCGATCGCGGTCACGCCCTCCGCGGCCGACGAGCGCGCGAGCTTGCGCGCTTCCTCGAGCGAGCGGACGCCGTCGTCGTAGCCCGGGAGGATGTGCGCGTGGAGGTCGATCAACCGCGCCGTTCGCGCTGCGCCGGGAAGAGGATTACGTCGCGGATCGAGTCCTTGCCGGCCAGGACCATCGTCAGCCGGTCGATCCCGAGCCCGATGCCGCCCGTGGGCGGCATCCCGTAGGAGAGCGCCTCCACGTAGTCGGGGTCGCCCTGCTCCGCCTCGACGTTGCCGCCGGCGCCCTCCTCGCGCTGCATCGCGAACCGCTCGGCCTGGTCCTCGGCGTCGTTCAGCTCCGAGAACGCGTTCCCGAGCTCCATCCCGCCGACGTAGTACTCGAACCGCTCGACGATCCGCTCGTCGTCGTCGGTCGCCCGCGCGAACGGCGACAGCTCGATCGGGTAGTCGTAGAGGATCGTCGGCTCGATCAGGCGCGGCTCGATGTAGGCGGTGACGGCCTTGTCGACGAGCTGCGCCCACGTCTTGTCGCGCGACACGTCGACCTCGCGCTCCTCGAGCCGCCGCTTGAGGTCGTCGAAGTCCGTCGTCCAGAGGTCGAGCTCCTCCAGCTCGTCGACGAGCCGGATCCGCTTCCAGGGCGCCTTCAGGTCGAGCTCGTGCCCCTTGAACGTCACCTTCGTCGTGCCCAGTGTCTCCATCGCGACGTACTCGATCAGGCTCTCCATGCGGCGCATCGTGTCCTGGTAGTCCGCGTACGCCTCGTACCACTCGAGCATCGTGAACT
>CAZBYA010000054.1:0-19984 GCA_964496175.1 uncultured Gaiellales bacterium | reverse complement strand
GATCGAGCTGACGGACGAGGCGAAGGACCTGCTCGTCGAGAAGGGCTGGGACCCGACGATGGGCGCGCGGCCGCTGCGCCGCGCGATCCAGCGCTACATCGAGGACCCGCTGGCGGACTTCGTGCTCGGCCGCAGCCTCGAGCCGGGCTCGACCATCCTCGTCGCGCGTCGCAACGACGAGGAGGTCGACATCACCGTCGTGCCGCCGACCCCGCCCGAGGTGATCGGCGTGGCGGCGGCGCCCGACGCGCCGCCCGAAGAGGCGTAACGAGCGGCTGAGAGCATGCTCGGAACCTGGTTCGCCTCAGGCGAACCAGGTTCCCGGCGTTCCGTCCGGCGGCCTCCCTAGGATGGCCAGTCCATGACGGTCGACGAATCGCAGGCACTCGAGGAGACGCTTCGCCTGGTCGGTGAGGCCAGCGAGCGGGCCGGACGCGCCGCGCGCGAAAGCGACGGCGCGGCAGCCGAGGCGTTTGCAGAGGCCGACATGCACCTACGCCGGCTCTACAAGCAGCTCCTCGACGGGACGCTCTTCGCCGGTGGCGAGCCCGCTGACGAGCAGCTCGAGCTAGGCGCCGCGGCCTAACCCGGGGCCAGCCGCTCCTCTTCGGTCGGCTGCGGGAGCGCCGACGCGGGGATCGTGGGGCCGCCCACGATCTCGTCCAGGAGCCCGTCGAGTTTCGGGTGCAGTGCGACCGTGTGCTCGATCACCCAGAGCAGCTCGAGGAGCTCAGTGGAGAACTGGGCCGGCCAGGTCTCTGGGCGGATGTCGTCGAGCGGCGAGGACTTCCGGCCGGCGCCGTCGCGCATGCGGTAGTCGAGCCACGAGCCGACGACATCGAGGCCGGAGACGGAGAAGGCGCGGACGGCGGGCGAGACAGGCGCGAAGACGCCCTCTCCGACGTGGAGCTCCTGCGTCTCGGCCTCGTACCAGTGTCGCCGCGGGTAGCCGTCCTGGGTCGCGGGGACGGGCGCGGTGTACTTCGCGGCGCCCGGGGGCACCTTCCCGGCGCGACCGCCGGTGGGGACGAAGCGTTCCCCGTACGTGTGCAGCCAGACGAGCTCGCGACCGAGCTCGACGCCGCGGCGCCACAGGTCGGGGTCCTCGGTGAGCGGCACTCGGGGCCCCGGCACCTCGAGCTCTTCGGCGAACCGCACCGTATAGGTCGGCGACTGGAGGATGGCGTAGCAGTACGCCATGAGGTCCTCGGGCGACGCGCTTTCCGGCAATGCATCGAGCAGCGCGCTCGTCACATTGGCCTGCGTTCCGAGCGCATCTCGCCAGAGAGGGATCACGTCCTTACCACCGAACGATCCGCGAAAGTGATGACGGTCAGGCACCGCGTAGGTCGCCATCGCGGCGGGACCGGGACCCAGGACGCTGGTCAAGAGGCTAGTGAGGTAGATCTGGCGCGCTCCTGATGTCCGCCAAAGTGCGGGTCTCAGGAAATCGCCGAGCCGAGAGTCGGCCAGGACGTACTGGCGGTCGAGGGATCGATACGGGTACCGCACCGCTGTCGGGGGGTCAGTACCCTTTGGTACCGAGGCGAGCGCTGGTAGCCGACCTTCGGACGCCAGGGGCGCGTAGGTTTGATCAATCCTCCGATCTCGCGTCTCATGGAACGCTCGCCGTCTGTCATCGGCTGATAACAAACGAGCCCACCGGCTTGCGAGGACGTCGCGAGATGCTGCAATCGGCCAGGTTCGCTTCATCTCGACGCCGGAGTGCTGCCACGGGAAGATGTCCGTGAGGGCCGGCCAGTCGAAGTAGTTCCCGGCGCTCGGCGGTGTGAACGGCTGCGTCCAGCCGTCGAAACAGTCTGCCCACGCGAGGTCGTCGAGGCTCGCGACCTTCCTCAGTACTGCGAGCTTCTCCTCGCGCGTCCCGCGGACTCGCGTGTAGCGGACGGCAGCGGGTGTCGTCGTATCGCTCTCTCCGCGCCGGTAGCCGACGGCGATCGCCACGGGCGTGCGGATCGCGAAGACGTTCTCTTCCTGGCGCGCGCCTCGCCCTTCACCGCCGAGGTCGATGATCCACAACTCGTCGAACACCTCGCGCATGTGTCGTCGCATCCCGGCGAAGCCGGGACCGCGCAGGTAGGAGGACGCGGTGATGAAGCTGACGACACCCTTCCGATCGCCGGACTCGAACACCTTCCAGAGGGCCCAGCGCCAGAAGTAGACGTACAGGTTGTAGAGGTTCTTCGCGTGGACGCCTGGGGTGTCGCGCAGGAAGTCCTGGAGGATGCCCGGTGAGTCGTCGTCGCGCCGCCGCACCCAGCCGCCGAGCCGCTCGACCACTCCCTCGTCGTCCGGGTCGATCACCTGGCGAAAGTACGGCGGGTTGCCGAGACATACGAGCACGGGCGTCTCCGCCTTCACCTTCCGTGCACGGGCGTTCTCCTCCGCCAGCCGCTTCTCGAACAGTGGGATGTTGCCCTTCGTCTCGTCGCCGCCGTACGGCGACTCGAGCGTGTCCGTCAGGATGATCTGAAGCCCCTCGTCGGGTACCTGGCCCCCGTTTGCGATCACGCGCTGAGCGACTCGCAGTTGGGCGACGGCGTAGGGCCCGACGAGGATCTCGAAGCCGTAGAAATTGCGCGCCATCAGGTTGGTCCGTTCCGCGCGTCCACCCTCGCCCTGCGCGGCGAAGGCGGTGTCGGCGCCGCTGTCGAGCGCGGCGAGCAGGTATGTCCCTGTGCCGACGCCGGGGTCGAGAACGACGACGTCGTCGTCCGCGAATCCAAGCTCGCGGTCGAACTCCTCGCGCAGCATCTCGGCGACGAGAGCGACCTGGGCCTCGACGACCTCGGGCGGTGTGTAGTACACGCCCGTCTGCCGGCGCAGGCGCGTGTCGTACGCAGAGAGGAAGTCTTCGTAGAAGTAGAGCCAAAGGTCGGCTCCACCTCTCTTCTGGAGTTTCACCGGATCCACGGCGCCGATCGCTCGCTCCAGCAGCGACACCTGAACGTCCACTTCCTCCCGAGCTTCCTTCTGGGCGAGCACCCTCAGCACCTGCGCCAACAGCCCATGGCGCTTGTCAAGCCGGTCGGCCGCGTGCCCGCGAAGGTCCGATTCCCCTTCCACCCGAGCGAGCAGCAGCGCGTACGTGACGGTCTGCGCGTACGCGTCGGCGAATCGCGCGTCGTCCGCGTCGGCGAAGAGCACCGTTCTCCATTCGTGCGCAAGCTGCGAAAGAGCGGAATCGTCGCGCTGGAGAACTACGAGCACCGCCTCACGGAGCAATCGCGTCAGCGGCGCCAGAACGTGCGCGAGCGCGCCGGGGGTCGAGGGAACGAGCGGCTGCCAACCGAGGAAGTCGCGGAACAATGCCTCGAGTTCGACTGCCTCCGCCGCGCCGAACGCCTGGTCGCCGGCCGAGCACACGTCCCCCACCGACCGTACGACCTTCCCGGTGAGCTGGCCCTCCCGGTAGAGCGCCCACTCGTTGCCGTCCGTGTACAAGAGGTTCGGGTGCGCGGAGAGGACCTTGAACTGGTTCTTGTCGTGCTGGTCCGTGAACGCGCTCGGACGGGCGCCTTTCCCGGGGGCCTTCAGCTCGACGTGACCCGCGAGGAGGCCATCGACGGACACGCCGATGTCGGGCCGCACGCCCTTGGCCGTCGCCTCCGTCCGCGCCACCACCTGCTTTCCGAGAAGCGAACCGAGCCCGTCGAACAACGCTACGGTCGGCGCCTTCAGCTGATCTTCCGCCTGCGCGGGGTTCACCCCCGCTGCCGCGAAGTTCTTGGTCAGCGCAGTCGAGAAAGCTCCGAGCAATTCCAGCGTCGTCGCAGCCACGCCGGACATGTTCGCGACAGCCTCAGACGGCCCCTGCCAATTCGCTTTACGGAGCGCTTACCGGCGCGGGGTTGCCGGTTTACGCAACGCGCCCAAGGTGCGGTGCGTCAACCGACCCTCCGAGCAAAGGAGACCCCCGTGCTCAAGCGCCTCACCCTGATCGTCGCCGCGTCGCTCGCCGTCGCGGCCGGCACCGCCCTCGCGGCGGACGCCGTGAAGGGCCCGTTCGCGGGCACCGTCCACGCCGTCGGCACCGTCACGTACAAGGACGGCAGCCAGCAGACGTGGGACTGGGACCGCGGCAAGATCACCGCTCTCTCGTCGAGCTCGATCTCGCTGACGCGCCGTGACAAGCAGGTCGTCACGTTCGCGATCACCGACCAGACGAAGGTCCGCAACGACGGCGCGAGCTACACGCTCGCCGACCTGAAGGCCGGCCTGGCCGCGACGGTCATCTCGCAGAACGGCAACGCCGTGATCATCCGCAACATCCGCGGCGACGGCGCGCCGAGCGGCGCCGACCAGTCGACGATCGAAGGGCCTGCGTACCAGGCGGTCGACGGCACGATCGACGCGCAGTACGTCGACGGCTCGCACCAGACCTTCGACTTCGCCCGCGGCCGGATCGTCTCGCTCTCGGACGGCTCGCTGACGATCGTGCGGCCCGACAAGCAGCAGGCGACGTTCTCGTACGACCAGAGCCTGCTCGTCCGCTTCCGGGACCACGTCGGCGACGCGAGCTCCCTGGAGGCCCGCATGGGCGGCGCCTTCTTCTCGCAGAACGGCAAGCTCGTGCTCGTCCGCATCTGGTCGCTCGGCAAGGCGGCGAACCCGCCGGCGCCGGCTCCGTCGAGCAGCTCGTCGAGCGGCTCGAACGGCTCGAACGGCTAGTCAGTCGTCGAGCTGCCAGACGTCCTCGCGCAGGAGCGGCACCTCGGTGCCGCTCCGCGTGAGGCCGTCGACCGCCACGTCCGGGCCGCCGACCATGAAGTCGGTGTGCACGGTCGAGACGTTGACGCCCTCGCCGGGCTCGCCCTCGACCGCCTCGGCGTAGGCGCTCCCGTAGGCGACGTGGCACGTCGCGTTCTCGTCGTAGAGCGTGTCGAAGAACGTGACGCCGGTCTCGCCGATCCGGGAGAGGCCGTCGACCAGCGCGACCTCGCCGAGGTAGCCGGCGCGCTCGTCGGTCGCGAGCTGGCCGCGGACGACGTCCTCGCCGTCGTCGGCGCGGACGTCGACGATCCGGCCCGCCTCGAACCGCACCTCGAGGCCGGTGACGACGCGGCCGTAGAGGGCGAGCGGCCGTGTCGACCGGACGACGCCCTCGGTGCGCCGGCAGTCGGGCGTCGTGAAGACCTCCTCCGTCGGCATGTTCGCCACGTACGGCAGGCCCGCCGCCGTCTCCGACTCGACGCCCTGCCAGCGCGACTCCGGCAGCAGCCCGACCGTCAGGTCGGTGCCGGGCCCGCGGAAGCGGATCGCGTCGAGCTCGAGCGCGTTCAGCCGCGCCGCCCGCCGCCCCAGCCGCGCGACGTGCGCCCGCCAGGCGGCGACGGGGTCGTCCTCGTCGAGCCGGACGCAGTACTCGACCAGCCGCCAGAGCCGGTCGACGTCGGGCTCGCCGAACATCTGCTCGGCCCAGCCTGCGTTCGGGACGCCGACGACCGTCCAGTTGTTCAGGCGCTCGTTGATCTGCCGCGTGTTCTCCTCCGCCAGCTCGAGCATGCGGGCGCGGCCGACGCGCTCGCCGGGCAGGTCGGCGAGCAGGTCGGGCTCGGCGTCGCCGGTGAGCGCGACCACGGCGGCCCGCTCCTCGCCGACGGTCTTCGCGCGCTTGAGGATCCAGGGCGGCGTCCACGCGAGCACGTCGTCGGGCGCCAGCTCGATCAGGGCGCGGCGGACGTGCTGGTCGGAGTAGTGGACGTCGACGTACGCGGCGCCGGCGGCGTAGGACGCGCGGGCGACGGCCCGCGCGACCTCTGCGTGCTCGATGCGCGCGACCACGTCGACGAGCTGCCCCGGCTGCACGTTCGCGCCGACGCGGACGGCGAGCTCGGCGTAGCGCTCGACTCGCGGGTCTAGTCCGGGAGCTGCCATTGCTCCTCGCGCATGACCGGGACGGCCGTGCCGTCGGCCGTCAGCCCGTCGACCTCGAGCTCGGCGCGGCCGACCATGAAGTCGGTATGCACCGTCGAGTCGTTGATGCCCTCGTCGGGCGCGCCGTCGACGGCCTCGCTGACGCCCGCGCCGTAGGCGATGTGGCAGGTCGCGTTCTCGTCGTAGAGCGTGTCGAAGAAGGTGATCCCGGTCTGGCCGACGCGCGAGGTGCCGTCGACGAGCGCCAGCTCGCCGAAGTAGGCGGCACGGTCGTCGGTCGCGAGCTGCCCTCGGACGAGGTCGGCGCCGCTCGAGGCGGCGACGTCGACGATCCGGCCGTCCCTGACCGTCAGCCGCAGGCCCTCGACGAGCCCGCCGGCGCCCGGGACGGCGAGCGGCAGCGAGGCGGCGATCGTGCCCTCGGCGCGGCGGCAGTCCGGGGTCGTGAAGATCTCCTCCGTCGGCATGTTCGGGACGTATTCGCGGCCGTCGGCGGTGCGGAAGAGGGCCGACATCCAGCGCGCCCGCGGGTGCAGGCCGATCGTGAAGTCGGTGCCGGAGCCGCGGTAGCGCAGCGCGTCGAAGCGGTGCTCGTTCAGCGCCGCGGCGCGGCGCTCGAGCCGGGCCATGTGCTCGCGCCAGGCGGCGACCGGGTCGGGCTCGTCGAGGCGCGTGCAGAAGGCGACCGCCTCCCAGAGCCGCTCGACGTCCGGCTCTCCGAACACCTTGGTCGCCCAGCCCTCGTTGGGGTACGAGACGATCGTCCAGTTGAGCGCGCGCGCGAGCATGTTCTCGTGCGTCGCCCGGATCACCTCGCTCATCCGCGCGCGGCCGACGCGCTCGCCGTCGAGGTCGGAGAGCAGCTCCGGCTCCGGGTCGCCCGTGACCGTCGCGGCCGCGGCGCCGTGCATCGACCGTGCACGGTCGGCGAGCCACGCCGGGGTGTGCCCGAGCGCATCGTCGGGGCCGAGCTCGATCATCGCGCGGCGCACGTGCTGGTCGGTGTAGTGGACGTCGACGTAGCGCGCGCCGGCGCGGTAGCCGGCGCGCGCCAGCGCGCGGATCAGCGGCGCGTGCTCGAGTCGGCCGGTGACGAACAGCGTCTGCCCCTGGGCCACGTTCGCGCCGACGCGCACGGCCAGCTCGGCGTAGCGCTCCAACCTTTCTATTCCGGGAGCTGCCAACGCTCCTCGCGCAGGATCGGCACCGCCGTCCCGTCCGCGGTCAGCCCGTCCACCTCGAGCTCCGCGCGGCCGACCATGAAGTCCGTGTGCACCGTCGAGACGTTGAAGCCCTCGTCGGGCTCGCTCTCGAGCGCCTCGCCGATGCCGAACCCGTAGGCGATGTGGCAGGTTGCGTTCTCGTCGTAGAGCGTGTCGTAGAAGGTGATCCCCGTCTGCCCGACGCGCGAGGCGCCGTCGACGAGCGCCAGCTCGCCGAAGCGGGCGGCGTTGTCGTCGCCCGCAAGCTGGCCGCGCACGAGCTCGGCGCCGTGGTCGGCCTGCACGTCGACGATCCGCCCGTCGCGGACGGTGAGCCGGAGGCCCTCGACGACGTCGCCCGCAACGGCGAGCGGCAGCGAGGCGGCGATCGTCCCCTCGGCGCGGCGGCAGTCGGGCGTCGTGAAGACCTCCTCCGTCGGCATGTTCGGGACGTACTCGACGCCGTCGCGGGTGCGGAAGAGCGCGGACAGCCAGCGCGCGTACGGCAGCAGACCGACCGTCAGGTCGGTGCCGGGGCCGCGGTAGCGGATCGCGTCGAAGCGGTGCTCGTTCAACGCCGCCGCCCGCGCCTCGAGCCGCGCCATGTGCTCGCGCCAGGCGGCGACCGGGTCGGGCTCGTCGAGGCGCGTGCAGAAGGCGACCGCCTCCCAGAGCCGCTCGACGTCCGGCTCGCCGAACACCTTCGTCGCCCAGCCCTCGTTCGGGTAGGCGACGCCGCTCCAGTTGACGGCGTGCTCCATCATCTGCCGCTGGATGATCTCGGCGAGCGCGATCATCCGGGCCCGGCCGACGCGCTCGCCGTCGAGGTCGCTCATCAGCTCCGGCTCCGGGTCGCCGGTCGTGGCGAGCATCGCGCCGCCCGTCGTGGCGCGCATCCGCTCCTTCACCCAGTCGGGCGCGTGCTCGAGCGCCTCGTCCGGGCCGAGCTCGATCATCGCGCGGCGCACGTGCTGGTCGACGTAGTTGACGTCGACGTAGCGCGCGCCGGCCTTGTAGGCGCAGCGCGTGAGCGCGCGGATCAGCGGCGCGTGCTCGAGGTTGCCGCCGACGAAGACCGTCTGCCCCGGCTGCACGTTCGCGCCGACGCGGACCGCGAGGTCCGCGTAGCGCTCGAGTCTCTGGTCTAGCTCAGCTGCCATACGTCCTCGCGCAGTATCGGGATTCGGCGGCCGTCGCGCGTCACGCCGTCGACCTCGACCTCTGGGCCGCCGACCATGAAGTCGGTGTGCATCGCCGACACGTTCGCGCCGCGCGCGCGCAGCTTGTCGGGCTCGAGGCCGTCCAGGTCGGGCATCCCGAGCAGCACGCCGGCGCCGTAGGCGACGTGGCAGGTCGCGTTCTCGTCGAAGAGCGTGTCGAAGAACGTGAGCCCCGTCTCGCCGACGCGCGACGTCCCGTCGACCAGCGCGACCTCGCCGAGCCGGTTCGCGAACTCGTCGATCGCCAGCTGCCCTCGCACGGCGTCGGCGCCGCTCGAGGCGCGCACGTCGACGGCCTCGCCGCGCTCGAACGTCAGCTCGAGGTCGCGGACGATCGTGCCCGCGAGCGCGAGCGGCCGCGTCGAGCGGACGGTGCCCTCGGTCCGGCGCCAGTCGGGCGTCGTGAAGACCTCCTCGGTCGGCAGGTTCGGAACGTGGAAGACACCCGAGGCCGCCTCCAGTCCGCCGCCGAGCCAGCGCGACTCCGGCATCAGCCCGACCGTGAGCTCGGTGCCCGGCCCCGCGAAGTGGACGGCGTCGAGCTCGAGCGCGTCGAGCGCGCGCGCCCGCCCGCGCAGGCGCGCGCAGTGCGCCTGCCAGGCCGCCACCGGGTCGTCCTCGTCGAGCCGGACGGTGTACGCGATCGACTCCCAGAGGCGGTCGACGTCCGGCTCGCCGAACATCAGCTCGGCCTGGCCGGCCATCGCGTAGGCGGCGATCGCCCAGGCGACCCTGCGCGCTCCCTGCGCGGCGAGCTGTCGCTTCGCGAGCTCGCGCGGGAGCGCCCTGCCCACGCGAGCCGGGTCGCTGGAGGCGAGGAGCTCCGGCTCCGGGTCGCCGGCGATCATGATCAGCGCGTTGCCGTCGAGGTCATCGGCGCGGTCGAGCAGCCAGCCCGGCGAGGTCGTCAGCGTCTCCTCGGGCGCGAGGTCGATCATCGCCTTGCGCACGTGCAGGTCGGTGTAGCGGACGTCGACGTAGCGCGCTCCCGCGCGGTAGGCCGAGCGCGCCACCGCGCGCACCAGCTCCGCGTGCTCGGGGGCGGCGTTCACGAACAGCGTCTGGCCCGGCTGGACGTTCGCGCCGACGCGGACGATCAGGTCGGCGTAGCGGTCGAGGTCGATCACCGTCGGCAAGAGAATAGAGGAAGCGATATCACGTGTCGAGCGGGACCTCATCCCACGAGTCGCCCTCGCCGCAGACCCAGTTCAGCGCCTGGTGGCGCTCGACGGCGAGCGAGTGCGCCTCGGCGCGCTGCTCGGGCGGCAGCTGGCGGTAGACGGTGCCGTAGGCGCGGAAGTCGCCGCGCATCGGCGCGGGCAGGAGCCCCTGCTCGTAGCCGCGCATCGCCGTCGCGGCGATCAGCTGGTCGAAGGTCGCGTAGCGCTGTGGCAGCTCGACGTCCCCCGCGGACTGCACGTCGGCCGTGCGCGCGCGCCAGTGCCAGAGGCGCGCCGACTCGCGCTCGAGCTCGAGCTCCTCGCCGTCGCGCAGCCGGCCGCTTTCGGGCTCGGCGGCGAGCAGCTCGCCGGTCGCGAACGGCCGGTCGTACGGCGGCAGCTCGACGAGCTGGAGCGCCCAGAGCAGCGTCCCGAGCGCCTCGCCGCGCCAGACGGCGTCGACGACCGCGGGGTCGCTGCCCGCCTGCGGGAGCCGGTCGAGCGCCGAGCGCACCTCGTCGCGCAGCGCCCGGCAGCGCTCGGCGACCTCGCCCTGCGACCGGTGCCTGCGGCGCGGCATCGCCGGTGAGCCTATCGGCACGGAAACGTTGCACCTGCCGTCGGGAGGGCGGAGTAGCGTGGTCGGCCTATGGCGAAGGCCGCGACCCTCCAGCACGTGTGCAGCGAGTGCGGGACGTCCGCCGGGCGCTGGCTCGGCCGGTGCCCGGGCTGCGGCGCGTTCGGGACGATGGTCGCCGAGGCGCCGCCGGCGCGCGGCGCGCAGCGGCCCGACCGGGCGTCCCGGCCGCCCCTGCGGCTGGTCGACGTGGTCGCGGAGGAGTCGGAGCGGATCCCGACGGGGGTCGCGGAGCTCGACCGGGTGCTCGGCGGCGGCCTCGTGCCGGCGTCGCTCGTGCTCGTCGGCGGCGAGCCCGGGGTCGGCAAGTCGACGCTGCTCCTGACGGCGCTCGGCGCGATCTCCGGCGGCCGGCGTGCGCTCCTCGTCACCGGCGAGGAGTCCGTCGCGCAGGTGAAGCTGCGGGCCGCGCGCCTCGGCGGCTGCGACTCGGTCGAGATCCTCGCGGAGACGGAGCTCGAGTCGGTGTGCGAGGCTCTCGAACGGCACCGTCCCGACGTCTGCGTGATCGACTCCGTGCAGACGCTCTGGTCGTCGGACGTGGGCTCCGCGCCCGGCTCGGTGGGGCAGGTGCGCGAGGCGGCCTCGCGGCTGCTGCGCGTCGCGAAGGAGTCGGGGGTGGCGACGTTCCTCGTCGGCCACGTGACGAAGGACGGCGCCGTCGCCGGCCCGCGCGTGCTCGAGCACCTGGTCGACTGCGTGCTCCAGTTCGAGGGCGACCGCTACCACGAGCACCGCATCCTGCGGGCCGTCAAGAACCGGTTCGGCTCGACGAACGAGCTCGGCGTCTTCGAGATGACCGGCGCCGGCCTCGTGGGTGTCCCCGACCCGTCCGAGCTGTTCGGCCGGACGCGGGCCGGCGAGATCGGCGCCGCCGTCACCTGCACGCTCGAGGGCACGCGCCCGCTGCTGCTCGAGATCCAGGCGCTCGTCGCGCCGACCGACCTGGCGATGCCGCGGCGCGTCGGCACCGGCGTCGACCCCAAGCGACTCGCGATGATCGTGGCCGTGCTGAGCCGCCACGCCGGGCTGCCGCTCGGCGGCGCCGACGTGTTCGTCAACGTGGCGGGCGGCGTGCGGATCGACGAGCCCGGCGCCGACCTCGGGATCGCGCTCGCGATCGCGTCCGCCGCGCGCAGCCTGCCGGTCCGCGAGAGCCTCGCCGCCTTCGGCGAGATCGGCCTGACGGGCCGGCTGCGGCCGGCGACGCAGGCCGAGCGACGGGCCGCCGAATGCCGCAAATTGGGGATTTCCGCGGTGCTGGGGCCGGAGCTCGACTCGATCCGCGCCGCCCTTGCCGCCGGGCTGGCGCAAAGCTCGCTCTGAGCAGGGATTTTCCGCCAAAACCCCTGCAAAAGTGGCGGTTTTTCGGCGGTCCTGCTACCCTGAATCTCCCGCCGGTGAGCCCCTGTCGAGGCCGCCGGCACTTTCGCGACGTCAGACGGAACCCGAAGGAGCGAGCTTGTACAAGGTCGGCGACAAGGTGGTGTACCCGCACCACGGTGCAGGCACGGTCGTGAAGCGCGAGAAGAAGGACGTTCTCGGCGAGAAGCGCGAGTACCTGACCATCAAGATCCTGCACAACGACATGACCGTGAACGTCCCGGCGGAGAACGCCGAGCGTGTCGGTCTCCGCAAGGTGATCGACGAGGAAGCGGTCAAGAAGGTCGTCAAGTACCTGACCTCCGGCG
Organism: uncultured Gaiellales bacterium; assembly: GCA_964496175.1. Taxonomy (GTDB): domain Bacteria; phylum Actinomycetota; class Thermoleophilia; order Gaiellales; family Gaiellaceae; genus PALSA-600. Next base: position 8,176 of record CAZBYA010000054.1, on the reverse strand, counting down.
GCACCGAGATGCCGAAGAACTGGAACCGCCGGTTCAAGCACAACCGCGACAAGATGAAGACGGGCGACATCTTCGAGCTCGCCGAGGTCGTGCGGAACCTGGCGCTCCGCGACGGCGAGAAGGGCCTCTCGACGGGCGAGAAGCAGATGTACGTCAAGGCGAAGAAGATCCTCGCCTCCGAGCTGATGTACGCGAAGAACATGAGCGAGGACGAGGCGCTCGAGTGGCTGGAGGAGACGCTGACCGAGGGCGCGAAGCCGAAGGCGGCGAAGCCCGCCCCGGCCAAGAAGGCCGCCCCGGCCGCGAAGAAGCCGCCCGTCGTCGCGAAGAAGGCCGCCCCGGCGAAGAAGCCGGCCGCTAGGAAGGCCACCGCGGGCTCGAGATGAGCGTCTGGGCCGTCCTCGTCGCCGCCGGGCGAGGGGAGCGGCTCGGGGGGGATCGGCCGAAGGCGTTCGTGCGCCTCGGCGAGCTGCCGCTGCTGGCGGAGCCGCTGCGGCGCCTCGACGAGAGCGCGTGGGTGGACGCGGTCGTCGTCGTCTGTCCGCCCGACTGGGAGGAGCCGACGATCCTGCTCGCGGAGGAGCTCGGCGCGGCGAAGGTGAGCGCGTGCGTGCCGGGCGGCGCGACGCGCACCGAGTCGGTGCGCGCCGGCGTCGCCGAGGTGCCGGAGGAGGCGGCGGTGATCCTCGTCCACGACGCGGCCCGGCCCCTGCTCGACGAGGCCGTCGTCGAGCGCGTCGTCGCCGCGCTCGGCGAGGGCTTCGACGGCGCCGTGCCGGGGCTGCCCGTCGCCGACACGGTCAAGCGCGTCGAGCGGGACGTCGTCCGCGAGACGGTCGACCGGGCAGGGCTGATCGCGGTGCAGACGCCGCAGGCGTTCGTCGCGCCCGTGCTGCGCGCGGCGCTCGCGCGCGGCGAGGAGGGCTCCGACTGCGCCTCGCTCGTCGAGGCGGCCGGCGGCCGTGTCCGGGTCGTCGCCGGCGACGAGCGGCTGCTCAAGGTGACGACGGCGGCCGACCTCGACCGGGTTACCCGGTGGCTGGTGTCAGACACCTTGAAGGTGTCTGACACCGGTTCTGCGCCCGGTGCGGGATCGACCTGAGGTGGTTGTGTCCTCCCTCGTGAGCACAGTCGTCTTCGACGTCGGCGAGACGCTGCTCGACGAGACCGGGCTCTGGACGCGCGCCGCGGCCGCGGCCGGCGTGCCGGCGTTCACGCTGATGGGCGTGCTCGGCGGCCTCGCTGCGCGCGGCGAGCACCACTCGCGCGCCTGGGAGATCCTCGGCACCGAACGCGTCGCCTCCGAGTGGGACGACGACGACTGGTACCCGGACACGGCGCCGTGCCTCGAGCGCCTGCGCGCGGCCGGCTACCGCGTCTGCGCCGTCGGCAACACGCCCGCGTCGTCCGAGGCGCACATCGGGTCGCGGCTCGAGGTGCTCGGCTCGTCGGAGCGGTGGGGCGTCGAGAAGCCGTCGCCCGCGTTCTTCGAGTGCGTCGTCGACACGCTCGGCACGCGACCTGAGAGGATCGCCTACGTGGGCGACCGCGTGGACAACGACGTCGTCCCCGCGCTCGCCGCGGGGATGGTCGCCGTGCACATCCGGCGCGGGCCCTGGGGCTTCCTCCACGACCCGCCTGCGGGCGCGGTCCGAATCCGCTCGCTCGACGAGCTCCCGGGAGCGCTGCCGGCATGACGGTCCGCGTCGGCATCGGCGTCGACGCGCACGCGTTCGCGGACGGCGTGCCGCTCGTGCTCGGCGGCGTGCGGCTCGACCACCCGCGCGGCCTCGCCGGCCACTCGGACGGCGACGTGCTCGCGCACACGCTCGTCGACGCCGTGCTCGGCGCGGCGGGCCTCGGCGACATCGGCTCGCTCTTCCCGTCCGGCGACGAGCGCTTCCGCGGCGCCGACAGCCTCGACCTGCTGCGGGAGGCGTACCGGCGTGTCCGGGACGCGGGGTGGACGCTGGTCAACGCCGACTGCGTGCTCGTCGGCGAGGAGCCGCGCATCGCGCCGCACCGTGAGGAGATGCGGCGGCGGCTGTCGGAGGCGGTCGGCGGCGGCGAGGTGAACGTCCGCGCGACGACGACCGACGGCCTCGGCTTCACCGGCCGCGGCGAGGGCCTCGCCGCGCACGCGGTCGCGTTGCTCGAACGCGCTTAGGCGATCGGCACGTCGGCGGCGACGCGGGCCTGCCCGTCCTCGGGGCGTGCCAGCATGCCGGCCGCGAGGACGACGCAGGCGAAGGCGACGACGCGCAGTGCGCCGAGCGCGCCGCCCGGGAGGTGCTCGTGGAAGAGCGCGATCCCGCCCGCGATCGGCAGCGCGTTCGTGAGCAGCGTTGCGGTGCCCGCGGTCGCGAGCGCGCCGCCGCGCTGGAAGCCGAGCTGGAGAAAGACGAACGCGAGCCCGTGCGCGGCGAGGATCGCGGGCACGAGCACGAGCCACATTCCGCCGTGCGTCGCCGCCTTCGTCGCGACGTCGCCCGCCGCGTAGAGCACGCCGGCGGCGAGGCCGAGGCCGGCCCCGGCGGCGATCCACCGCGAGGCGCCGCCCGCGGCGACGGCGAAGAGCCCCGAGACGACGAGCCAGGCGGCGACGCCGGTCGCGGAGGCGACGGTCCCCTTGACGCTCCCGCCGGCGAGCGAGGCTCCGAGCAGCGCCAGGCCGACGGCGGCGATCCCGACCGCGGTCCAGTGCCCGCGCGTCACCTCGTCGCCGCGGCGGTGCGCGAGGCCCGCGAGGATGCCGATCCCGCCGGCCGACGTCGCCTGCACGAGCGAGAGCGGGGCGAGCGTCAGCGCGGCGACGTAGAACACCCAGCCGGCGAGCCCGACGAAGAAGCCGACCACCCAGGGCACGTTCGTGAACAGCAGGCGCAGCGAGTGCAGCGGCCGGCGCAGCGTCAGGGGCGGCAGCTCGCGGGCGGCGCCGTGCTGTGCGATCCACCCCCAGTTGAGCGCGAACGCGGACAGCAGAGCGAGCACGAGCCCGCCGGCGAGGGTCATCGCCGTTCGCCCTGGAAGGGCAGGTACGCCTCGGCCGCGAGCGCGGCGATGCCGACGCGGGGGAGGTCGCGGCGGCGCTCGTAGACGACGAACCGGCGCTCCCAGCGGGGGAAGAACTTGCGGTTGAACGCGAGCAGGTTGTCGAGCTGGAAGTGGCCCTTCAGCGTCATCAGGGCCCGGCGCTGCACCTCCTGGAGGCCGCTCAGGTCCGACTCGGGCGCGAGCAGCGCCGCGAACGGCGCGAAGTTGAGCGAGACGTGCTCGTACCCGTGCTCGCGTGCCCACGCGATCGTCTCCACGATCAGCCACTCGTTGAAGCCGTTCGGCGTCGTGCGCAGACGGGGCATCGACGAGAGCGAGAGCGCGGACGAGGCCGGCGAGACCGCGAAGTGGAGGAAGCCGGCGACGGCGCCGTCGGGATCGAAGCCGACGACGAACAGCGCGTCGTCGTCGCCGAGCGCGAAGAGCGCGTCGAGCGCCATCACGAAGCCGCGCTGCGGCTGGTCGCCGCGCCAGTCGCGCGCCACGTCCTCGAGCTCGCGGCGCAGCGCCGAATCGATCTCGCTCGGCCGGATCACGCGCGCGTCGTAGCCGCACCCCTGGAGGCGGTGCACCGACTGGCGCACCTTGCGGATCGCGCGGCCCTCGAGCGTGAAGTCGGCGGTGTCGACGATCGCCTCGTCGCCGTGGTAGAGCGAGTGGAGCCCGTGGCTGGCGTACAGCGGCAGCATTCGCTCCGACGCGCCGAGGATCGCGATCCGCCAGTCGCGCCGGTGCGCGTGCGCGACGAAGGACGCGACGAGCTCGTCGAACCGGTCGGACGGCCCGATCGGGTCGCCGGAGACGATCGCGACGCCACCGACGACGCGGTAGGCGAGGAAGGCCGTGTCGTCGGGCGTGAAGAAGTACGACTTGTCGGAGCGGAGGACGAACGGCGCGAGCGTGTCCGCCCCCCAGGCGTGCACGAGCGCATGCGCGAGCGCGCGGTCGTGCTCGGCCTGCACGACGCGGTGCCGCCACGGCGCGAGCCACGCCGAGAGGACCCACGCCGTCGCGGCGACGCCCAGGATCATCAGCGAGAGCGGGAACCAGGAGCTGAACGAGCCGATGAAGTTCGGCGAGCCGTGCAGGTGGAGGCCGAAGATGCCGGCGACGATCTCGTTGCCCGCGAAGCGGAGCGAGAACGTCTGGTCTGCGGCGCTCTGGTTCAGCCAGACGGCGGCGACGCCGTAGAGCCCGATCGCCGCGACGGACACTGCCAGGCGCCCGGCGACCACGTGACGGGTGGTCGTGTCCCCCGGCCCCTCGAAGTCGTGGCGACGCGCCACCAGCACGACGAGCACCACGGCGGAGGCGAGCGTGCCGTTGTTCAGCCCGTGCAGGACGTGCAGCGCCGTCGCGAACGCGGCGACGCCGGTCGCGATCTGCCAGGCGCGGTGACGACCACGCGCGAGTCCGCGGGCGGCGACGAGCAGGGCGACGGCCGAGAAGACGGCGGCGGCGTGCGCGATCGGCCGGCCCGCGTCGGGCGTCAGCGTCCGCACGAGGCCTTCGCTCTCGCCCGGCAGGATCGCGGCGAAGAGGTTGAGGAACGCACCGAGCGCGACGACGACGGAGACGACGAAGGCCGCGCGGCGCGAGCGGCCGCTGCGGGCGAGTGCTGCGGCGCCGAGCGCGATCAGCGCCGCCGGCAGGTAGACGGCCTGCTTCCGCGAGGCGCTGTCGAGCGCGTCACGGAGCGCGATCTGCTGGACGACGGCGATGCAGATCCCGGTCTGGAGGTAGCTGAAGGCGCCGACGACGAGCCCGAGCACGAGTGCGGCCGTCAGGCGCTCGAGCCGCGCCCAGCGTGCGTAGGCGCCGAGCAGCAGGGCGGCCCCGCCCCAGACGGCGACGAACCACACGAGCGGCGCCGCGTCGTGCTTCGCAAGCTGGTCGAGCGGCAGCGCCTCGGCGATGCGCGGCCCCGGCAGGCCCGGCCGGAGCACGTACAGCCAGCCCGTCGCGGCGAACGACAGCGCGAGTGCGACGGGCAGCGCGCCGAGCCTACGGAGCATGCAGCCTCCTCGCTGCCGACAGGTACGCGCGCCAGGCGTTGTCGCGCCAGAGGGACCAGTTGTGGCCACCGCGGATCTCGAAGAACTTGTGCGGCAGGCGCAGCTTCGCGAGCAGCGCCGCGAACTCCTTGTTCTGGGCCAGGAAGTGGTCCTTCGAGCCGCTGTAGAACCAGACGTACGTGTGCGCGCGGCGCAGCGCCCGGCCGGCCTGCGCCAGCGTGAGGAGCGGGCTGTTGCGGTCGAGCCCGCTCTGCCGCTTGCCGAAGATCGACGGGATCCGCTCGGCCGTCTGGTAGCCCGACCAGCTCTCGAGCACCTTGAACTCGCCGGGGTGATGGATGCCGATGTTGAGCGCGCCGTAGCCGCCCTCCGAGAGACCGGCGAGGCCCCGCGCCCAGCCCTTGCGGATCGTGCGGTAGCGGGCGTCGACCGCGCGCACGACGTCGCGCGCCAGGAACGTCTCCCAGGCGGAGCCCTTGCCGACGCCGTTCGCCCACTCCTTGTCGGTGAACGAGCCGGTCGAGCCGAACGGCATCACGAGGATCAGCGGCTGCGCCCGATGCAGCGCGACCAGCTCGTCCTCGACGACGCCCATGCGCACGGTGTCGACGAAGGCGCCCGGCCGCCCGGGCACGCCGTGCAGCAGGTAGAGGACGGGGTAGCGGCGGTGCGGGTGCGTCGCGTAGCCGGGCGGCAGGTAGACGTCGACGGGCTGGCTGCGGCCGCCGAGGGCGGGGCTCGCGACGTAGAAGCGGGTCGAGGTACCGCGGGTCTTCACCCACGGGGCGTCCTTGGGCGGCGCGAAGCCGCGGTAGACCCAGTAGTTGTCGACGTAGCGGTAGACGCCGATCGCGCCCACGGTCAGGAACGCCGCGAGCGCGAGCGCCGCGGCCCAGGGACGCCAGGGTGCTGCCAGGCCGGGGGCGACCACGCCATGCTTTGTACGGCACCGCCGGTGAAAGGCCCGTTAAGCCTGGATTAGGCCTCGGCACGGGTTCCTCCAAGACAACACGCGCGCAACCCCGCCTTCACGAGCCGAGGGCTATCGTCGTTCCCATGTCGGTCCTCGCAGCGTTCGTCACCGCGTTCATCCTGCCCGGCTTCACGCCGTTCCTCGGCGGGCCGAACGGCGGACAGGTGCTGGCGGGGACCTTCCCGGGGACGCAGCGGCCGGGCTACGTCTACCTGCCGCCGGGCTTCACGCCGAAGCATCGCTACCCGGTCGTCTACCTGCTGCACGGGATGCCCGGCTCCCCCACGGAGTACATCTACGGGACGCAGCTCGCGCAGTACGCGGACGCGGGGATCGCCTCGGGCGCGCTCCGGCCCTTCATCGCCGTCATCCCGGCGGCGGGGCCGAACCACAAGTACAACGGCGAGTGGGCCGGCCCGCTCGAGCAGATGCTCGTGCACCAGGTCGTCCCGTTCGTCGACGCGCACCTGCCGACGATCGCGACGAGCGCCGGCCGGGTGATCGCCGGGCTCTCGGCGGGCGGGTTCGGCGCCGTCGACATCGGCATCCGCAACGCCGGCCTCTTCGGCGCGGTCGAGTCGTGGAGCGGCTACTTCACGCCGCTGCACGACGGCCCCTTCAAGCACGCGAGGCGGGGGCTGCTCGCGGCGAACGACCCGACGCGACTGGTCGCCTTCGACGAGCCGAACCTGATTCGCGCCCACACGCGCTTCTTCGTCTCGAGCGGCCCGTACCACAGCCACTGGTTCCGGCCGGCGCAGACGATCGCCTTCGCAAAGGAGCTCCAGACGTTCGGGCTGCCGGTGACGCTGAAGCTCTACTCGTCGCGCAAGGGCGAGTGGCGGCAGCAGCTCGACGCCGGCCTCAGCTGGGCCTTCGCCCCAGCCCGCTGAGGGCCTCTAGGCGGGCAGCGACGCGACGCCGTCGGCGAGCACGACGAGCCCGTCGCGGGCCAGCGAGAGGAGCGCGTCGCCGTCGGCCGGCTGCTCGCCTGAAGCGACGGCGCGCAGTGCGGCCGAGCGGCGCTGGCGGAACGACCCCTCGAAGCGCGACTGCCTGCGCAGCGGCTCGTAGCGCGACCCGCGCGACGGGCACGCGCCTGCGAGCGGGCAGGCGTCGCAGCGGGGGATGCGCGCGAGGCAGACGGTCGCGCCGAGGTCGAAGAGGGCCTGCGCGCAGCCCGCGTCGAACGTCTCGCCGGTGCGCTCCTGCACGCGGCGCACGTTGACGTCGACCGGCAGCACGTCGCGGCCGAACGCGAAGTTGGCGACGGCCGCGGCGGTGTACGGGCCGACGCCGGGCAGCTCGGTCAGGTCGTCCGGCCAGCCGTGCTCGGCGACGTGCCTCGCCGCGCGGTGCAGGTTGAGCGCGCGGCGGTTGTACCCGAGCCCCTGCCAGGCGACGATCACGTCCGCCGCCGACGCCGCCGCGAGCGCCTCGACGGTCGGCCAGCGCGCGAGCCAGGCGGTGTAGCGCGGCACCACGCGCTCCGCCTGCGTCTGCTGCAGCATCAACTCGCTGACGAGGATCGCGTACGGGTCGGCGGTGTGGCGCCAAGGCAGCTCGCGCCCGTGCTCCCGGTACCAGGCCAGTAGGGGCTCCCGCACCAGCCGAACCCTAGGCGAGCGCCACGCCGGCCACCCGGTCTTTTTACAGCTTGCAAACCAGGTAGCCGGGCGCCCGGGCTACCATCTGATTTGCAAGTAGTAAGACCACAGCTTGGACGTCGGCAGCGCGCTCGTTCCCGACCGCGGCCGGCCCGACCCCCCAGGTCGATCCGTCTCTCCTAGCGAAGGGGTGAACACACGCATGAAGCCGGTGCTCTCTCTGCTCCTGTCCGGGGTGGGAGTCGCGCTGCTCGCCGTCGCGCTGACGACCGGCGTCGCCACCTCGGCGACGCACTCGCACGCCTCGGCGGCCGTGAAGAGGGGAGGCACGCTCCGGGTCAACCAGTCGAACACCGACTTCGACACGGTCGACCCGGGCCTCGCCTACGTCACGAACGACTGGACCCTGCTGTACACGACCCAGATGCTGCTCGTCAACTTCCCGGAGAAGTCCGGGCAGGCGGGGAGCGTCCTCTACCCGGAAGGGGCGACCTCGTTCCCGACGGTCTCGAGCAACGGGCTCGTCT
>CAZBYA010000053.1:1533-20189 GCA_964496175.1 uncultured Gaiellales bacterium | reverse complement strand
GGTCTAGCATCGCCTGCGTGAAGATCGAGCTCGGGCACGTCACCGACCGCAAGCCGCCGTTCCGCTACGCGGCCTACCAGCGCGTCGGGTTCTCCGAGACGGACGCGCAGGGCGTCGTCTACTACGGCCGCTACATGCCCTACTTCGACCTCTCGCGCACCGAGTACCACCGCCACCTCGGCCGCGTGCACCTCGGCGATGTCGACTTCGCGATGCGCGCCGTCCACACCGAGTACGTCGCCGGCGCCCGCTTCGACGACCTGCTCGAGATCTTCGTCCGCGTCGAGCGGATCGGGACGACCAGCATCACCTACGACCACGCCGCGTACCGCATCGACGACGACGGCGACACGCTGATGGCTACGGCGAAGGCCGTCCTCGTCTGCATCTCGCTCGACGAGCGCCGCGCGGTGCCGGTCCCGGAGCCCTTCCGGGCGCGGATCGCCGACTTCGAGCGCCGCTAGGGTCTGATCGCGGCGCCCCGCCCGCCCGAGCCCTCTCCAGGTCGGGCAGGCGGCGCAGCCGACGATCTCTCCCCTCCGAATCGTTGTAGGAGAGCGGGCCCGCGCCCGCTATCCCTCGTTCGAGGTACCCCCTGGTTCGGGGCGACGATCACTCGAACGAGTGAAGACATGCACTTCAGTCTTGTAGGGGAACGGGAACGGCTCCTCGCGCCCGTACGCGAGCGCCCGCACGCGCACGAGCAGGGCCTCGCGCTCCACCGGCGGCAGCACCGCGACGAACGACGTCGAGGCGACGCGGTCGCACAGGTCGTCCACGGTGTAGGGCTGCTCGTAGCGGAACGTGCCGGCCTCGGCGGGCCCGAAGAGGGGCGACCGCTCGATCGGGGCGCGCCACGCACCCAGGTGCTGCCCCGGCACCTCCGCGCGCAGCGGCGCGAGCAGCTCCTCGACCGCGCGCTGGAGCGGGTCGTCGAGGTCGCGCGTGTTCCAGACGAGCGCGAGCGCGCCGCCGGGCCGCAGCACGCGATGCAGCTCCGGCAGCGCCCGCTCGAGGTCGAACCAGTGGAACGCCTGCGCGGCGGTCACGACGTCGACGGTCTCGTCGGCGAACGGCAGCTCCTCCGCCGTCCCGTCGACCGCCTCCGCCTCGACGATCAGCGCGCGCATCTCCGCCAGCGGCTCGACGGCGACGACGCGCGCGCCCGTCGGCACGAGCAGGCGGGTCAGCTTGCCGGTGCCGGCGCCGACGTCGGCGACGACGCTGCCCGGCCCAATCCCGGTCCGCTCGACGAGCCAGTCGACCGCCTCCTGCGGGTACGACGGCCGGGCGCGCTCGTACAGCTCGGCCGCGCCCGCGAAGCCGGCGGCGGCGACCGGGTCGACTCGCGTCACGAGGGCGTGACGCGATAGGCGTCGAAGACGGCCTCGAGGTTCCGCAGCGCGGTCAGCAGGGAGCGGAGGCTCTTCAGGTCGCCCACCTCCGCCGTGTACCAGTTCTTCGCCAGCTGGTCCTCGACGACGCCGCCGTAGCTGACGATGTTCGCTCCGTGCTCGGCGAACGTGCGCGCGACGTCCTCGAGCAGCCGCGGGCGGTCCCAGGAGTCGACCGCGATCTGCACGCGGAAGCCTTTCGCAGCGACGGCGCCGTCCCACTGCACCGCTGTGAAGCGCTCGGGGCTCCGCCGCAGCGCCTTGACGTTCGGGCAGTCGTCGCGGTGGATCGTGATGCCCTTGCCGAGCGAGATGTAGCCCACGATCTCGTCGCCGGGAACCGGCGTGCAGCACTTCGCCAGCCGCACGAGCACGTCGTCGACGCCGGGGACGACGACACCGAGATCCGTCCCCTGCACCGTGCGCGCCTTCGGCGCCTTCCTGACGACCGGCGCCTCCTCGGCGACCTGCTCGGTCTTCAGGCGCTGGACGACCTTGTTGACGATCGCACCGGGCTGGAGCTTCCCGGAGCCGAGCGCGAGGTAGAAGTCCTCGGCCTTCTTGAACCCGCTCTCGCGGATCACCTGCGCGAGGGTCGCCGAGCCGCGCAGCTTCGCGTACGGGAGGTTCTGCCCCTTCAGCGCGTGCTCGAGAGCCTCCCGGCCCTTGTGCTCGGTCTCCTCGCGCGTCTCGCGCGAGTACCACTGCCGGATCTTGTTGCGCGCACGGGAGCTCTTCGCGAGCGAGAGCCAGTCGCGCGACGGGCCGCGGCCCTGCTTCGACGTGAGGATCTCGACGAAGTCGCCGTTCCGGAGGTTGTAGTGGAGCGGCACGATGCGGCCGTTCACCTTTGCGCCGACGGTGCGGTGGCCGACGTCGGTGTGCACGGCGTACGCGAAGTCGATCGGCGTCGAGCCCGCCGGCAGCGTCTTCACCTGGCCCTTCGGCGTGAAGACATGCACCTCCTCGTCGAAGAGGTCGGTGCGGAACGTCTTCATGAACTCGCGCGGATCAGCCTCGTCGGTCGTCCCCTCGTCCATCAGCTGCTTGACCCAGGCGACCCACTCGGCGTCCTTGTCCTTCTTGCCGCGCTTGTACAGCCAGTGCGCCGCGACGCCGTACTCGGCGGTCTCGTGCATCTCCCGCGTGCGCACCTGGATCTCGAGCGGCCGGCCCTGCGGCCCGATCACGGTCGTGTGCAGCGCGCGGTAGCCGTTGAACTTCGGCATCGCGATGTAGTCCTTGAATCGGCCCGGCATCGGCTTCCAGAGCGAGTGGATCAGGCCGAGCGCGCCGTAGCAGTCGCGCGTCCCCTCGTCGGTGCCGCGCTCGACGATCACGCGCATCGCCGTCAGGTCGTAGATCTCGTTGAACTCGCGGCCCTTCTTGGCCATCTTGTCGTAGATCGAGAAGAAGTGCTTCGCTCGCCCCGAGATCTCGGCGGGGATGTCGACCTTGTCGAGCTCCTTCTGGAGCACCATCGCCGCCTCGCGCACGTGCTCCTCGCGGTCGGCGCGGCGCTCCGCGACCATCTGCTTGATCTCCTCGTACTTGCGCGGGTGCAGCGTCTGGAACGCGAGGTCCTCGAGCTCCCACTTCAGCGCGTGGATGCCGAGGCGGTGCGCGAGCGGCGCGTACACCTCGAGCGTCTCGCGCGCCTTCTGCACCTGCTTCTGCTTGCCGAGGTACTCGATCGTGCGCAGGTTGTGCAGGCGGTCGGCGAGCTTGATCAGGATCACGCGCACGTCCTCGGCCATCGCGACGATCAGCTTCCGGTAGTTCTCGGCCTCCGCGTGCTCGCGCGACTGGAACTGGACGCGCGTCAGCTTGGTGACGCCCTCGACGAGCTTCGCGATCTCGTCGCCGAACTCGGCGCGCACGTCGTCGATGTCGGCGCCCGTGTCCTCGACGACGTCGTGCAGGAGCGCGGCAGCGAGCGTCGCCTCGTCGAGCTGGAGCCCGGCGAGGATCTTCGCGGCGCCCCACGGGTGGTAGATGAACTCCTGCCCGGAGCGGCGCACCTGCCCCTCGTGCGCGCGCGCCGCGAAGTCGAACGCGCGGGCGAGCAGCTCGCGGTCCACGTCGGGCTTGTACGCCTCGACCTCGGCGATCAGCTCCTCGACCAGGTCCTGATGCCGCTCGAGTACCGCCATGAAGGTCAGTGTACCCAGGTGGTTTCCGCATCCATCCTCCGCGGGGAGGATTCGCGCGCCCGGCGGTGAACAACGCCGTCCCGTGCTCGCACGCCGCCGTCAGGCCCGCAAGCTGATCCGGATCGCGCGCATGTTGCGCGAGCTCGACGCCGCCGCCGCGCCGCGGCCGGCGCCCCGCCGCCGGCTCCGGATCGCCGCTTAGGCCGCTTCCGCGAGCGCCGGGCGGTGCTCGAGCAGCGCCCGGAAGGTGGACGACTCGAGCAGGCTGCGGCGGACGCCGTCCGCCAGCTCCAGCTCCGCGAAGACCGCGCGCGCCTCCGGCGTCCACGCGGCCTCCCCCGCCCGCCACTGCCCCGCCAGCCAGTCGCGCAGCTCGTCGTAGCCGTCGGGCGCGTCGAAGACGCGGCGGACGACGAGCTGCGGGGCGACGACGCCGTTCCAGCGGTTCTCCTGGAGCCGGAAGGCGACGTCGTAGCGCTGGTCGCGGCGGAAGCGGTCGAGCTGGCCGCCGAGGCCGAAGGCGATCGCCTGCCCCGCGTCCCGGCCGCGCTGCCGCACGCGAAACCGCAGGTGCTTGCCGTCGCCGACGGTGGCCGGGTCGACGACCTCGCAGCCGTCGACGAGGAGCACCACGCCGGGATTGCCGAGGCCGAACGGCGCGAGCCGGTCGAGCTCGGCGCACAGGTCGAGCGTCAGCTTCGCCCCCGGCACGATCGCGTCGACGCGCGTCACCGGCCTCAGGTCGTCGTCGCTCAACGCGGCGTCGGCGTGCGCGGCGAACGCGGCCGCGAAGGCCTCGATCCGCTCGGGGCGGATCGACAGGCCGGCCGCGGCGCGATGGCCCCCGAAGCGCTCCAGGTGGACCGCGCAGGCGCCGAGCCCGGCGTGCAGGTCGTACGCCGCGACGGAGCGCCCCGAGCCCTTCCAGTCGCCGTCCGTGCCGGCGATCAGCACGACGGGCCGGTTGTAGCGCTCGACGAGCCGCGACGCGACGATCCCGATCACGCCCTCGTGCCAGTCCTCGCCGGCGACGACGTAGCCGCGGCGGCGGCGGCGCGTCTCGGGCCACGACTCGATCTGCTCGACGGCGGCGCGCAGGATCCTCTCCTCCACCCCCTGCCGCTCGCGATTCAGCCCCTCGAGCTCCTCCGCGAGGCGCGACGCCTCGCGGTCGTCGTCGGTCAGCAGCAGCGCGAGCGCCGCCTCGGGCCGGCACAGTCGCCCCGATGCGTTGATGCGAGGGGCCAGCCGGAAGCCGATCGAGGACTCGTCGACCGCGGCGGGGTCGACGCCGGCCACGCGCATCAGCGCGCGCAGGCCCGGCTTCTGGGTCTGCGCGAGGCGGCGCAGCCCGAGCAGCGCGAGCGCGCGGTTCTCGTCGACGAGCGGGACGACGTCGGCGACGGTCGCGAGCGCGACGACGTCGAGGTGGCGGTCGAGGAACGGGTGGCCCTCGCCGAGCAGCGCCTGGGCGAGCTTCCAGACGACGCCGGTGCCGCAGAGCCCGGAGAAGGGGTAGTCGCCCTTGAGCGGCGCGACCACCGGGCAGGCGGGGAACGCGTCGGCGGGACGGTGGTGGTCGGTGACGACCACCTCGAGGCCCAGCTCGCGGGCGTGCTCGACCTCGGCGACGGCGGTGATGCCGCAGTCGACGGTCACCACGAGGTCGAATCCCTCCTCGGCGAGGCGCGTGAGCGTCTGCCCGTTCAGCCCGTACCCCTCCTCGAAGCGCGACGGGAGGTGCCAGGCGACGTCCGCGCCGAGCTCGCGCAGGAGCAGCACCGCCAGCGCGGTCGCGCAGATGCCGTCGGCGTCGTAGTCGCCGTGCACGCAGATCCGCGCGCCGGCGTCGACGGCGTCGCGGATCGTCTCGACCGCAGCCGCCATGTCGCCGAGCGCGAGCGGGTCGTGGCCCGGCAGCGCCCCCTCGAGGAAGCGCCGCGCCGTGTCGGGGTCGCCGTACCCGCGTCGCACGAGCACCGACGCCGTCGTCTCGTCCAGGGCGAGCGCGTCCGCGAGGGTCCGCACCTCGGCGTGCGAGCAGGCCGCGATCTCCCACGTCCCGTTTGCCATCGGCTCCGTGACGGTACGGACGGGCCCGGACGGATCTGCCCGGGCGCGACGCCGCTATTCGCGCGGCAGCTGGACGCCGAGCCACGTGAGCAGGGCGACGGCGGCGACGAGGACGAGCGCGCCGCCGAGGATCCAGCGCGGGTGCCCGCTCTCCCGCACCGACGCGGCGAACGCGCGGCCGAGCAGGATCAGGACGCCCAGGACGATGCCGGCGCCGACGATCAGCGCCGGCAGCAGCACGACCAGGCGCTCCCAGCGGGGAGTGGCTCCAAGGAGCTCCACTACGATGCGCATCGTGCCTGACGCGCAGCACGGCCCCGACGCCAATTACTGCTCGGGGAACGACTACATCGTCGAGTTCCTCGGCTACCGGTTCGCGTTCAGCGCCACCGACTTCGAGGGCCGGGTCGTCGCGGCGGCGGTGAAGCTCGGCATCGTCGTCACCTCCGACCTGGACGAGGACGAGACGGCCGACCTGGTCTCACTCGCCGCGCAGGGCGTGATCGACCAGCCGTTCTCGCGCCTCGGGCGCTACCTCGTCCGCAACTGGGAGCGCGTGTCGCTCGTCGACGACGAGTCGCTCGTCTACTGGCTGCGCAAGCTGATCTTCCGCGGCGCGTGGCTCGACCACCAGGTGAAGCGCGGCGCGCTCGAGGTGGTCTGGGACGACGACGAGGACGAGTTCGCCTACCAGCACCCGGGCGGCGGCGGGCGCCCGCTGCTCGAGCTCGCCCCGGTGCCATCGTGGCACGAGCTCCAGTACAAGCCGTAGCAGGGTGCGCCTATCTGGCGCTCCTGCTCGGGCTCGACCACTTCGCCGACTACCCGGAGCAGCTCGGGCTCGGCGCGCTCACGTGGCTCGTGCTCGCCGCCGCGCTCAGCCGTGCGCCCGCCGAGCGCCGTGCGCAGACCCTCGGCGTCGTCGTGTTCGCGACGGTCGGCGAGGTGACCGGCTCGCTGATCTGGGGCGTCTACCACTACCGCCTGCACAACCTGCCGCTCTTCGTGCCCCCCGCGCACGGGCTGGTCTACCTGACCGGCCTCGCCCTCGCGACGTCCCTCCGGCGGCACGTGCGGACGCTCGTCGGGGTCGCGGCGGCGGCCGCGGCCACCTGGGGCCTGCTCGGCCTGACGATCCTGCCGCGGCGCGACGTCGCGGGCGCGGTCGGCGTGCCGCTGCTGCTCGTCTTTCTCTGGCGGGGCCGCAACCGCGCCGTCTACGCGGCCGTCTTCCTCGTCGTCGCCTCGCTCGAGCTGTACGGGACGGCGATCGGCACGTGGCGGTGGGCGCCGGCGCTGCCCGGACTCGGTATCCCGGACGGGAACCCGCCGAGCGGCGTCGCGTCCGGCTACGTCTGGTTCGACGTGATGGCGCTGCTCGTGGCGCCGTCCATCCTCGCCCTGGCCCGACGCGATGAGTTCCGCGCGCCCGCAGAGTCTCACTCGACATGAAGCTGCTCCTCACCTCCGCCGGCATCAAGAACCGGAGCATCGACGACGCGATGCTCGACCTGCTGGGCAAGCCGGTCGCCGAGTGCGACGCGCTCTGCATTCCCACCGCGTCGTACGGGCACGCCCCGGGCGGCATTCGCGGGGCCTACCGGTTCATCACCGGGCAGGCGACGACGCCCATGTGCGAGCTGGGCTGGAAGTCGCTCGGAGTGCTCGAGCTCACGGCGCTGCCCACGCTCGACAGGGAGCTCTGGGTCCCGCTCGTCGAGGAGACCGACGTCCTGCTCGCAAACGGCGGCGACTCCCTCTACCTCGCCCATCACATGCGGGAGTCGGGGCTCGCCGACCTCCTGCCCTCGCTGAGCGCGGTCTGGGTCGGGTTGAGCGGCGGGAGCATGGTGATGACCCCTCGGATCGGCGAGGACTTCAAGGTCTGGAACCCGCCCGGCGGTGGGGACGGCGCGCTCGGGATCGTCGACTTCTCGATCTTCCCGCACGTCGACCACCCCGCCTTGCCGGAGAACACGATGGCCGCCGCGGAGCAGTGGGCCGCCGAGCTGTCGACCCCGGCCTACGCGATCGACGACGAGACCGCGATCAGGGTGGTCGACGGGGCCGTCGACGTGATCTCCGAGGGGCACTGGAGGCTCTTCACCCCCTGAAGCCGACCGCTCCGGCCGCGCCGGCGCTCGTCAGGAGGCGTCGAGCTTCCCGAACTCGGCGTGCAGCCGAGCGGCCGCTCGAGAGCACCAGTCCTGCGTGACCGCGAGCGAGAGCTGCGCGCTCGCGACCTCTGCGAGCCGCAGCCCGAGCCGGCGGCAGAGCAGCGTGAAGCCCCGCGGCGCCGCGTCGGTGTGGGCGACGAAGAGCACGCCCCGCGCCGGGCCGGTCAGCTCGAGCGCGTAGTAGGAGCGGATCCCGCCTTCGCGGTCGAGCGGCGGCGGCAGCGGCACGATCGACGCGTCCTGCACGCAGGTCGGGAAGCGCCCCTCGTCCAGCACGCGCCGCAGGGCGCGCTTCACGGCGTCGGCGTCGACGTCGCGCTCCCAACCGTGCTGGTCGATGTGCAAACGGTCGCCCTCCTCGAGGAACACGGCGCCGAGCTCGCACGACAGCGCCTCCTTCGCCGCGCGCGCGTGCGCCTCCATCGCCTCCTCGAGCGTCCGCACGTCGACCGCGAGCGCCGAGCGGAGAGCCTCGAGCTCCTCGAGCTCGTCCGCGAGGCGCTTCGCCTCCGTGACGCCCGCGACGGCATCGGCGGCGAGGTGCGCGGCGGAGCTCAGCTCCTCGTCCGCGCGGCCGAGCTCCCGGTCGGGCGACCCGAACACGACCACCACGTCGTTCGTCACCGGCACGAACGCCGCCGCGTGCGCGTAGTACGGGCCGAAGACGAGCTCGCGGCCGCCGTGGGCCAGGCGCACCGGCCGGCGCGCCTGGAGGGCCTGCCGCAGGGGCACCTCCTCGTCGCTCGTCACCTCGATCAGGCCGGCCCAGCCGGCACCGCGCCCGGCGCCGCCGAGGTGGACGAAGCGGTTGCCGGACACCCGGCGCAACACGAACACGTCGCTCGCGCCGACCGACTGTGCCGCAGCGTCGGCGCGAGGGCTGGCTGTGGACATCCGCTCTAGTATGCGCGACCGGGCGCGGCTAGAAAAGGCGCTCGGGCTCGTCCGCGACGATCCCGAGGTGCGCCCGGCCGAGGTCGGTGACGACGCGGCCGCGCGGCGTGCGCTGGAGGAAGCCGAGCTGAAGCAGGAACGGCTCGTAGACGTCCTCGATCGTCTCCGCCTCCTCGCCGAGCGCGACGGCGAGGTTCGACAGCCCGACGGGGCCGCCGCCGAACTTGTGCACGACGCAGCGGAGCAGCTCGCGGTCGAAGCGCTCGAGCCCGGCGACGTCGACCTCGAGCAGCGCCAGCGCCTCCTCGGCCACGGGCGTCGTCACCACCCCCTGGTGCCGCACCTCCGCGACGTCGCGCACGCGCCGCAGGATCCGGTTCGCGATCCGCGGGGTGCCGCGCGAACGGCCGGCGATCAGCTCGGCCGCGTCGTCGTCGAGCTCGACCGCGAGGATCCGCGCGGAGCGGCGGACGATCGCAGCGAGCTCCTGCGGCGAGTAGAGGTCGAGCCGGAACGTCAGCCCGAAGCGGTCGCGCAGCGGCGTCGTCAGGAGCCCGGTGCGCGTGGTCGCGCCGACGAGGGTGAACGGCGGCAGGTCGAGCGTCAGCGTGCGCGCCGCCGGGCCCTGGCCGACGACGATGTCGAGCCGGAAGTCCTCGAGCGCCGGGTAGAGGATCTCCTCGGCGGCGCGGCTCATCCGGTGGATCTCGTCGATGAAGAGGACGTCCCGCGGCTCGAGCGAGGTGAGGATCGCGGCGATGTCCTTCCGCTCGAGCCCCGGCCCCGCCACCTGGCGGATGCCGACGCCGAGCTCGGTGCGGACGATCTGCGCGAGCGACGTCTTGCCGAGGCCCGGCGGCCCCGCGAGCAGCACGTGGTCGAGGGCGTCGCCGCGGGCCCTCGCGGCCTCGAGCGCGATCGCAAGCTGCTCCTTCACCCGTTCCTGGCCGACGAAGTCGGCGAGCGTGCGCGGGCGCAGCGACCGCTCGAGCTCGTCCTCCGCGTCGACGAGCACGGGCGCGAGGAACTGGCTCATGCGGCCTGCCTGAGGGCGTGCCTGACCTGCTCCTCGAGCGGCAGGTCCGGGTCGACGTCCGCGAGCGCGCGCTCGGCGTCGACGAGCGTCCACCCGAGCTCGACGAGCGCGTCGCGGGCGGTCAGGTCGCCGCCGGCGGGCGTCATGGCGTCCGTTAGGGCGAGCTTTTCCTTCAGCTCGAGCACGACGCGCTGCGCGGTCTTGAGGCCGATGCCGGGGATCGCCTGGAAGCGCTTGACGTCGTCGCGCGCGATCGCGCGGCGCAGCTCGGTCGGGGTCGACCCGGAGACGATCGCCAGCGCGACCTTCGGCCCGACGCCGTTGACGCCGAGCAGGAGCTCGAACAGCTCGCGTTCGTCGGGCGTCGCGAAGCCGTACAGCTGGAGGGCGTCCTCGCGGACGATCGTGTGCACCTCGACCGTGATCTCGCCGTCGCCGAGGCGGTGCACGCTCGGCGCGGCATGCACGAGGTAGCCGACCCCGTTGACGTCCAGGACCACGCCGGCGCCGGCCCGACCGGCGATCCGGCCTCTCAGCCGCGCGATCACAGGGTCAGGGTACGGATCCGAACGGACGTTCCAGCCACCCGTCCTGGTCGACGATCGCTCAGCCCGCCGCGCGGAGGAGCGGCGGGGCCAGCGCGTGGCAGATGGCGACCGCGAGCGCGTCGGCGGCGTGGTTCGGCTGCGGCACCTCGGCGAGGCCGAGGATCGCCTTCACCATCTTCCCCACCTGCTCCTTGTCGGCGCGGCCGTAGCCGCAGACCGCCTGCTTGACGCGGGCGGGCGCGTACTCGACGCACGCGACGCCGACGGACGACGCGGCGACGAGGACGGCTCCCCGCGCCTGCCCGACGGAGAGCGCGATGCGGGCGTCGGCGCCGACGAACGATTCCTCCAGGGCGACGGCATCCGGCGCGTGCAGGGCGATCAGCTCCTGGACGCCCGCGAAGATCGTGAGCAGCCGGGCCTCCGGCCGCTCCCGTGCCGACGTGCGCCACCACCCGTGGCAGGTGGCCCTGAGGCGCCCGCCGCTTTCGTGGACGATCCCGTACCCGCATGCAGCCGTCCCTGGGTCGATGCCGAGGACCTTCACGCGGACACGTTAGGCGGCACTGCGGACGTTCCTTGGTGTCTGACACCAAAAGGTGTCAGACACCGGTTCAGCCGGCGACGGCTTCGAGGACGCGCTCGGGGATGTCGAAGTTCGCGTACACGTCCTGGACGTCGTCGTTGTCCTCGAGCGCCTCGATCAGGCGCATCACCTGCCGCGCCTTCGCCTCGTCCTCGATCGCCACGGTCGTCTTCGGGATCAGCATCAGCTCGGCCGAGTCGACGCCGACGCCGGCGGCCTCGACCGCCGCGCGCACCGCCGCGAGGCTCTCGGGCGCCGAGGTGATCTGGAACGTGCTGCCGTCCTGCTCGATGTCGTCGGCGCCCGCGTCGGCCGCCGCGAGGAAGAGCTCCTCCTCGTCGACCCCGTCCGCGGTGACGACGACGACGCCGCGCCGGTCGAACTGCCACGCGACCGCGCCCGCGGTGCCGAGGTTGCCGCCGTGCTTCGCGAACAGATGCCGGACGTCGGCGGCGGTGCGGTTGCGGTTGTCCGTGAGCGCCTCGACGATCACCGCCACGCCCTCGGGCCCGTAGCCCTCGTAGACGATCGTCTCGAACGCGTCCGCGTCGGCGTCCGCGCCCGAGCCCTTCGCGACCGCACGGTCGATGTTGTCCTTCGGCATCGAGTACGAGCGCGCCTTCTCGATCGCGTTCTGGAGCGCGAGGTTGTTCGTCGGGTCGCCGCCGCCCTCCTTCGCGGCGACGATGATCGCGCGCGAGAGCTTCGAGAAGAGCTTGCCGCGCTTCGCGTCGGCCGCGCCCTTCTTGTGCTTGATCGACGACCACTTGCTATGCCCGGACAACGTCTGCCTCCTTGACCAGCTCGAGGAACCGTTCGTGCAGCCGCGTGTCGTCGGTGAGCTCCGGGTGGAACGCGGCGACCAGGAACCGGCCCTGACGCGCGAGCACCGGCCGCCCGTCGACCTCGGCGAGCACCTCCACCCCGGGCCCCACCTCGTCCACCCACGGCGCACGGATGAAGACCGCGTGCACCGGCTCGTCCTCACCGGCGACCCGTAGCTCCGTCTCGAACGACGCCACCTGGCGCCCGAACGCGTTGCGGCGCACTGCCAGGTCGACGAGGCCGAGGTGGTTGCGGTCGAGGACGATCATGCCGGCGCACGTCCCGAAGACGGGGCCCGCGAACGCGCGCACCGCCTCGTCGAGCCCGTAGAGGCCCATCAGGCGCATGAACGTCGTCGACTCCCCGCCGGGGATCACGAGGCCGTCGAGGCGATCGAGTTGCTCCGGCTTCCGCACCTCGACGACGTCCGCGCCGAGACGGCGCAGCATCTGCGCATGCTCGCGGAAGTTCCCCTGCACGGCGAGAACGCCGATCCGAAGCGGCTTCACGGCCGCATCGTATCGGCGCCCGCTCAGGCGCCCGCCCGCACGTAGCGTGCGCCGACGCGCTCGGCGAGGCCGTCGCGGACGAGCCGCTCGAGGTGGGCGAGCGACTCGGCCGTCGCGAAGCGCCGGAGCGTCGTCGAGAGGTCGCCGGCGAACAGTGTGAGCGAGACCTCGTAGGCGGTGAGCGGCCGCCCGTCGAGCGCCGCACGCGCAAGCTCGAGCCGCTGGGCATGGTGCGCGCGGATCTCGCGGGCGCGGCCGCTTGGATCCAGGATCGGCTCCTTGTGACCGGCGAAGGCGATCCGGGGCCGGAGCTCGACGATCCGGTCGAGGGTCTCGAAGTAGTCGCCGAGCGGATCCGGACGCGAGTTCGGGTACAGCCCGATCGCAGGCGTGATGCCGCCGAGGATCACGTCGCCGGCGATCAGCACGCCGTCGCGGAGCAGGGCGATGTGCCCGTCGGCGTGGCCGCGCAGCATTTCGACGCGCCAGCCGTCGACCTCGTCGCCCGGGTCGAGCAGCTCGGGCCCCTCGACCCAGTGGACCGCCGCGGTCAGCCGGTCCGACTCGCGCCCCATCTCCGCCACGTGCTCGCGCGGGGTCCCCTGCTCGAGCCAGTACGCCGCGAACGCCTCGGCGTTCCGCTCGCCCCACGCGCGCACGCACTGCGCGTAGTCCTCCCGCCCCTGGAGGACCGGCGCGCCCGTCACCTCGGCGACGTCGCGTGCGCCGCCGACGTGATCCGGGTGCATGTGCGTGACGACGATCCGCTCGACGGGCCCGTCGAGGCGCTCCAGCACCGGCTGCCAGCGCGCCCGCGGGTCGCGCGAGCCGAGACCGGTGTCGACGAGCGTCCAGCCGCCGCTCTGAGAGCGGAGCAGGTAGCAGTGCACGTGGTCGATCCCGAAAGGAATCGGGAAGGTGATCCGGCGGACGCCGTCCGCGAGCTCCTCCACGGCGAGAACCGTAGCGGGCGGCGGTGAGTCGTCACCGCCGCCCGCGTACGAGTCGATCAGCGAGCGTTCGCGAACACGTGCCCGAACGGAGCCCAGCCGGTCCCCTTGTACTGCTCGAGGATCTGCTGGTCGATCGGGAAGCGCTCGGTCGACGTGGTCACCATCTTGATCCCCGGATAGAGGAAGGGGTTGACCACGTTCAGGCTCGACAGGGCCTTCATCAGCCCCGCACGCGTCGGCGGGCTGCCGGCGTTCTTCAGCGCCGTCACCATCGTCCACGCGTTCGCGACGCCGTACAGGTTGTTGGCGTCGAGCGGGTCCGCGCCCGAGTCGTACTGCGACAGGATGCTCTTGTAGAGCTTCGCCGTCGCCGTGTTCGGGTTGTTCCAGACGTCGTACAGGTACGTCGCGGAGATGTCGCCCTGCACGTCCGCACCGCTCTTCTGCGCCAGGTACATGAAGAGCGGCGAGGCCGAGACGTTGTTGATGAACGTCACGGGCTTCCACCCGATCTTCGTGGTGACGACGAGCGCGTCGATCGTCTGCGTCGGCAGCGCGAACAGCGCGAAGACGTTCGCCCCCGACGCCTTCAGCTTGACGACCTGCTGGCTCACGTCCGTCTGCGTCGGGTCGTACTTCTCGACGTCGACGATCTTCGACTTCGCGGCGCCGAGGCCCTGGATCAGGCCGTTGTAGTAGTTCTGGCCGTACGAGTCGTCCTGCATCAGGACGCCGATCTTGGCCTGCGGCACCTTGTTCGCGATGAACTGGCCGTAGACGCGCGACTCACCCGGATAGTCCGGCTGGAAGCCGATCGTCCACGGGTACTTCTTGTACTGCGAGCCCCAGTACGAGTCCCCGGTGGCGACGAGGACCTGCGGCACGCCTGCCTTGTTGAGGTAGTCGCGTGTCGAGAGGGTCGGCGCGGTGCCGAGGCTGCCGTAGACCGCGAACACGTGGTCCTGCTCGACCAGCTTGTGCGTGAGCGGCACCGTGTTCGCCGGGTTGTACTGGTCGTCGTAGACCTTGAACACGATCTTCCGGCCGTTCACGCCGCCCTTGGCGTTGATGTACTGGAAGTACGCGTTCTCCGCCTTCGGGATCACGCCGTAGAGCTGCGCGGGCCCCGTCAGCGGGAACGTGCCGCCGATCGTGATCGTCTTCGAGCTCACGCCGGGCGTCGCGCCGCTCGCCGCCAGCGCGGCCGACACCGCGATCCCGGCCACCGCAACGGCGAGCACTGCGCCCAACCACCTGCGTCCTGTCATCTGGCCTCCAGACTGGGGGGGGTTTGCGAACTATGCACCTTTCGGATCCGATTTGGTAGTGCCGCAACCTGGCCGATCAGCAGCGCCGCGCCGCTCGGCATCAGCGCCATCACCGCGATCACGATCGCGCCGAAGATCACCGGGACGGCCTCCGGCGAGACCGCGTGCGAGGACGTGAGCCCGATCGGCAGGAGCTGCACGAACGCGGCGCCGGCGAGGACGCCCCAGAGCGAACCGAGGCCGCCGACGACGGCCCCGATCAGGATGTAGAGCGAGAGCGTCAGCCCGAACACGTCCGGGTTGACGAAGTTGTTGATCAGCACGTAGATCGAGCCGGCGACGGCCGCGTACGCGGCGGAGATGCCGAAGGCGAGCGTCTTGTGCAGCGCGAGGCCGACGCCCGACGACGCGGCCGCGATCTCGCTGTCGCGGACGGCCCGGAACGCGCGGCCCGTCCGCCCGCGCAGCAGGAGCCAGGCGAGGAGAAAGAGGATGCCCGCGACCGTCCAGCCGACGACGTACAGCCAGAGACCGGTGTGCGTCGGCAGCGCGAGCCCCTCGGTGCCTCCGGTGAACGAGGGGTAGTTCTTCGCGAGCTGCGGCACGGCGAGCGCGACCGCGAACGTCGCGAGCGCGAGGTAGACGCCGTGGAAGCGCAGCGCGGGCAGCCCGACGACGACGCCGGCGGCGAGCCCGACGAGCGCCGAGGCCGGCAGCGTCGTCAGGTCGTTCCAGCCGTGGTTGTGCGTCAGGATCGCGGTCGTGTAGCCGCCGAGCGCCATGAAGGCGCCGTGGCCGATCGAGATCTGGCCGGTGTAGCCGGTGACGATGTTCAGCCCGAGGATCGCCGTCACGTACACGGCTACGGTCGCGCCCTGCGAACGGTTGTAGTTGCTGAGCGTCAGCGGCAGCAGCACGACCGCCGCGACCGTGACCGCGATGATCCCGAGCCGGATCCCGGTCGCGAGCCTCATACGCGGCGCACCCGCCGCCGCCCGAACAGACCGGACGGCTTCACGAGCAGGACGGCGAGCATGATCAGGAACGCCGCCGGCAGCAGCAGCTGCGGCGTCACCCAGCTCACGTAGCTGCCGAGCAGGTTCAGCATCACGCCGATCGCGAGGCCGCCGACCACGGCGCCCGCCGGGCTCTCGAGCCCGCCGAGGACGGCGGCGGCGAACGCATAGATGAGGATGCCGTCCATCATCGACGGCTGCAGCAGCACGCTCGGGCTGCCGGCCGCCATCAGTCCGGCGATCGCGCCGAGCACGGCCGCGAGGCCCCAGCCGAGCGACAGCATCCAGCTGACGCGGATCCCGACGAGGCGCGCCTCGGCCGGACGCAGCGCCGCCGCGCGCATCGCGAGCCCGAGCTTCGTGAACTGGAACAGCAGCCACAACACGAACACCGACGCGACCGAGACGCCGATCGTGCCGATGTCGCTCAGCGAGAAGGCGACGCCGCCGACGTGGATCGTGCGCACCGGGAACGCCGACGGCATGAACTTCACCTCGGAGCCCCAGATCCAGCCGATCGCGCCCTCGACGAGGATCAGGATGCCGATCGACGCGATCACGACGCTGAGCACGTTGCCGCGGCGCTCGACCGGCCGGATCGCGACCAACTGCACGACGATGCCGCCGGCGAACGCGATCAGGAGCGTGAGCGCGAACGCCGGCCAGTACGAGAGACCCCAGCTCATCAGCTGCCAGGCGACGTAGGTCGTGAACGCCGCGATCGCCCCCTGCGAGAAGTTGATCACCTGCGTCGCGCGGTAGATCAGCACCAGCGCGACGGCGAGGCTGGCGTAGATGCCGCCGTTCGCGAGGCCCGCCACCGTGAGCTGCGCGAACAGCGAGCTGCGGATCGAGCCGACCGCGAGCGCGATGCACGCGAGGATGAGCAGCGCAGGGACGATCCAGGACGTCCCGCGCAGCCGTTGAACCGTCACCGCCTGCATCAGTAGCCCAGGTAGCTCTTCCGGATCGACTCGTGCCGGACGAGCTCCTCGCTCGCGGCGGTGAACGCGACGCGGCCGACCTCCAGCACGTAGCCGCGCTGTGCCACCGCCAGCGAGCTGCGTGCGTTCTGCTCCACCAAGAGCACCGTCGTCCCGTCCGCGTCGTTCAGCTCCTTGACGATGCGGAAGATCTCGGCGACGACGAGCGGCGCCAGGCCGAGCGACGGCTCGTCGAGCAGGAGCAGGCGCGGACGCTGCATCATCGCGCGCGCGATCGCCAGCATCTGCTGCTCGCCGCCGCTCAACGTGCCCGCCTGCTGGCTGCGCCGCGACTCGAGCCACGGGAAGAACGCGAGCACGCGCTTGGCGTCGCCCTCGATCGAGCCGCGCCGCGTGATTGCGCCGAGGCGGAGGTTCTCCCACACGGTCAGCTCGGAGAACGTGCCGCGGCCCTCCGGCACGTGCGCGATCCCGAGGCGCGCGACGACCTCGGGTCCGCGGTCGACGATCGACCTGCCGGCGAACTCGACGCCGCCGTGGCGGCGCACCGTCCCGGAGATCGCCCGCAGCGTCGTCGTCTTCCCCGCCCCGTTGGCACCGAGCAGCGCGACGATCTCGCCCTCCTCGACGGTGAGGCTGACCCCGCGGAGCGCCTGAACGGGTCCATAGCGCGCGTCGACGTCTCGGAGGGCGAGCAGAGGCGCCATCGGGGACGTAACCCTACGTCACTTGACCGGACAGTCAATAATGGTCGTGCAATGCCCGAGGCCGTGATCGTCAGTGCCGCGCGGACCCCGATCGGACGCGCGGCGAAGGGCTCGCTCGTCGACGCGCGGCCGGACGACCTGTGCGCCTTCGCGATCCGGGCGGCGCTGGACAAGGTGCCGGAGCTGCCGCGCGAGGAGCTCGTCGACGTGATGGTCGGGTGCGGGTTCCCGCAGGAGAAGCAGGGGATGAACCTCGGCCGCCGCGTCGCGCTGCTGGCGGGTCTCCCCCACACGATCCCGGGCACCACCGTCAACCGCTTCTGCGCGTCGAGCCTCCAGACGATCCGGATGGCGTTCCACGCGATCCGCGCCGGCGAGGGCGACGCGTTCGTCGCGGCCGGCGTCGAGTCGATCTCGCAGGTCTCCGGGTACCCGAAGAGCGAGGAGGAGCTCCACCCCGCGCTCTTCGGCGACGACGCGCCGATCGCGAACGTCTACATCCCGATGGGGCTGACCGCGGAGAACGTCGCCGAGCAGTGGGGCGTCTTGCGTGACGACATGGACCGCTTCGCGCAGCAGTCGCAGGAGCGCGCGGTCGCCGCGCAGGACTCCGGCTTCTCGGAGCGCGAGATCACGCCGTACGAGGGCGTCGCCGCCGACGACGGGCCGCGCCGCTCCTCGACGCTGGAGAAGCTCTCGCAGCTCGAGCCCGCGTTCAAGCCGGGCGGCAGCGTGACCGCCGGCAACTCGTGCCCGCTGAATGACGGCGCCGCCGCGGTCGTCGTCATGTCCGACACGCGTGCGCGCGAGCTCGGCATCGCGCCGCGCGCGCGGATCATCGCGTCGTCCGTGTCCGGCGTCGAGCCCGAGATCATGGGCGTCGGGCCGATCGAGGCGGTGCGCAAGGTGCTCTCCCGCGCGGGCATGACGATCGACGACGTCGACGTCGTCGAGCTGAACGAGGCGTTCGCGGCGCAGGTGCTGCCCGTCTGCGGCGAGCTGGGCATCGACCCGTTCTCCGACACGCTGAACCCGCATGGCGGCGCGATCGCGCTCGGCCACCCGTACGGGATGACGGGCGCGCGGATCATGAACACGCTCCTCAACGACCTCGAGACGATGGACCGGACGATCGGGCTCGAGACGATGTGCGTCGGCGGCGGGCAGGGCATGGCCATGCTCGTGGAACGCCTGAACTGAGCGCGCTCGCACTGCTCTTGGCGCTCGCGTCCTCGGTCGTCTGGGGCGCGGCGGACTTCTCGGGCGGCTCGCTGACGAAGCGGCTGCCGACGTTCGCGGTCACGGTCGTCTCGCAGGCGGCGGGGTTCGCGGCGCTGCTCGTCGCCGCGGGCGTACGCGGCCACGTCGACTCCGGGTCCTTCGCGCTCGGCGTCGTCGCGGGAATCGGCGGCGGCGCGGGCCTGGCGGCGTTCTACCGCGCGCTCTCGCTCGGGACGATGAGCGTCGTCTCGCCGCTCGTCGCCTGCGGCGCCGTCGTCCCGTTCGCGATCTCGCTTGCGACGGGCGAGCGACCGACCGCGCTCGCCGTCGGCGGCGCCGCGGCGGCGCTCGC
>CAZBYA010000053.1:0-1433 GCA_964496175.1 uncultured Gaiellales bacterium | reverse complement strand
GGCGGCGCTCGCGCTCGGCCTCTTCGTCTACTTCCTCGGGCTCGGCAGCCGCACGGGCGACGCGCTCTCCGCGCTCGTCGGCGCGCGCGTCGGCTCGCTCGCGCTCCTCGTCGCGCTCGCGGGCGCGCGGCGCGCGCCGCTCCGCGTGCCTCGGAGCGCGCTCGCCGCGGTCGCGGGCGTGGGGCTCGCGGACGTCTCGGCAAACGCGCTCTTCGCCTTCGCGAGCGGGCACGGGCTCCTGGCGCTCGTCTCGGTGCTCGGGTCGCTCTACCCCGTGGTGACGGTGCTGCTCGCGCACCTCCTGCTCGGCGAACGGCTGACCCGTCCGCAGCAGGCGGGCGTCGTCGTCGCCCTGGCGGGCGTGCTGGCGATCGCGGGCGGGTAATCCCGGTGTGCACAGGGCGTTACGTTTCCGCCTGCGGCGGCTGCCACCGACGGGGTGCCGCGCCAGCCCGCTCCGGGAGCGGGATCGCGACGCGGGGGTCACACTCTCGTGACGGTGGCTGGGATTTTGACGCTCTCGTAACAGGGCCGGAACGGCCTACGAGGCGTCCCGCTCTGCAAGCCACGCCTCGAGCTCGGCCCACAGGTGCTCCATCGTCGTCGTGCGCGCCGGGTGCAGCGGGTCGTACGGGATGAAGTTGACGGTCCGCACGATCCACGCGCCGTCGGCGCCGAGGTCGAGCACGTTGATGCACGCGGGCGCCTGCTCGAAGTTGCCGAAGTACGCGCGCCCGCCCGCGAGCGCGTGCGAGACGAGGATCCGGTTGACGCCGCCGTGGAAGACGGCGAGCGCGGTCTCCCACTCCCGCGCCACGAGTCGGTCGAACGCCGGCAGGACCCGGTCGAGGGCCTCGCCGAGCGACTCGCCGCCGAGGAAGCGCGCCTGCTCGTCCCGCACGTGCAGCCCGCCGACGAACAGCCCCCGAAGCTGCTCCGGCGGGATGTCGTCGAGCCGGCCGCCGCGCCACTCGTCGAACTCCGGCCAGCGCTCCGGCTCGCGATCGGGCGCGACGACCGCCGCCGTCTCGATCGTGCGCGGCAGCGAGCTGGTGACGACGGCGTCGAACGCGACGTCCGCCAGCGCGCGGTGCGCCGCTGCGGCCTGCTCGAGTCCGCGCTCGGTCAGCCGCACCGCCTCGGGGTCGCGCTCGCCGACGTACGAGACCTCGGCGTGCCGCATCAGGTAGAGACGTCTGCGCATCGCGCGCGTAGCATCGCAGGGGTGCTCGCGCCGCTGATCGACGAGGAGAAGGTCGAGACGTTCCTCGACGAGCGCGGGCTCGGCAGCGGCCCCGTGACGTCGACCCGCATCGGCGACGGCGGCGGCTCGAACTTCACGTTCCTGATCGAGCGCGGCGGCGAGCGCTTCGTGCTGCGCCGCCCGCCGCGGCCGCCGCTGCCGCCGTCGGCGCACGACATGGTGCGCGAGG
>CAZBYA010000052.1:4644-20246 GCA_964496175.1 uncultured Gaiellales bacterium | reverse complement strand
TCGACTACATCAACGTGCTGATGGACGGCCGGTCGATCCAGGACAAGAACAACACGAACATGTCGTACCTGAACGCTCCGGCGCTCAACAAGGCGATGGACCAGGCCGCCTCGCTCACGGGCAAGGCGCGCGCCGACGCCTACGCCAAGCTCGACCTGCAGATCATGCAGAAGTACGCACCGTGGGTGCCGTACGAGGTGCAGAACAACCGCTACTTCGTCTCGACCCGCGTGCACAACTGGATCTACAGCTCGTACTTCGGCGAGCCGGATCTGAACGCGTTGGCGGTCGGCTAGCCCGCCGCCCCGAGGGCCGGAGGGGCGCTACGGCGCTCCTCCGGCCCTCCTCTCAGAACGTCTCGAGCGTCGCGGAGCGGCGGCCCTCGTACTCGAGCAGGCGCAGCGCGGTGACGCCGATGCAGAGGTAGGCGAGGCCGACGAGGGCTTCGAGCGCGAGCAGATGCGCGGCGCTTGCCAGCGAGCCGCCGGCCCCGAGGATCCGTCCCGCCTGGATGCCGTGGGTGAGCGGGATGACGCTGCCGACGGCGCGCACGGCGCCCGGTAGCCGGTCGAGGGGCACGTTCGCTCCCGAGACGAGGAGCATCGCGGCGCCGATCGAGTCGGCGAACAGCGAGACGCTGCGGCCGCGCAGCCCGAGCGAGCCGAGGCAGAGGCCGAACGACGTGCAGGCGAACGACGCGACGAGCCCGGCCACGGCGAGGCGCGCCAGCTCGCCCGCCGTGAAGTGGGCGCCGAGGACGTGGCTGCAGATCGTGAACGCGATCGAGGCCGTCGCGAAGCCGGTCAGGATCGACGGCACCGCCCGGCCGAGGAAGAGCGCGAAGCGGTTCGCGGGAGATGCCAGCAGGGTCGCGAGCGTCTGCGAGCGGCGCTCGCCGCCGACGGCGTTCCCCATGCCGAAGAAGCCGGTGATCGCGATCGACATGAACGCGTTGCCGATCAGGAAGAACTTGTCGGACTGGACGTTGGCGAACCTGCCGAGGTACGCGAAGAAGAGGATCTCGAAGACGGGGTACCCGAGGGTGTGGGGGATGTAGACCCACGGGCTGATCCAGTTGAAGAGCGCGCGGTAGCTGGTCAGGCCGCCGACGAAGAAGATGCGGAGAGAGTTCCTCACGTCAGCTTCAGCGACCCGGTCGTGCGGGCGACGCGGACGAAGAAGTGCAGGCACACGGCGCCGATCAGGAAGTACGCGCCGCTGATCGCGAACGACATGCCGATCGCCGCCCACGGCGAGCCGCCGAGCGCAGCCTCGCGGATGCCGCGGAAGCCCCAGTAGGGCCCGAGCACCCACCCGACCTTCCCGACCCACGTGGGCAGGACGGACAGGGGCACGAGCAGGCCGCTCGCGATCCAGACCGGGTACTGGAGCGAGATGCCGAGGCTGAACGCCGCGCGGTAGAGCACGAACGTCGACGCCATGACGAGGCCGAGCATCCCGATCGCGACGATGCACGCCGGCACGGCCACCGCGAACGCGAGCGGGTGCACGATCACGAGTGGGACGTGGAAGAGGAGCGCTCCCCACGCGAGCGTCGCGAGCAGCGCGTACGCGCCGACGAAGCCGCTGGCCACGGTGATCGGCGCGATCACGGCGGCGAACGGCACGGGCGCGGCGACCAGCAGCTCCAGCGTGCCGAGCCAGCGCTGGTTCTCGAGCGCGTTCGACGAGCCGACCACGACGAGCGACCACATCAGCATCACCGCCGCCCCGAGCGACGCCCCGAGCAGCAGACGCGGGTTGTCCTTCGAGTCGAGCAGGTAGTACGCGATCGACGCGTACACGATCGGCCACACGATCACGCCGCTCAGGTCGAACGGGTTGCGCGAGAACATCACGACGTGCACCCACATGCCGCTCAGGAACGCGCGGATCACGCCGACTGCACCAGCTCGACGTACGCGTCCTCGAGCGTCGGCTCGCGGGCGATCACCCTGCCGACGTGGCTGCCGTCGAGCTCGCGCAGGAGCGTCTGGACGAGCTCCGCGCCGAGACGCGACTGGACGAGCAGCACCAGCGACTGGTCGCGGGTCTCGGTGGCGATCGACGCGACGCCGTCGACCGCCCGCAGGCGCTCGAGCGTCGGCTCGTCGACGCCGAACGTCTCGATCTCGATCACCGTCCGGTCGACCACACGCGCCTTCAGCTCCGCCGGGGTGCCGGCCGCGACGAACAGGCCGCCGTTGATCACCGCGATCCGCTGGCACAGCTCGTCCGCCTCGTACATGTAGTGCGTCGTCAGCAGGACGGTCTTCCCCTGGGAGCGGAGGTTCGCGATCGTCTCCCTCACCTCGCGCGCACCGACGGGGTCGAGACCGATCGTCGGCTCGTCGAGGAAGAGGATCTCGGGGTCGTGAAGCAGCCCGCGCGCGATGTGCAGCCGCTGGCGCATCCCGCGCGAGTACGTCTCGACGCGCTCGCGCTCGCGGCCGCTCAGGCCGACGAGCTCGAGCAGCTCCGCGATGCGGGCGCGCTTCTCGCGCACCGGCACACGGTAGAGGTCCGCGAAGTACCGGAGGTTGTCGAGCGCCGACAGCCGGTCGTAGAGGCCGCGGTCGCCGCCGAACACGTGCCCGATCCGCCGGCGGACGCTGCCGGGATCGCGCGCCGGGTCGAAGCCGAGCACGCGTGCCGTGCCGGCCGACGGCAGCAGCAGCGTCGTCAGGATCTTGATCGTCGTCGTCTTGCCGGCGCCGTTCGGGCCGAGCAGGCCGAAGAGCTCGCCGGGCTCGACGTGGAAGTCGATACCCCGCAGCGCCTGCACCTCGGCGCGGCGCCGGCGGAAGATGCCGGTCCGCGAGCGATAGGTGCGGCAGAGCCCCTCGACCTCGATCGCCGCCACCGTCGCCACCCTACCGGCTGCGGTGGCGAGCTCCTAGATGACGCCGCCGGCGAGGCTCTTCGAACGCGTCTCGGTGCCGCGGCCCGCGCGCGGGTCGACGACCGCGTAGAGCGCGTCGACCAGCAGGTTGCCGACGACGACGATCAGCCCGATCAGGGTGACGATGCCGAGCGTGCGCGGCAGGTCCTGCGACTCGACCATCGCCTGGAGGCCGCCGAGCCCGAGGCCGGACAAGCCGTAGGCCGACTCGATGTAGATGCAGACGCCGATCGCCGTGCCGATCTCCATCCCGATCATCGTCATCACGCGCAGCGACGCGTTCGGCAGCACGTGCCTGCGGATGACGGTGAACTCGCGCGCGCCCTTCGCGCGGGCGGTGCGCACGTAGTCCTCGTGGAGCGTCTCGCCGACGCTCGTCCGCACCATGCGCGTATAGAGCGCCAGGAAGAGCAGCGCGAACGTCACCCACGGCAGTGCGAGGTGCGTCGCCCAGTCGATCGGCCCGCCGCAGCTCGTCCCCTGCGGCCCGAAGAGGCCCGTCGGCGCGATCGGCCTCGACGTGTGGCCGGTCAGCGGGCAGTAGCCCTTCTGCGGCGCCCACGCGAGGTGCTTGCCGAACAGGCTCTGGAGCAGCAGGCCGATGATCATCGGGTGGGTGCACACGCCGACCAGCGCCACGAGCGAGATCGTGCGGTCGGCGAGCGAGCCGATGCGGCTCCCGGCGATCGCCCCGAGCGGCACTGCGAGCAGGAGGACGAGCGCCGCGCCGCCGAGCACGAGCGACAGCGTCACGCCCAGGCGGTCCATCAGGTCGGGGCGGAGCGGCGGCAGCGGCTGGTGCAGCGGGTAGAGGCCGGACGCCACGTCCCAGTTCTTGCCGAAGTCGCCGTGCAGCAGCCCGAAGACGTAGTCGCCCCACTGGGTCAGCTTCGGCTTGTCGATGCCGAGGTAGTGGTTGGCCTGGTGGATCTGGTAGTCCGTCAGGTGCTGCGCGTACGGGAAGACGAAGAGCGCGGGCTGGCTCGGCGTCGCCCACGAGATCCCGAACGCGATCGTGATCAGGGCCAGCATCGTGAAGGCGCCCGCGGCGATCCGGCGCAGCACGTATGTCGTCGCGCGCCTCACCGCTGCGACCACGGCTCGAGCGCGCGCCGGACGCCCTCCGAGATCTGGTTCAGCGAGACGACAGCGAGCATCACCGCGACCGCGGGGAAGATCGTCTGCCAGGCGGTGAAATTCTGCGAGTTGAACGTGCGCGGGCTGAAGACCGTGCCCCAGGTGGTCGACAGCAGGGAGCCCCACGTGGGCGTCTGCGGCTGCACGCCCGCGCCGAGGAAGCTGAGGCCGACCTCGAGCAGGATGTTCGTGGCGATCGCGATCGCCGCCCAGACGAGCAGCGTCGAGAGGAGGTGCGGCAGCAGGTGGCGGCGCAGGATGCGCCAGTCCGAGGCGCCGACCATGTGGCTCGCCTCGACGAACTCGGTGTGCCGCAGCGGCAGGAGCTGCGCGCGGATCAGCCGCGTCGGGTAGAAGGAGGTGAAGACGCCGATCAGGAGCGCCTCGGCGAGGATCCCGCGCGGGAGGACCGACCCGAGCGAGAGCGGGGTCAGGTACTGGTCGAGGCGGATGCTCGCCCACACGAGGAAGAGCATCAGCGGGAACGCCATGATCGTCTCGGTCACGCGGGCGACGATCGTGTCCCAGATGCCGCCGAAGTAGCCGGCGACCGCCCCGAGCGGCAGCCCGATCAGCAGCGCGATCAGCATGCCGCCGATCGCCACCTCGAGCGACGCGCGCCCGCCGTCGAGCACGCGGATCAGCTCGTCGCGGCCGAGCGGCCCGTCACCGCCGAGCACGAGCAGGGTCTTCCCGCGCTGGCCCTTCGGCGGCGTGACCAGGTCGCCGTAGGTGTCGATGAACGGGCTGTGGCTCGCGTAGATGTGCGTGAGCGGGCCGACCGGCTTCTGATCCCAGTTGACGGCGTACGGGAACGGGTCCTCGCCGTTGTGGTGCAGGAGGGCCTGGGCGACCGGGCCGCCCGCGATCGAGACGACGAGGATCAGCGCGAAGACGATCGCGGCCGCGAGCGACCAGCGGTCGCGCGCGAAACGCCCCAGCGTCAGGCGCCAGGGCGCGCGCCCCGACCGCGCAGCGTCCGGTGAAGCCACTGCTGACGTCATCGCCCGACCACGACCTTGGCCGAACCCTAGCCAGGGGCTACGCTCGCGTCATGCCCGCCGCAGCGGTCGAGACGCCGATCGGGACGCTCGGGCTCGTCGCGTCGGAGGACGGTCTCCGGCGCGTCCTCTGGTCGGCGCGCGGCCTCGAGCTCGACGGCGGCTCGGCGGTGCTCGACGAGGCCGCGGCGCAGCTCGACGCGTACTTCGCCGGCGAGCTGACGGCGTTCGACCTGCCGCTCGACGTACGCGGCACCGCGTTCCAGCGCCGCTGCTGGCTCGCGCTCGCGACGATCCCGTACGGGCAGACCGTCAGCTACGGCGAGCAGGCCCGCCGCCTCGGCCTCGGCCCGGACGCGGCGCGCGCGGTCGGCGCCGCGAACGGGCAGAACCCGCTGCCCGTCGTGCTGCCCTGCCACCGCGTGATCGGTGCGAATGGGTCGCTAACGGGCTTCGGCGGCGGCCTCGACCTGAAGCGCTTCCTGCTCGAGCACGAGGGCGTGCTGCTCCCGCTCGGCTGACGACGTCCGAACCGCGAGCCGCGGAATCGTCACGTGCGCGAGCGGCCCGATCGAGACCGCGTAGAGCACCGTGCCGACGCCGACCGTGCCGCCGAGCACGAACCCGACGGCGAGCACCGAGAGCTCGATGCCCGTGCGCACGACGCGGATCGAGTGGCCCTGCGCGGCGAGGCCCGTCATCAGCCCGTCGCGCGGCCCGGGGCCGAGCCCGGCGCCGATGTACGCGCCGGTCGCGACACCGTTCAGCAGCACGCCTGCGGCGAGCAGCGCGGCGCGCGCGGCGAGTGCGTGCGGCGGCGAAGCGACCGCGAGGACGACGTCCATCGTCGCGCCGATCACGACGACGTTGCAGAGCGTGCCGACCCCGGGCCGCTGGCGCAGCGGCACCCAGAGGGCGAGCACGGCGGCGCCGACGATGATCGCCCAGGTGCCGACGCCGAGCCCGAGCCGCCGGGAGAGCCCCTGGTGGAGGACGTCCCACGGGTCGAGGCCCAGGCCGGCGAGCACGAGCATCGCGGAGCTCGTCCCGTAGAGGACGAGGCCGGCGAGGAGCTGGGAGAGCCGCCGCAGCCGCGGCGCGGGGACGACCACCCGGCGAGGGTAGCTGTAGGGTCGCCGCATGCAGCTCTACTGGCGGCCGGGCACCGCGTCGATGGCGCCGCACGCGGCGCTCGCCGAGGCCGGCGCGGAGTACGAGCTCGTCCGCATCGACCGCGAAGAGGCGCAGACCGACCCGGCGTACCTCGCCTTGAACCCGCTCGGGGTCGTCCCGACGCTCGTCGACGGCGACCTCGTGCTGACCGAGTCGGCTGCGATCCTGCTCCACCTCGCCGACCGCTTCCCCGAGGTGCGGCTCGCGCCTGCTGACCGCGCGCCGCACTACCGCTGGCTGGTCTTCATGACGAACACGCTCCAGACGTCGCTGCTGCGCTTCCTCTACCCGGAGCGCTACGGCGCCGACGGCGTACGCGAGCTCGCCCTGGCCGACGCGCAACGCTGCTTCGACGTGCTGGAGGACGCGCTGCACGGTCGGGAGTGGCTCGCGGCAGACCATCGCACCGCGGCCGACCTCTTCCTCTTCATGCTCACCCGCTGGGGGCGGAACATCGAGCCCGCCGCTTGGGACCGGCCGGGTCTGCGCGCGCACTTCCTGCGCACGCTCGACCTCGAGGGCGTGCGGCGGATGATGGCGGAGCAGGGGCTCGACGCGCCGGCGTTCGCCTAGACCCTGACGGCGCGCACGAGCGCGTCGAGCGCGATCCGCTCACCGTCGGGCGTCTGCACGTCCCGCTCGACGCGCTCCGCCCGGACGACCTCGAACCCGTCGAGCTCGGCGGCGACGTCGTCGGCGCTGTAGAGCACGCGCGCGTCGCTGGGGCCGCCGTGACCCTCCGCGAGGTTCGTGCGGTCGTGCGCCACGAGGAGGAAGGTGCCGCCGGGCGCGACGGCGGCCGCGGCGCGGCGCAGCACCGGCCGCAGCTCCGCCTCCGGCAGCTGGAGGTAGAGCAGGACGACGAGGTCGAACGCGCGCGGCGCGGGCTCGTACGCCAGCAGGTCGGCCGCCACCCACTCGACGTCGACGCCGCGGGCGGCCGCGAGGCGCGCCCCC
Source organism: uncultured Gaiellales bacterium (assembly GCA_964496175.1). Taxonomy (GTDB): domain Bacteria; phylum Actinomycetota; class Thermoleophilia; order Gaiellales; family Gaiellaceae; genus PALSA-600. Next base: position 13,076 of record CAZBYA010000052.1, on the reverse strand, counting down.
TTCTCGAGCGCGACCTCCGAGAAGTCGACGCCGGTCACCGCGAAGCCGCGCGAGGCGAGCCAGACCGCGTTGCGGCCCTCGCCGCAGGCGAGGTCGAGCGCGCGCCCCGGCTCGAGCTCCGCCGTCTCCGCGACGAGGAACCGGTTCGGCTCCGCCGTCCACAGGAGCTCGCTGCCGCGGTACCGCTCGTCCCACGCGTGCCGGTCCATCCCCGTCGTTATACGGGACGACAACCGGCCGCGCCGTCGTTGTCCTCCGCATGACGCGCCACGGGACCCTCGGCGTCACCCACGGCTCGGCGCTCTACGTCGGCTCGCTGATCGGGCCCGGCGTGCTGCTGGTGCCGGCGCTCGCGGTGCAGGCGGCGGGCCCTGCATCCGTGGTCGCCTGGGCGGCGCTGCTCGTCCTCTCCGCGCCGCTCGCGGTCACGTTCGCGGCGCTCGGCGCCCGCCTGCCTGTCTCCGGCGGCGTCGCCGCCTACGTGCGCGAGGGCTTCGGCGACGTGGCCGGGGCGGTCACCGGCGCGTGGTTCCTGACCGCGGTGCTGCTCGGCGGTCCCGCGGTGGCGCTGATCGGCGGGTACTACGTCGCCGCCCTCACGCGCTCGGGGACGGGCGTCGCCGTCGGCGTCGGTCTCGCGATGTACGCGGTCGTGCTCGGCACGAACGCGCTCGGGCTACGCCTGTCGTCGCGCTTCCAGCTCGTGCTCGCGGCGGTGCTGACATCGGTGATCGCCGTCGCGGTCGCCGTGGCGCTGCCGGCGCGCGGCGGCCGGCACTGGACGCCGTTCGCGCCGCACGGCTGGTGGGCGGTCGGCACCGCCGCGAACATCCTCGTCTGGCTCTTCGTCGGCTGGGAGGCGGTCGCGCAGCTCGTCGGCGACTTCCGCGACCCCGGCCGGCAGCTGCCGCGTGCGATGGCGGTCGCGTTCGCCACCGTGACGGTGCTCTACACCGGCCTGGCGGTCGCGACCGTCGGCGTGACGGCGGGCTCCCACTCGCGCGTGCCGCTCGCCGACCTGATCGGCGTCGGCTTCGGCGCCGCGGGACGGGATGCCACCGCCGTGCTCGCGGTCTGCCTGACGATGGGAACGATGAACGTGTACATGGGCGGAGCGGCGAAGCTCGCGGCGGCGCTGGCGGCGTCGGGCTCGCTGCCGGGCTGGCTCGCCGGCGACGCCGCGCGGAGCATCCCGCGCCGGCCGCTCGCGGTGCTCGGCGTCTGCGGCGCCGCGCTCCTCGGCGCGCTCGTCGCCGGGGTCGGCAGCCCCGAGGTGCTCGTGCGCGCGACGTCGGCGTGCTTCGTCGCGGTCTACCTCGCGGCGACCGCGTCCGCCGTTCGCATCCTGGAGGGACGGGCCCGCGCCGCGGCGGCGGTGTCGCTGGCGCTCATGCTCGCGGTCGCCGGCTTCTCGAGCTGGTACCTGCTCGTGCCCGCGCTCGCGCTGGTCGCGGCGACCGCCGTCAGACGCGTGTCTACGGCGGCGGCGGCTGCGGCGCCGGGCGCGTAGCGACCGGCTGCCTGCGCCGCCAGGAGAGCGCGCCGGCGCCGAACAGCGCCAGCTCGACGACGGTGATCGCGAGCCGGTTCAGCAGCGTCGCGCTCAGCGCGGGCCCGGCGGTCGTCAGCGCGAGCAGCAGCCCGACCATCGACGCCTCGCGCCAGCCGAGTCCGGACGGGGCGAAGACGGCGAGCACGGCGACGATCGCGCCGACCGCTGCCGTGCCGCCCAGGAACGGCACCGTCTCGAGCCCGGGGTGGGTGCCGACGCTGCGGAGCAGGAACCAGAGCGCGAGCCCGCCGACGAGCCAAGTGCCGCAGTAGAAGAGCAGCAGCCCCAGCATCAGCGGGAACGGCAGCGGCTCGATCGACTCCGCGCCGAACGGGCGGAGCAGCCTGCGCGCGAGCGGCCGGAAGACGCGCGGGTGGAGCAGGAGCACGCAGAGGACGCCGAAGGCAAGGAGCGGCGCGAGCGGCGCGTTGACGCCGTGCACCCACGCGAGGCTGACGACGAAGACGATCACGCCGGAGATCGCCGAGAGGCCCGCTTCGACGAGGATCGACGCAAGCACCGTCGACGTGTCGGTCACGCCGGAGCGGCGCCGCAGAGCGAGCGCGCGCGCCGCGGGCGTCCAGACGCCGCCGGGGATGTACTTGGCGAGCATCGACACCATCTCGGCCTGGAGCGCGTCGCGGTACCCGATCCGGATCCCCCAGCCGGCGAGGATCCGGATCCAGCCGACGATGAAGACGAGGTAGTAGGCGGCGACGGTCGCGAGCGCGAGCGCGAAGTCGGCGGGGTGGGCGTGCTCGAGCCGCGGGCCGGCCTTCGACCACTCGCTCGCGACCCCGAAGGCGCAGAAGCCGACGGTGACGGCGGCCGCCGACGCCTGGAGCGCCACCCGGGCCCGCGGGCGCGCGCGGAGCCAGCCGACCGCAGCGTGGACGCTCGCCGCCTGCATCGGCGGCAAGTGTGCCCGTCCGGCCGTCTACGCGCGCGCGCGTTCGAGCGCGGCGAGCCGGAGGGCCAGCACCGGGCACTCGTCGACCGCCCGCTCCGCGTGGCCCCGCAGCTCCGGCGGGATCGGCGCCGGGTCGACGATCGGGTAGCCCCAGTCGTCGAGCGAGATGCGCTCCGGGAAGAGCTCCGCGCAGTAGCCGTGGCCGTCGCACGCGATCGGGTCGACCCTGATCGTGAGCGCCGGCTTCGTGCGCGCCTTCACTGCGGCCGCCGGTTCTCGACGGGGAGGACGTGCAGCGCCCGGCCGCGGCAGCCCGCGCCGCGCGCGTGCGCGTCGAAGTCGTCGGCGAACACCTCGAGCGCGCTCGCGACGAAGCGGGCGGCGCCGTCCGGATGGCGGCAGGCGCCGCGGCCGGTCACGTGCTCCGACCAGCGGCGCAGCTGCGCACGCCGGTCGGACGCGGCCGACGCCTCGAGCGCGCCGGCGATCGCGTCGAGCCCGTGCACGCACGGCCCGCACTGGCCCGCGCTCTCGCCCGACAGGTAGCGCACGACGCGCGCGACCTCGGCGACCGCGCAGGCGTTCGCGGGGAGCGCGACGATCGCGCCGGCGCCGAGCGAGCTCGCCGCGAGCGGCAGCGCTGCCGCCTCGTCGGCCGGCACCCACTTGCCGAAGAAGCCGCCGACGAGGAACGCCGAGACCTTCCCGTTGACGCCGCCCGTGCGGAGCAGCGCGTCGCCGAGCGTCGTGCCGAGGTCGACCTCGTGCACGCCGGGGCGCGCGACGGCGCCGCCGAGCGTCAGCAGCGCGGTGCCGCGCCCGAACCACTCGGGGCCGAACCGGGCGATCAGCGCCACGTGCGCGAGCGTCTCGGCGTTCTGCACGAGCGTCGGCGCACCGTCGAGGCCGCGCTCGAAGGGGTACGGCGGCTTGAGGGTCGGCTTCGGCGGGCCGCCGCCGAGCGCCCGCAGCACCGCGGTCTCCTCGCCGCTGACGAAGCCGCCCCGCACCGTCGCGACGCCGAGCCGGATGCCGTCCATGCGCCGCTGCTCGCGCTCGCGGATCGCGGCGGTCAGCGTCGCGTGCTCGCGCAGCGAGCTCGACGAGACGGCGACGATCGCCTCGCGCGCGCCGAGCTCGCGGGCGACGAGCGACGCGCCGTCGAGGACGAGGTGCGGCGCCACGCGCAGGAGCGCGCGGTCCTTCTTGCTGGCCGGCTCCCCCTCGACCGCGTTGACGACGACCACGGGCCGGCCGCGCTGGTCGGCGACGGCGCGCAGCTTGTCGGCGGTGGGGAAGCCGGCGCCGCCGCGGCCGCGCAGGCGAGATGCCGCGACGGCGCCGATCAGGTCGTTCGGGTGGACGAGCGGCCCGTAGGTGCGCAGGTGCCGGTCGAGCGTCGTGACACGATCGCCGTCGACGCTCGCCAGCAACCTCGCCGTGCCCTCCGGGGCGCGGCGCTGCGTCGACTCGGCCGCGCTCACCCGTTGGCCCCGGGCTGCGACGCCGAGAGCAGGCCGGACACGGAGTGGTGCCCGAGGTCGATCGAGAGGGTGAAGTCGAGCTGGAGCCGGTCGCCGGAGCCGTCGCCGACGACCGCCGCGACGCGGCTGCCCTGGAGCCCGACGACGCTGCCGGTGTAGACGGCGCGCGTCGTCGCGGGGACGAACGACACGCCGCTCGCGTTCATCGAGACGCCGCCCTCGAACGGGACACCCCGGAGGTCGACGCGCGTCGCGCCGCCCGGACCGCCGTGCAGGCGGAGGACGATCGAGACCGTCACCGAGCCGTCGCCGTTGCCCGTCTCGTTCACCGAGCCGCTGACGGGGGAGGTGAACGAGCGAGGCGGCGACGCGGCGCTCGTCAGGATCGTCGGCTGCGCCGTGCCCGCCCCGCGCGTGCTCTTCAGGAGCGTCGAGGGCGTGCCGGCGCGCGCGGCCCAGCCGTGCTGCGCGGGGCCGCCCTGGTACCAGAGGAAGATGACGAGCGGCGCCGCGACGGCCGCGAGCGCGCCGACGGCCCGCGGCAGCGGGTTGCCGCCGCCGAGGGCGACCCGGGCGAGGGCCGCGACGACGACCGCGAGCAGCGTCGCGAAGCCGAGCAGCGACAGCCAGCCGGTGCGCGCGTCGCTGCCCGTGCCGAACGCGTGCACGAGCGCGACGGGCCACGACGCGTACGCGAGCCAGTGGACGAGCCGCCACACGCGCGGGCCGATCCGGCGGCGCAGCAGGCTCGTGATCACGAGCGCGAGCAGCAGGTCGAACGCGACGGCGCCGAAGCCGAGCCAGAGCGGGCGGTACGACGACACGAACGGGAGCACCGCGTCCTTGAGGCCGATCGGCGCGTAGCCGTCGAGGATCGTCGTCAGCACGTGCAGCGCGACGAACGCGATCGAAAGCAGCGTCAGGTTGCGATGCACGCCGGCGACGGCGAAGCGCGGCCAGCGGTCGTTGCGCACGCGCAGCGCCGAGAGGATGCCGACCAGGACCGACGCCGTCAGCAGCAGCAGGGCGACGACGCCGCTGCCGCGCGTGACGTACCAGAACGTCGTGCCGTTGCCCGCGGCGAGCAGCGTCATGCCGCCGCCGCCTCCGCGTCGGCGGGCCAGCCGCCGGTGAAGACGGCCGTGCCGTCCTCCGCGACGAGACGCGCGGGCAGGCCGCGCTGCGCCAGCCACGCCGGTGCGTCGTGTCCCAGCACGAGCGCGGCGGTGGCGGCGACGTTCGCGTCGACGCACGAGCGAGCGGCGACCGTCACCGTGCGCCACGGCGTGCGCGCGGGGAGCGCCGTGCGCGGGTCGATCACGTGGTGGGCCTCGCCGCGGTCGGTGCGCCAGCGGCGGACGGCGGTCGAGGAGGTCGCGACGCCGCCCTCGGTGACGAGCACGCGGGGTCCCGGCGCGTCGAGCGGTGCGGCGTGGTCGTCGTCGACGCGGACGCACCAGCCGCCGGCCGGCGGCTCGCCTCGGGCGGCGAGGTCGCCGCCGAGGGAGACGAGCGTCCCGCAGCCGGTTGCCGCTGCGATCGCCTGCGCCGCGCGGTCGGCGGCGAGCGCCTTCGCGGTCGCGCCGAGGTCGAGCTCGACGCCCGGCGGGACGGTCAGCCGGTCGCCGTCGAGGACGACGCCGCGCCACGCCTCCGTGCTGGGCGCCACGGGCACGAACGTCCACTGCTCGCGGGCGCGGACGAGCCGGAAGGTGCGGTCGTAGCCGGCGGAGCGCAGCGGCTCGCCGAGCGCCGGCGAGACGAGGCCTCCGGTCGCGTGCGCGGCGTCGAGCGCGACGCGCACCGCGTCGGCGAGGAGCGGCGACACGCGCACGGTCTCGCCCGCGCTCGCGTTCGCGCGGGAGAGCTCCGAGTCGTCGCGGAAGCGGCTGCACGCGCAGTCGACCGCGTCCAGCTCGTCGACGAGCAGCCGGCGGCCGAGCGGCAGCGCGGACGCGTCCGTCAGCACCAGCACCGCCGTCGTGCCCAGGGCCGTGAACGATGTCGATCCGTTCACGAGCCTCCGGACACGACGGTCGGCGGGACGCTCGCCGGAGCGGGGGAGGGAGCCGGCGCCGACTGCGGCTGTGACGGCGCGGCCGACCCCGGCGAGGAGCTCGGCGACTGGCCGGCGCCGACGATCGGCGGCGCGGGCGCGACGACGGGCGCCCGGGACGCGGCCGTCGTGGTCGTGCGCGCGCGCACGCGCTGCACGACGATCTTCTTCGTGTGGGTGGAGCCGGCGGCGACGGCGGCGAAGACGCCGGTCAGCGCGATGCCCAGCGCGACCGAGATGCGGGTCGCGTGGCGCACGCGCAGGGCCGCCGCATCGCGAGCGGCGACCGCCCGCCGCACGTCCTGCGTGTCCCGTTCCATGCCACCAGGGTTCCCCGGCCGCATGAGGGTGCTATGAGAGCAGCGTAGGAGCTTGCTAAGAGCCGCTCTCGCCCGGCAGCTCGATCCAGGCGTCGGTGCCGCCCCCGTCGCGGTTCGCGACACGGGCGCGCCCGCCGTGCGCACGCGCGATCAGGTCGACGATCGCGAGCCCGAGCCCCGTCCCGCCGCCGCCGCCGCGCGCGTCGTCGCTGCGGCTGAAGCGGTCGAACGCCCGCTCGATGAACGCGGGCGGGAAGCCGGCGCCGCGGTCGGTGACGTGCAGCTCGATCCGGCCCTCGACGTGCCGGGCGAAGAGCGTCACATCGCCGGCCCCGTGCTCGAACGCGTTCGCGACCAGGTTGCCGAGGGCCTGCTCGATGCGGGCCGGGTCGGCCTCGACCGGGATCGCGCCGTTCGCCTCGACGACGAGCCCGCGGCCGGTGTCCGCGGCGAGCAGCGAGAAGCGCCCGCGCACCTGCTCGAGCAGCTCGTCGGCCGTCGTCCGCTCGGCGCGGATCGGCAGCTTGCCCTGGTCGGAGCGCGCGATCAGCAGCAGGTCCTCCGCGAGGCGCGTCAGCCGCTCCGTCTCCTCCGCCGCGGAGCGCACCGCCGCCTCCAGCTCTTCGCGGCTGCGCGGCCGGCGCAGCGCGAGCTCCAGCTCGCCGCGGAGCAGCGCGAGCGGGGTGCGCAGCTCGTGGCTCGCGTCGGCGAGGAAGCGCCGCTCGTGCTCGAAGGACGACTCGAGGCGCGCCAGCATGTCGTTCAGCGTCAGCGCCAGCGCCGAGATCTCGTCGCGCGCCGGCGGCACGGGCAGCCGACGCCCGGGCTCGTCCGCCGAGACGCCGGCGGCCCGCCGGCGCATCGCCTCGACGGGGCGGAGCGCCGCCGCGGCGAGCGCATAGCCGGAGAGGACGGCGAGCAGCAGGGCCAGCGGAGCCGCGTACAGGAACGCGCGGAAGAGCCGGCGCAGCGTCTCCTCGCGCGGCGCGAGCGAGCGGCCGACCACCAGCGTCGCCGCCTCGCCGTCCCAGGTCACGGGGGCCTCGATCAGGCGCCAGTCGCCCCTGACGCCGGGGACGTCGGCGGTCCGGTGGATCACGCCCGCCGGACGCGGCCCGTGGACGGGCCCGATCCCGGTCGTCGACGGCTGGACGATCGTCCCGTCCGTGAGCTGCACGAAGGCGATCGTGGGGCCCACGCTCGCGTCGGGGTCGATCAGCGGGCCGCCCCGGGTGGCGTGCGTCTCGACCTCCACGAGCTGCGCCCGCAGGTTCTGGTCGATCGAGCCGAGCAGCGTGTCGCCGACGCGGACATAGACGAAGACGCCCATGCCCGCGAGCACGATCGCCATCGCGAACGCGAACGGCAGCGTCAGGCGCAGGCGGATCGGGATGCGGCTCAAAGCACGCCCCCGTCCTCGCGCAGGCGGTAGCCGACGCCGCGCACGGTCTCGATCGAGCTGCGCCCGAACGGCCGGTCGACCTTCTCGCGGAGGTAGCGGATGTAGACGTCGACGACGTTCGAACGGCTCTCGAACGCCATGTCCCACGCCCCCTCGAGCAGCTGGAGGCGCGTGAGCGTGTGCCCGGGGTTGCGCATGAACAGCTCGAGCAGCGCGAACTCGCGCGCCGACAGGTCGAGCTCGCTCTCGCCGCGCCACGCGCGGTGCGCGGCCGGGTCGAGGCGCAGGTCGCCGACCTCGAGCACGGTCGGCCGCTCGACCGGGCCGCGGCGCGCGATCGCGCGCAGCCGCGCCAGCAGCTCCTCGAACGAGAACGGCTTCGTCAGGTAGTCGTCCGCGCCCGAGTCGAGGCCGCCGACCCGGTCGGACACGGCGTCGCGCGCCGTCAGCATCAGCACCGGCGTCCAGACCCTCCGCGCGCGCAGCCCGCGCAGCACCTCGAACCCGTCGGCGCCCGGCAGCATCACGTCGAGCACGATCGCGTCGTACGGCGCCGCCTGCGCCATCCAGAGCGCGTCCTCGCCGTTGCCGGTGACGTCCGCGGCGTGCCCCTCCTCGCGGAGCGCGCGCGCCACCAGCGCGGCCATCTTCGGCTCGTCCTCGACGACCAGGACCCTCACGCCCGCATTGTTGCCCCGCGAGGCGGGC
>CAZBYA010000052.1:0-4544 GCA_964496175.1 uncultured Gaiellales bacterium | reverse complement strand
CCAATAGAAGTACGGTCCCGGCGTGATCCGGGTCCGTTTCGCCCCCAGCCCGACCGGCTCGCTGCACGTCGGGAACGCGCTGAGCGCGGTTGCGAACCGCAGCTTCGGCGACCGCCTGCTGCTGCGGATCGACGACACCGACACGGAGCGGAACGTTCCCGGCGGCGAGGAGGAGATCCTCGAGGACCTGCGCTGGCTCGGCGTCGGCTGGGACGAGGGGCCGGTGCGCCAGAGCGAGCGGGCCGACCGCCACCTCGAGGCCGCCCGCGAGGCGGGGCTCGAGCAGCGGTTCGAGGGGGTGATGCTCTGGCGCGACGACCGCACCCCCACCTTCCACCTGGCGAGCGTCGTCGACGATCACGACTTCGGCATCACCCACGTCCTCCGCGGCTCCGACCACCGCGCGAACGAGGAGCTGCACACGAAGCTGCATGCGGCGCTCGGCTTCGGGGCGCCGGAGGTGATCCATCACGGCCTCGTCGTCGGCGACGACGGCAAGAAGCTGTCGAAGCGCGCGGCCGGCGCGACGGTCGCCTCGCTCCGCGAGGCCGGCTACCCCGCCGAGGCCGTCCGCGCCTACCTCGAGGAGCTCGGCGTGCCGCGGCACGACGTGCGTCTCGACCTCGCGCGCATCCGCTCCCTCTCGGTCGACGCGCTCGCCGGCCTCCCGGACGACGAGCTGGCCGCGCGTGCAGGCGTGCCCGAGGAGGCGGCCGCGCTCGCGCGCGGCGCGCACGACCTGCGCGAGGCGCACGCGCTCGCGCGCGCGGTGCTCGACGAGCCGCCCGAGCGCGAGCTGCGCAGCCCGGAGACCCTCGCGCGCTTCGGCGAGCTGCGCGGCGCGCTGCCCGGCGTGCTCTCCAAGGAGGAGGCGAAGGCGCTCGTCCGCGAGCTGAAGGCCGTCGGCGGCGACCTGCGCGCGCTGCGCGTCGCGCTCACCGGGCAGGAGCGCGGCCCGGAGCTGTGGGCCGTCGTGCGGGCATTGCCGCGCGACGAGGCCGTTCGTCGCGCACTACCCTAGGCTCGTGCGGCTGTACGACACGTATACGCGCTCGCCGGTCGAGCTGCCGCCGGCGCCGGGACCGGTGCGGATGTACTTCTGCGGCCCGACGGTCTACGACCGCGCGCACGTCGGCAACGCGCGCCCGTTCGTCGTCGGCATGTGGCTGCGCTCCTGGCTCCGCGCGACGGGCTATGACGCCCAGCTCGTCCACAACATCACCGACATCAACGACAAGATCTACGACGCGGCGCCCGGTGCGAGCGCCGAGCTCGCCGCGCGCGCGACGCAGTGGTACCTCGACGACATGGGCGACCTGGGCCTCGGCCTGCCGGACCACATGCCGAAGGCGACCGAGACCGTGCCGCAGATCGTCCGCGCGATCGAGGAGCTGGTCGAGAAGGGCCACGCGTACGCGGTCGCGGGCGACGTCTACTTCCGCGTCGCGAGCTTCCCCGACTACGGGCGCCTCTCCGGGCAGCGGCCCGACCAGGTCGAGGAGCAGGAGCCGAACGCGCTGAAGGAGGACGCGCGCGACTTCGCGCTCTGGAAGGCGAACAAGCCCGAGACGGAGGACACGTGGTGGGACTCGCCGTGGGGCCGCGGGCGGCCGGGCTGGCACATCGAGTGCTCGGTGATGGCCGAGGAGATCTACGGGCCCGTCTTCGAGATCCACGGCGGCGGGCTCGACCTCGTCTTCCCGCACCACGAGAACGAGATCGCGCAATCGCGCTCGCTCGGCCACCAGTTCGCCCGGATCTGGGCGCACAACGGGATGCTCAGCTTCACCGGCGACAAGATGTCGAAGTCGCTCGGCAACGTCGTCTCGACCCGAGAGGCGATCGACCGCTGGGGCCGCGAGGCGCTGCTCGTCTACCTCCTGAGCGGCCACTGGCGCAAGCCGATCGACTTCTCCGAGGAGGTGATGGCGCAGGCGGCGGCGCGGCTCGAGACGCTGCGGAACGCCTTCACGCTCGAGCCGGCGGCGACGGAGGAGGAGCGCTGGTGGGCCTTTGCGAACGCGCTGGAGGACGACTTCGACACGCCGGCGGCGCTGGCGGTGCTGCACGAGTGGGCGTCCACGCGCCAGCTCGAGCTCCTGCGCCGCGGGCTTGCCGTCTTCGGGCTCGAGTCGCTCGCCGAGCGGCAGGAGGCGCCGCCCGAGGTGGTCGAGGTCGCCGAGCGGCGGGCGCGGGCGCGCGCGGAGCGGGACTTCGCCACGTCCGACCGGCTCCGCGACGAGCTCGCGGGGGCCGGCTGGCGGATGCGCGACGAGCCCGGCGGCGGCTACACCCTCGTCCGTGACGCCTGAGCTCGTCTACGGCCGCCGGGCCGTGCGCGAGGCGCTGCGCGGCCGGCGCGAGGTGCTCGAGGTGTGGGCGACCGAGCGGGCGCGCAAGGCGGAGCCTTGGCTCGAGGAGGCGAGGCCGAAGGAGAAGGGCGAGCGCGACCTCTCGGAGCGCGCGGGCACGCGCGACCACCAGGGCGTGCTCGCGCTCGTCGAGCCCTACCGCTATGCCGACGCGTACGAGCTCGCGGCCGGGGAGCGGCCGCTGCTCGCCGTCCTCGACCGCGTCACCGACCCGCGCAACCTCGGAGCCGTCTGCCGCAGCGCCGACGGCGCGGGCGCGACGGGCGTCGTCGTCCCCGCGCACGGCTCGGCGATCGTGACGCCGGCCGTCGCGCGCGCATCGGCCGGCGCGGTCGAGCACCTGCCGGTGGCCGTGGTGACGAACCTCGCGCGCTACCTCGAGGAGGTGAAGGGGCCCGCGCTCTGGGTGTACGGCGCCGCGGGCGAGGCCGACGCGCAGCCGATGTGGGAGACGGATCTCGCGGGCGGCGTCGCGCTCGTCTTCGGCGCGGAGGGGAAGGGACTCCGCCCGCTCGTCCGCCGCACGTGCGACGCACTCGTCTCGATCCCGCTCGCGGGAGCAGTCGAGTCGCTGAACGTCTCCGTCGCCGCGGCCGTGCTGCTGTACGAGGCGCGGCGGCAGCGGACGGCGCATGCGTGACCTCTACCTCTTCGACGGCTTCAACCTGCTGCACGCCGGGCCGTTCGCGGACGTGCGCGAGCTCGTCGACACGCTGGCGAGCTTCGTCGCCCTCCGCGGCGCCGAGGGCGTCGCCGTCTTCGACGGCGTGGGGGAGGACGCCGACCGCGGCCCGCTCGCCGTCCGCTACGCGCCGCACGCGGACACGCTGCTCGAGCGGCTCGCGGCCGAGCACCGCGACCGCCGGCGCGTCGTCCTCGTCACGAGCGACTCGACGATCGCGACGGCGGCGGGCGTCGACGTCCAGAAGCTCTCGTCGCAGACGTTCGTGCGCGAGCTCCGGCCGGCGGAGCACCGTGAGGAGCGGCCGCAGGGGATCGCCGGGAAGCTCGACGCCGCCACGCGCGCGGCGCTCGAGCGGCTGCGGCGAGGCGAGTAAGCGGGTCCAGTGCAATTGGGGCTTGTGCTCCTTGCGGGACCCTGCTAGATTCACCTCAACCTCAGGGTGAGACTTCTCACCGAAACCGACCACGCACCGGGGGTAACGCCTGTGGCCGTCCGCACCGCACTCGCCCCGAAGTCTCCCCAGAAGGCTCAACGAGAGCTTGAGGATCTCCAGCTCGTCCTGAAGGCGCGCAACGGCTCGAGCGCCGCCCTGGACCAGCTGATCCGGCGCTACACGGCGTTCGTCCGCCTGAAGGCGAGCTCGTACTTCCTCGCCGGCGGCGACTCGGAGGACCTGATCCAGGAGGGGCTCGTCGGTCTCTACAAGGCGGTGCGCGACTTCAGGCCCGACAAGGAGACGTCGTTCCGCTCGTTCGCCGAGCTGTGCGTGACGCGGCAGATCATCACGGCGATCAAGACGGCGACGCGCTTCAAGCACGCGCCGCTGAACCAGTACATCTCGTTCAGCCACACCCCCGCCGGGCAGGAGGGCGACGACTGCACGCTCGGCGACGCGCTGCCGGGGCCGAGCGTCAACGACCCGTCGGTGCGCGTGATCTCGACCGAGGAGCTGCAGGCGCTGGTCGGGTGCCTGTCGAGCACGCTCTCGCCGCTCGAGGCGGACGCGCTGCGTCTCTACCTGGAGGGGTCGTCGTACGAGCAGATGGCCGAGGAGCTCGGCTGCGACACGAAGACGATCGACAACGCGCTCCAGCGCGTGAAGCGGAAGATCCTGACGCACCAGCAGGCGCGCCAGGTCCTGCTGTAGCCGCTAGCTCACGCCGAAGCGGACCAGCTCGGAGCGAGCGGAGCTCTGGTGGTCGCGTGCCGGGAGGACCCAGCGTGCCCGGGGCATCGGCTGGGCCGTGTCCAAAACTGACAACAGGGGCGAGCGCCTACCATGTGGGGCGCGCCGGAGTAGCTCAGCTGGTGGAGCAGCGGTTTTGTAAACCGAAGGCCGAGGGTTCGAGTCCCTCCTCCGGCTCTTCTCGCTGGTCCGCCCTTCGGGACCTGTCTGGCGGCAGCCGACGGGTCGTGCGCTTCCCGTCTGTTCCGGACACGTCCGGGGTCTGACCCCGGACACGGCCCGAACCGTCAGGCCGCGGTCT
>CAZBYA010000051.1:0-20732 GCA_964496175.1 uncultured Gaiellales bacterium | reverse complement strand
GGGTGGACGTGCTACGCGCCGCTCTGCTCGCACCAGCCGATCGGCCAGGTCTTCTTCAACATGGGCGTGCAGTGGGCGGGCGCGAGCTCGATCATGACCGCGCTCAACTTCCTGGTCACGATCATCACCATGCGCGCGCCCGGCATGACGTTCTGGCGCATGCCGCTGCTCGTCTGGGCGAACTTCACGACCTCGCTGCTGGTCGTGATCGCGACGCCGTTCATCGCCGGCTCGCAGTTCTTCGTGATGTTCGACCGCGTGCTGCACACGAACTTCTTCGAGACCGCGGGCGGCGGCTACGTGCTCGGCTACCAGCACATCTTCTGGTTCTACTCGCACCCGGCCGTCTACATCATGATGCTGCCCGGCTTCGGGATCATCAGCGAGGTCATCGCGGTGATGAGCCGCAAGCCGATCTTCGGCTACCGGCTGATGGCGCTCTCCCTGATGGCCATCCTCGTGCTCGGCTTCTCGGTGTGGGCGCACCACATGTTCGTCGCGGGGATGGCCGGCTGGCTGCGCGTACCGATGATGGTGACGTCGATGGTGATCGCCGTGCCGACCGGCATCAAGATCTTCTCCTGGCTCGCGACGATGTGGAACGGCCGCCTGCACTTCACGACGCCGATGCTCTTTGCCGTCGGCTTCCTCGGCATGTTCGTGATCGGCGGCCTCTCCGGCATCTACCTCGCGTCGGTGCCGATCGACATCCACGCGAACCAGACGTACTTCATCGTCGCGCACATCCACTACGTGCTCTTCGGCGGCTCCGTCTTCACGATCTTCGCCGGCATCTACTACTGGTTCCCGAAGATGACGGGCCGGATGTACAGCGAGCGGCTCGGCAAGCTGCACTTCTGGCTGACGTTCATCGGGTTCAACCTGACGTTCTTCCCGATGCACTACCTCGGCCTCCAGGGGATGCCGCGCCGCGTCGCCGACTACGCGGGCCGCTTCGCCGACCTGAACCTGTTCATCTCGATCGCCTCGTTCGGGCTCGGCGCGTCGACGATCGTCTTCCTCTACAACATGATCCGCTCGTGGGCCTACGGGCCGGCCGCCGAGGCGAACCCGTGGCGTGCGCTGACGCTCGAGTGGCAGGTGTCGTCGCCGCCGCCGGTGTTCAACTTCGACGAGCTGCCGCAGGTCGTCGGCAACCCGTACGAGTACGGCGTCCCGGGCGCCCGGCACGCGATCTTCGGTGCGCCTGCGCCCGAGCCGGTCGGCGCGGACTGAGATGTCGCATGTGCTCGTGATCGCGAACGAGACGTCAGCGTCGCGGACGCTGCACGAGGCCGTGCGTGGCGAGGCGGGCGAGCACGGGCGCGTGACGGTGATCGCGCCGGTGAACGAGCCGAACCAGGGGTACGTCGTCTACGAGGACACCCGCCGCGCCTCCGCCGGCCGCCGCCTCGAGCAGACGCTGAAGGCGCTGCGCGAGGCGGGTGTCTCCGCACAGGGCTTCGTCGTCGAGACGGGCCCGGTGCAGGCGGTCAAGGACGCGCTGGCGCAGCTCGAGCCGTCGGTCGACGAGATCGTCGTCTCGACGCATCCGGTCGAGCGTTCCGGCTGGATGCGGCGGCACGTGGTCGAGGAGATCGAGCGCGTCGCGGGCGGGCTGCCCGTCCGCCATGTCGTCGCCGGAAACGGCGGCGAGGGCGAGGCGAACGTGCTCGTGATCGCGAACGAGACCGTCGTCTCCGGCGAGCTGCTCGACCGGATCCGCGAGCGGCACGCGAAGGGGCCCGCGAGCTTCCTGATCGTCGCGCCGCAGAGCGACGAGGAGCAGCACGCCGACGCCGACCGCCGCCTCCGGCTCGCGCTCTCGGAGCTCCGCGGCGAGGGCATCGACGCCCACGGGCAGGTCGTGCACCCGGACCCGTACACGGCGGCGCAGCACGTCGTCCACGACGAGCGCGTCGACGAGATCATCGTCTCGACCTTCCCCGGCACGCGCAGCGGCTGGCTGCGGCGCGACCTGGTCGAGCGGCTGCGCAAGGACACGGGGCTGCCCGTGGAGCACGTCGTCTCCGGGAGCGGCTCGTGAGCGCGGCCGCCGAGGCGCACGAGCACCACGGCCCGCCGCCGATCCACTACAGCTCGCGCGTCCCGCCCGCCGTGCTCGGGATGTTCCTGTTCATCGCGTCGGAGATCATGCTCTTCGGCTCGTTCTTCACGGTCTACTTCTTCGACCGCGTCGTCAACCACGGCGTCAACGGGCACTGGCCGCCGCCGCAGTTCCACCGCCCGGTCTTCGTGGCGCTGATCAACACGCTGATCCTCGTCACGTCGAGCTTCACGATGCACTGGGCCACCGTCTCGATCAAGCGCGGCAACCGCGTCGGGATGCAGGCGGGCCTGTTCCTGACCGTCGCCCTCGGCCTGACGTTCCTGCTCACGCAGGCGATCGAGTACCACCGGCTCGGCTTCAACACCGGCGACACGTCGTTCGCGGCGACGTTCTTCGGGCTGACCGGCCTCCACGGGGCCCACGTCTTCGTCGGCCTGTCGATCCTGGCCGCGATGGTGATCCGCGCGTTTCGCGGGCACTTCTCTCCCGAGGACCACCACGGCGTCGAGATCGCCGGCATCTACTGGCACTTCGTCGACGTGATGTGGATCGTGGTCTTCGTCACGGTCTACGTGCTCTAGGACGCGGGCGTGAAGAACCCGCTCCGGAGCGAAGGGGACGCGTTCAGGTTCGTCTGGCTGACGATCGTCTACTTCGCGCTGATCGTGGTCGGCTCGCTCATCAACACGTGGGTGGGCGTCGCGGTCTTCGCGGTGCTGACGGCGGCCGCGCTCTGGTGGGTGCTCGGCCGCGGCCGGCGGGAGCCGCCGGTGCGCCAGGCGCCGGCGCCGAGCCCGCCGGACGAGCACCGCATCCTGGTGGTGGCGAACGAGACGGTCGGCGGCCCCGAGCTGCTGGCCGAGATCCGCTCGCGCACGGGCTCTCGCCACGCGCGCGTGCTGGTCGTGTCGCCGGCGCTCAACTCGCCGCTCAAGCAGTGGACGTCCGACGAGGACGAGGCACGGGCGGCGGCGCAGGAGCGGCTCGACGCGAGCCTCGCCTCGATGCGCGCGGTCGGCCTCGACGCCCGCGGCGAGGTCGGCGACGGCGACCCCATCCAGGCGATCGAGGACGCGCTGCGCACGTTCCGCCCCGACGAGCTGATCGTCTCGACGCACCCGGAGGGCCGGTCGCACTGGCTCGAGCGCGGTGTCGTCGAGAAGGCGCGTGAGCGCTTCGCGCTGCCGCTGACGCACGTCGTGGTCGACCTCGACGCCGACCGCTGATCGTCGAGGCCGTCGACCCGCTGCCGCTGCGCGACGAGCTTCGCGAGGTGCACCGCACCGCGCTCGGCGCGGGCGCGCTCTCGGACGAGTGGGCCCGCGACCGGCTGCCGCTGCACGCGGAGCGCGACGACTTCGTGTTCCTCGTCGCGCGCGAGGAGGACCGCATCATCGGCTTCGGCTACGGCTACACGGGCGCCTACGGCCAGTGGTGGACCGAGCGCGTCGCGGCGGCCCTGAGCGCGGCGCAGCGCGCGGAGTGGCTCGACCCGCCGCACTACGAGGTGGTCGAGCTGCACGTGCGGCCGAACGCCCAGCGCCGCGGCATCGGCAGCGCCCTCCTGGCGCAGCTGCTCTCGCGGCAGCCGCACGACCGGGTCGTCCTCTCGACGCAGCGCGGCTCGCGCAAGGCGCGCGCCTTCTACAAGAAGAACGGCTGGAGCGAGCTGGCCGACGTCGACTTCGGGCCCGGCTACCCGCCGTACCTGGTACTCGGGAAGCTGCTCGCAGACTGAACCCCGGAGCGGGCGCCACCCCGAGGGGTGGCGCCCGCCCGTTCGTGCGGGGAGCCACTCGTGGCAGGCAGCTCCGAGTGACCTGGTGCCGCGACGGGGAGCCGCGACTATGTGGTTCGCAAGTCTTGCAGGTTTGCCCGGCTCGTGCTCTCATATGATCAGATCTTCATGGAATCTTCACGTCGCCGGAGCCCGGGTCTCGTCGTCGCCGCCTGCTGTCTGGCCGTCGGGGGAGCCCTGCTCGTCCTCGCCAACACGGTGAGCGGCGAGCACGCTCGAGGCAACTGGGTCCCGCCGGCGAAGGAGCTCGGAGCGTTGCTGCTGCTCGGCGGCGTCTACGTCGCCGTCTGGATTGCCGTCGCCCGCCGGAGCCGTCGCCGCTAAGAGGCTCGATGCCACCAGCGCCTCATGAGCGCCAGGCGGCGATGATCACCGAGAACCGGCGACGGACGACGGCCTGTGCGAGCGGCCCGACGCGCTCCAGGGCCGTGACGAGCGGGCGGGCCGGGGCCGGGAGGGCGGTCCTCGCCGGGAGCAGCCACGGGTGTACGACGATCTCGTCGAAGCCGCCGGCGCGGAGCGAGCGCTCGACGTCCGCGAAGGCGGGTCCCGTGCTCGGGACGAGGTCGAAGACGAGCTTGCGCTCGGTGAACTCCGCGAGTCGGGCGAAGAAGCGCGTCAGCTCGGGGACGTACCGCAGCACCCGAAAGCCGATCGTCGCCGCCACCGGCCGTGACGGCCGGTACTCGAGGAAGTCCGCGACTCCGACGACCGCGCGTCCGCCGACGCGCTGCCGGGCCCGTGCGACCATCTCGCCGCTGATGTCGACGGCCTCGACGACCAGGCCGAGGTCGAGCAGCTCCTGGGCGAGGGCGCCGTCAGCGCAGCCGACCTCCAGTACCCGGTCGCCGGGCTCGAGTGCCGGGCCGAGCTCGCACACGAAGCGGGCCCGTCGGCGGAAGAAGACGCCGGGCGTCGCGTAGGACGCACTCCAGTTGCGGGCGAGGCCATCGTACTTCGCCGCCACGCCGGCGCCCGGTGTGACGCTGACCGCTGCCCGGGCGCTCCTGTCCCGCTCCCGTGCCACCAGGTGTCCCAGCCTAGAGATGAACGGTTAATCATATGTTAGGGCGATCAGATACCGAGCGCGAACCGTGCGATCCGCAGCAGCACGAGGGCTGCGGCGACCCCGATGTACACGCGCAGCACGATCAGCCCAAGCGTCCGGTTCCACGACAGGGCCGGGCGCGGCAGGCTCTCGAGGCGCGGCATCGTCCACGCGGCTCGCTCGGAGGCTGTCGGGCGGCGGAAGCGGCCGTGGCGCCACCTGCCGGCGAGGCCCGCGGCGGCGAGCCCGGCCAGCACGGCCGCGAGCGCGCCCGCGAGCACGGTCGCGACCCGCGTCACCGCGAGGCCTGGCACGAGCGTCAGCAGGGTGAGCAGCGCAGAGAGGACGAGGAGGATGCCGACGACCGTGGTCGCGAAGGCGTTCAGGAGGAACGAGTTCCGCCACGGCCCGAGCACCGCGCGGTCGTTGCACAGCAGCAGCAGGAAGACTGTCGCGCTCGGCAGGAGGACGCCGGACAGCGCCTGCACGGCCGTGGTCACCGGGCCGAGCGAGATGCCGGGCGCGAGCACCAGCGCCGCGGCGAGGCCGATCGAGGCCGCGAAGCTGCCGTAGAACCGGGGCGCGTCGCGCCAGCTCCGGTGCAGCGAGTGCTTGGTGCCGAGGACGTCCCCGATCGCGTACGAGGTCGCCAGGGTGACGACGCCCGCACCGATCACCGACGCGTTCAGCAGCAGCAGCGAGAACAGTGCTCCTGCGGACGAGCCGAGCCGCGCCGAGAGCCCCCGCGCGACCGCGCCCGCGTCGACGAACGACCCTTGGAACGCCGTGCTCCGGAACGCGAACGCGCACGCGACGACGACGGCGACGGCGCAGAGCGTGAACACGACCGTGCCGATCAGCGTGTCGACGCGCTCGTACGCGAGCCAGCGCGGCGTGATGCGCTTGTCGACGACGTTCGACTGCTGGAAGAAGAGCTGCCACGGCGAGACGGTCGTGCCGACGAGCGCGAGCACGAAGAGGACTCCACCGGGCGCGAGGCGGCCGCCGAGCCCGGGCACGAGCGCACGTCCGACCGCGCCCGCGCTGGGGTGGCTCAGCGCCGCCAGCACGATCGCGACGCAGTTGACCGCGACCAGCACGTACATCGCCCGCTCCCAGCGCCGGAATCTCCCGGTCGCGGTGATCCCGACGAGCGCGACCGCCGCGAGCGGTACCGAGACGGCGCGGCCCACTCCGAAGTACCCGAGGGCGAGCGCCACGCCGATGAACTCCGTGACGATGGTCGCCAGGTTCAGGAGCAGCAGATCGGCGAGCGCGAACGTGCCCCACCGCCGGCCGAACCGCTCGAAGATCAGCCGGGCGTGCCCCGTGCCCGTCACGGCCCCGAGCCTCGCGGCCATCTCCTGATTGACGAACAGCACGGGGGCCAGCAGCAGCACGAGCCAGAGGAAGTCGAGGCCGTAGTTCTGCCCCGCCTGCGCGAACACCGACAGGGTGCCCGCATCCGCGTCGGCGGCCATCACGACGAGGCCCGGACCCATGACCGCGAGCAGCACCGCGACACGCCGCCGCAGCGGCAGCCGGTTCGGCGTGTCGAAAACCGCCACGCGCCCCAGGGCTCCCTCGATGTCGCCGCGGTGCGCCCGGTCGAGCACCGACCGCCGCTCGGCGGGCGAGCCGAACGCCGCGCGCCTGACCGTCTGCTCGGGGACGCTCACGGCTCCGTGGCGCCGAGCGCCCGCCGCAGAGGCGAGCTACGGCGTGCCCGCCCCTCGGCGTGCCGGAGCGCCTCCTCGAGCAGGGTGACCACGTGGTCGTCGCTCAGCGCGTAGAGGCGCCTGCGGCCGTCGCGCTCGACCGAGACGAGCCGGTGCTGCCGTAGGACGCGCAGCTGGTGCGAGACGGCGGACTGCTCCATGCCGAGCCCCTCGGACAGCTGCGAGACGGAGTGCGGCCCGTCGAGCAGTCGCGCCAGGATGAGCACGCGGCTGGGGGTCGAGAGCGCGAACATCGCGTCGGCGAGCTGCTCGGCGACACGCTCGGTGATCCGCGCGCGCCCGCGCCCGTCGCGAGTTCTAGGCATGCGGTCGACCGGCGGTCGGCATCGGGCGATCGTACCCGGCGGACCTGCGGACGGGCGACCGTCTAGTGGTCGTCGCCGGCGGGAGGATCGGGCGTCGCCGCGGTCGACGCGCCGGCGATCGATTCCTTGAACTCACGCATGCCGGTGCCGAGCGATCGGCCGATCTCCGGGAGGCGCTTCGCCCCGAACAGCAGGAAGGCGAGCCCGAGCAGGAGCAGGAGGTGCGTGGGGCTCTCGAGGCCGGTGAACATCAGGGCCGCGAGAATAGCATGAACGGTCGTTCAACCGTCTTCGGGCGCCGCGGCTACTTGCCGGCGACCGACGCGACGTAGGCGGCGACGGCCTGGATCTGGGCCGGCGTCAGCTTGTTCTTGAACGGCGGCATGATCGCGCCGCCGTTCGTCACCTGGAGGACGATCCGCGCCACGGGCGGCTTCAGCGCGTCCAGGTTGGGGCCGACCGTGCCGCTCGCGCCCGCCGCCTTCAGCGTGTGGCACGAGCTGCAGCCGGCGGAGAGGAAGATCTGCTTGCCGTTCGGGGCCGCCGTGGCGGTCGTCGTGGTCGCGCCGCTCGTGGTGGTCGGAGCCGCCGCCGCCGGCTTGGCGGCGGTGACGCCGCAGCTCGGGTTGCCGGCGCACTTGGCGACGTAGGTGGCGATGTCGCTCGCGTCCTGGCCGGAGTAGAGGTTCGCCGGCATCGGCGGCTCCGGGTAGGCGATCTGGCCGCGCACGATGTCCTTGATCGTCTGCTCCGAGAACCCCTGCTGCTTGTCGGAGGCGAACGCGTCGTCGAGGTTCGGGCCGATCGTCCCGCTCGCGTGGGCGTCGGCGAGCGTGTGGCAATTCGAGCAGGCCAGCTGCCCCGTGTGCGCCGGCGTCGAGAAGAGCTCCTTGCCGCGGCTGGGGTCGCCCGTCGTGACGCGCCCGACGGCGCCACAGCCCGAGGCGAGGAGCGCGACGACGGCGATCGCGAGGGCTGCGGTGGCGGGACGGACCAGAGGGCTACGCGGAGGGTTGGGAGACGCCGTCGAGCTTCGACACCGCCTCGTCGCGCGTCGCGTAGATCGCGAACACACGGTCGAGCCCGGTGATCTCGAAGATCTTCGTGATGTTGCGGTCGCTGCACACCAGAGTCAGCTGGCCGTCGTTCGTCCGCAGCCGCTTGACGCCGCCGACGAGCACGCCGAGCGTCGTCGAGTCGATGAACGTCGTCGAGCTGAAGTCGACGATCACCTGCTTGCCGCCCTGGCCGATCACCTCGAGCAGCTGCTGCTTGAACTCCGGCGCCGTGTAGAGGTCGACCTCCCCGGCGAGGGAGATCACGTACGCGTCGTCGGACAGCTGCTCGGTCTTGATGTCGAAGTTCATCTCGTCCCCCCGATCTCGTCAACAGGCGGAACCGCCCGCGAGAGTCTAACGGGTCGGCGAGCGCTACTTCTTGGCCTTCGGCGCCGCCTTGGCGGGCTGGAGGGCCAGCAGCACCTGCTTGACCCGCGAGGCGAGCGGGTCGTTCGGGGCGAGCTTCAGGAACGTCTCGTAGGCGGCGATCGCCGTCGGCGTGTCGTTCGCGGCCTGGGCCGCCTGGCCGAGCTGGAGCTGGGTCGTCGCGTCGGTGGGCGTGGCGGCCGCCAGCTTCCGGTAGACGGCCTCCGCCTTCGTCAGCGTCGTCTGCAGGTTCGTGTACGCGGTCGTCGCCGAGGTCGTCGACAGCTGCTGGACGGCGTTCGAGATCGGGTCCTGCAGGGCGTTCGGGTCGGCGAAGGCCCGGCCGAGGGGCGTCGACGACGGCGGCGCGAACACGGACGCCGGCGAGGCCGTCTGGGCCTGGATCTGCGCGTTGGCGTACTGGTTCTGGTAGGTGGTCGCGAGCGAGCTGTACTCCGCGGCCAGCTCGCCGAGGCTGCCGGTGTCCTTCGGGCGCAGCGCCGTGTAGCGCTCCAGCGCGCCGACGGCGCCGGCGACGTCCTGCCTCGCCTCGTAGGCGGTTGCGAGGTTGCGCCACGCCTGCGCGTCGTTCGGGTGCTGCGCCGCCTTGCGCTGGAGGCTCGAGATCGAGGTGCCGCCGGAGCCGAACTTGAACGCGTTCTGGAGCGCGTCTGAGATCCCGCTCGAGCCGGAGCCGACGCCCAGGAACACGAACGTGAGCACGAAGGCGGCGGCGAGGGCGACGTACGCCCACTTCGCGTGGGTGCGCAGGCGCTGGAAGAACAGCTGCTCCTGCCACTGCGGGGGCTTGTGGCTGCGCCGGGCGGCCGGCGTGGCCGCTACGGCGCGAGCATTCGCCGCCGGGCGGCGCTTGCGGTGCTGCGTACCTCTCGCCACTGTTCGCTGTCTCGCTCTCGGTACCGGGTTTCGCCGTCGACGATCGTCTCGAGCACTCGCTCCGGCGAGCCGCCGAAGACGACCGCCGCGACGGGATCCTCGACCGGATGGTACGGGCTCTCCCGCAGCGACACGACCGTCAGGTCGGCGCGCTTGCCGGGCGTCAGGGTACCCACGGAGCCGTCGAGTCGCAGCGCCCGGGCGGCGCCGACGGTGGCGAGGCGCAGCGCGTCCTCGGCGGTCATCGCCTCCGGACGGCGCTCGCGGGCCCGGGCGGCGTAGATCGCGGCCCGCATCTCCTCGAAGACGTCGAACGACGGGGTCGAGGCGGGCGAGTCGGTGCCGAGCCCGACGGTGACGCCCGCCTCCCGCAGCGCCGCGACGGGGGCGACGCCGCAGCCGAGCAGCGCGTTCGACCGCGGGCAGTGGGCGACCGGGACGCCCCGCTCGGCGAGCAGGCCGATCTCGCCGGCGTCGAGCTCGACGCAGTGCGCGCAGAGCAGCTCCGGGCCGAGCACCGGCTCCAGGGTCGCGACCGCGCGCCGGCCCGTCGGCGGGACGAGCATCGGCGCGATCCCCTGGAGCGGCCCCGTCCCATGCTCGAGCCACTCGTTCTCGTTCGCGCTCTCGGCGAGGTGCGTGCCGACGGGGACGCCGAGCGAGAGGCACCAGCGGTAGACCTCGACCGAGCAGGTGTAGGGCGCGTGCGGGGAGACCCCGATCGAGACGAGGCCGGTCTCCTCGATTCGCGCGCGCTTCTCCTCGTACTGGCGGCGCGCGTCCTCCGGGTCGAGCGCGAAGACCTCCAGGTGGACGACCGCGCGCAGGCCGAGCTCCGCGGCCGCGGGCGCGGCGGCGCCGGAGAAGCTGTAGTCGGCGGTCGTCGCGATCCCGCTGCGCAGCGAGTCGGCGACGCCCAGGCGGGCGAGCGCGAGCATCTCCTCCGGCGCGAGGCGGCCCTTGCGCGCCACGTGCGTCGCGAGCCACGGCCCGAACGCCCGGCCGTCGCCGAAGCCGGCGTAGAGCGAGTACTCGACGTGCGAGTGGGCGTTGACGAAGCCCGGCACGATCGCGGCGCCCTCGTAGTGGCGCTCGGCGCGCCCCTGCGTCACCTCGACGATCGCGCCGTGCTCGAAGCGGACGAGGCCGTGCTCGACGGGCGGCCCGTCGACGGGCAGCACCCAGTCGGCGGAACGCTCGTCCACTACACCGTCGGGACTGCCTCGGCCGCGCGGGCCGCGCGCCGGTCGAGCAGCACGGAGAGCCAGATCGACAGCTCGTAGAGGATCCAGAGCGGGACCGTCTCGAAGAACGTGGTCACCGGGTCGACACCGGGCAGCGCGACGCCGACGCAGGCGACGATGAAGTAGCCCATGCGCCGGTTCCGCCGCAGCGTGTCGGTCGAGAGGACGCCGAGGCGGGTCAGGCCGACGACGAACAGGGGCAGCTCGAACACGACGCCCATCGCGAGCAGCACCATCGAGGCGAAGCCGATGAAGTCGCGCGCCCGGATGAAGGTCGTGTAGAGCGACGTGTCGTAGTGCGTCAGGAAGTGCGCAGCCGCCGGGAGAGCGAGGTAGTAGCCGAACGCGACGCCGGCGACCATCAGCCCTGTCGCGAGCAGCGTGAAGTAGCGGAGCATCCGCTCGTGCGCCGGGTCGAAGGCGGGGATGAAGAACGACCAGGCCTGCCAGAGGATCACGGGCAAGGCGAACAGGAAGCCCGCGTAGAGGCTGACCCACATCGACGTCATGAAGGGCTCGCCGATCGTCAGCGTCGTCAGGTGGCGGTGCCCGGGCGGCAGGGCGTGCTCGAGCGCCGCGATCAGCCGCCGGTGGAAGACGAAGGCGACGATGAAGCCGAGCACGAGCGCGCCGAGGCACACGAACAGGCGCTGGCGCAGCTCTTCGAGGTGCTCGACGAGCGTCGCCTCCTCGCCGTGTCCCAGGCGACGCGGCAGGCGCATGCGGCGCTAGCGGACGGTCTCGTTCTCGCGGGGCTGCGTCTGAGCCGTCGTGTCGACCGTCGCGGCGGGCAACTGGGTCATCTCGGTCGGCTCGGGCTTGCTCGCGCCCGTGACCGAATCCTTGAACTCGCGCATCCCAGAGCCCAGGGAACGGCCGATCTCCGGCAGGCGCTTCGCGCCGAACAGGAGCAGCGCGAGCAGGAGCAGGAGGATGATCTCCCCGGTACCGATGTTCGGCATGCGCGAAGGGTACCAGCGTTTGCGTCGCCTCCAAGCCCGGGAAAGCGAATCCTTAATGGGGAAGACGCCGCTCGCCGAGCAGGTCGTGGTCGTCACCGGCGCCTCAGCCGGGCTCGGCCGCGCGGTCGCGCGCCTGGCGGCCCGCCGCGGCGCCCGCGTCGTCGTCGTCGCCCGCGGCGGCGACGGCCTCGACGCGACCGTCGAGGAGCTGCGCGCGCTCGGCGCGGAGGCGCACGCCGTCCAGGCCGACGTCGCGTCCCTCGACGACTGCCACCGCGTCGTCGAGGAGGCGGTCGACCGCTTCGGCCGCATCGACACCTTCTGCGCGAACGCGATGGTCACGGTCTACCGCGAGGCGCGCGACCTGGAGCCCGAGGAGCTCCGGCGCGTGCTCGACGTCAACTTCTTCGGCGGCGTCAACTGCTACTGGGCGGCGCTGCCGCAGCTCGTCGAGACGCGCGGCACGTTCGTGCAGGTCGCTTCGGCGCTCTCCTACCGCGGCATCCCCCTCCAGGCCGCGTACTGCTCCTCGAAGGCGGCCCTGCGGACGTTCTTCGAGACGGCGCGCGTGGAGCACCGGAAGCATCGGATCCCCGTCGACGTGTCGGTCGTGCTGCCGGGCGCGATCAACACGCCGCAGTTCGACATGGCGCGCCAGTACCTCGGCAAGCAGCCGCAGCCGGTGCCGCCGATCTACGAGCCGGAGCCGTTCGCCGACGGCGTCGTCCACTGCTTCGAGCACCCGGTGCGCGAGCTCCCCCTCGGCTGGGGCGCGCAGAAGCTGCTCTGGGGCCAGAAGCTGTCGCCGCGCGCCGGCGACCTCGTCCTGCTCCGGAACGGCTGGCAGGGGCAGCACACCGGCGAGGACAAGCCGGTCGACTCGCCGGACAACCTCTTCGAGCCGCTCCCGGGCGACAAGGGCGCCCGCGGCCGCTTCTCCGACCGCTCCCGGCCGAGCACGCTCTGGACCTCGCTGCGCCTCCGCCGCTGGCTGGTGGGAACTGCGGTCGTCGGGGTCGGCTTGGCTACGATGAGGCTTGCGAGCGGGCGCGGCAAGGCGCCCGGCAGCACCCTCTCAGGAGCGTTGGATTGGCAAAGCTCGAGCTGAAGAACCTGCACGTCGCCCTCGAGGACGGCACCGAGATTGTCAGGGGCGTCGACCTCACCGTCTCCACGGGCGAGGTGCACGCGATCATGGGCCCGAACGGCTCCGGCAAGTCGACGCTCGCGTACGCGATCGCCGGTCACCCCGCGTACCAGATCACGGACGGCCAGATCCTGCTCGACGGCGCCGACATCACCGAGGCCGAGGCCGACGAGCGCGCGCAGGCGGGGCTCTTCCTCGCCTTCCAGTACCCGCACGCGATCCCCGGCGTCACCGTCACGAACTTCCTGCGGCAGGCGATCAACGCCGTGCGCAGGGCGCGCAACGGCGGCACCGACAACCCGATGCCGGTGCCCGAGTTCCGCAAGGAGCTGCTCGGGCAGATGGATCGCCTGAAGGTCAGCCGCGAGCTCGCCTCGCGCTACCTGAACGACGGCTTCTCCGGCGGCGAGAAGAAGCGGGTCGAGATCCTCCAGATGGCGATGCTGCGCCCGAAGATCGCCGTGCTCGACGAGACCGACTCCGGTCTCGACATCGACGCGCTCAAGGTGGTCGCGAACGGCGTCAAGGAGCTCGTCGGCCCCGAGATGGGCGCGCTCGTGATCACGCACTACCAGCGCATCCTCAACTACATCCGGCCGGACTTCGTGCATGTGTTCGTCGGCGGCCGGATCGTCGAGGAGGGCGGCCCGGAGCTCGCCGAGCGCCTCGAGGCGTCCGGCTACGAGGAGTGGGAGACCGAGGAGGTGCCCGCCTGATGGCGCAGACCGAGTCCGAGATCGTCCAGGGGATCGGCTCCGACTACGAGGTCAAGTACGGCTTCCACGTCCCCGAGGACTACTTCTTCAAGTCCGGCAAGGGGCTGTCGCACGAGCTGATCGACGCGATCTCCTCGCACAAGAACGAGCCCGACTGGATGCGGAAGTTCCGCCACAAGTCGCTCGACTACTTCCTCGCGCGCCCGATGCCGACGTGGGGCGGCATGCCGTCGCTGCACGAGATCGACTTCGACTCGATCCACTACTACATCAAGCCGACCGAGGAGCAGGCCGAGAACTGGGAGGACCTGCCGCCCGACATCAAGGACACCTGGGACAAGCTCGGCATCCCGGAGGCGGAGAAGAAGTACCTCGCCGGCGTCGGCGCGCAGTACGAGAGCGAGGTCGTCTACCACAAGCTCCAGGAGCAGCTGACGTCGCAGGGCGTGATCTTCCTCGACACCGACACGGCGCTGCGCGAGCACGAGGACCTCTTCAAGCAGTACTTCGGGACGATCATCCCGCAGAACGACAACAAGTTCGCGGCGCTGAACAGCGCGGTCTGGTCGGGCGGCTCGTTCATCTACGTGCCGCCGGGCGTGCGCATCGAGCTGCCGCTGCAGGCGTACTTCCGGATCAACGCGGCCAACATGGGCCAGTTCGAGCGGACGCTGATCCTCGTCGACGAGGACGCCTACGTGCACTACGTCGAGGGCTGCACGGCGCCGATCTACTCGACGGACTCGCTGCACTCGGCCGTCGTCGAGATCGTCGTCAAGAAGGGCGGCCGCTGCCGCTACACGACGATCCAGAACTGGTCGACCAACGTCTACAACCTCGTCACGAAGCGCGCCGTCGCGTACGAGAACGCGACGATGGAGTGGGTCGACGGGAACCTCGGCTCGAAGCTGACGATGAAGTACCCGGCGATCTGGCTGCTCGGCGAGGGCGCCCACGGCGAGGTGCTGTCGATCGCGTTCGCCGGCCGCAACCAGCACCAGGACGCCGGTGGCAAGTGCGTGCACGTCGCGCCCAACACGTCGAGTGTGATCACGTCGAAGTCGATCTCGAAGAACGGCGGCCGCGCCGGTTACCGCGGCCTCTTGGAGGTGGCGAAGAACGCCCATGGGTCGAAGTCGAAGGTCGTCTGCGACGCGCTGATCCTCGACGAGGAGTCGCGCTCGGACACGTACCCGTACATCCGCATCGACGAGAACGACGTCGACATCGGCCATGAGGCGACGGTGTCGAAGATCGGCGAGGAGCAGCTCTTCTACCTGATGTCGCGCGGACTCTCCGAGGCGGAGGCCTCCGCGATGGTGGTGAGCGGCTTCGTCGAGCCGATCACGAAGGAGCTGCCGCTCGAGTACGCCGTCGAGATGAACCGGCTGATCCAGCTCCAGATGGAGGGGTCGGTCGGTTGATCGTCGAGCACGTCGACTTCGTCTCCGTGCCGGTCACCGACCTCGAGCGCTCGACCGCCTGGTACCGCGACACGCTCGGCCTGCCGCAGACGGGCGAGGGCGGCTTCCCCGAGTTCGCGCTCGGCGACAACGCGTTCCTGTACCTGCTGAACATGGAGGCGGTCGGTTCGTCGTTCACGTCGCCGCACACCGCCCAGATCGCGCTTCGCGTCCCGGACGTCGCCGAGGCGCGGGCCGAGCTCGAGGGCAAGGGCGTCGCCTTCCACGGCGAGACGATCGACACCGGCGTCTGCCACATGGCGTTCTTCGCCGACCCGGACGGGAACGCGCTGATGCTGCACCGCCGCTACGCACCGAGGGACTGATGGCGACGCTGACCCGCGACGACGCCGCGAAGCGGTTCGACGCGCTGCCGCTGCCGTCGACCGCCGACGAGCACTGGCGCTTCACCGACCTGCGCGGCTTCAGCGTCCCCGAGCAGGTGTCAGACACCTTCAAGGTGTCTGACACCGGCCCGGCCCTCGACCTCGACGTCGCGGGCCGGGCCGTCGTCAGCGAGGCCGGGATCGAGATCGTCTCGGCGCCGGAGGGCGTCACCTTCCAGCCGCTGCCCCTCGACTTCGAGGCGCGCATCGTCCCCGACGACGACCGCTTCGCGATGGACAACCTCGCCCGCTGGGAGCACGGGTTGCTCGTGCGCGTGCCGAAGGGCGTCGAGCTGGAGCGGCCGCTGTACGTGCAGGTCGTGTCGTCCGGCGGCCCGCTCTACTGGCGGATGGTCGTCGAGGCGGAGGAGGGCGCGCGCTTCACGCTGATCGAGGACCTCTCCTCGAGCGCGCCCGACGCGGCCGCGTACACGAACGCGGTCGTCGAGCTGTTCGTCGAGCCGGCGGCGAAGATCGAGTACGTCTCGCTCCAGAACCTCTCGCGCGAGACGTGGCACTTCGGCCGGCACAAGGCGGTGCTCCAGCGCGACTCCGAGCTCGACTGGGTGATCGGCGGCTTCGGCTCGAAGCGCGGCAAGGTGTGGATCGAGAACGACCTCGCCGGCCCCGGCGCGACCTCGCGCGTCACCGGCGCGTACTTCGCGGACGGCGACCAGCACCTCGACTACGACACGTTCCAGGAGCACATCGCGCCGTCGACCGAGAGCGACTTCGCGTTCAAGGGCGCGCTGCGCGAGCGGGCCAGCGCCGTGTGGCGCGGGATGATCCGGGTCGAGGAGGACGCGCAGAAGACGAACGCGTACCAGGAGAACCGCAACCTGCTGCTCTCCGACCAGGCGCACGCGGACTCGATCCCCGGCCTCGAGATCATGGCCAACGACGTGCGCTGCACCCACGGCGCGACGCTCGGCCGCATCGACCGCGAGGAGCTCTTCTACCTGATGGCGCGCGGCCTCTCCCGCGCCGAGGCCGAGCGCCTGATCGTCCGCGGCTTCTTCCAGGACGTGCTCGACCGGATCGAGCTCGCGCCCGTGCGCGAGGCGCTCGGCGCCGCCCTCGAGGCGCGCATCCCCCAGGCATAAGCCCGCATCCGTAGTCCTCCCTGACGCGGGGTCGTCGGTTTCCGGCGACCATGGGCCTGTCATTACGAGGCCTCCTGGCACGCCAGGGGAATGTGCACCGGGAGCCGCCGCGCGCGGCTCTCGGTGCGTCATGCGCACTTTGCGCATCAGCGGGTCCGCGGATGGCACGCCTCGGGCGCGGCGAGATGCTCGCCGTTCCGGGGTCACACAAGCCTGGGAGGTGCCGCATGTTCACCTACGTGGCCCTGATCAAGCTCACGCCCGAGGGGCGCGAGAGCCTGCCGAAGGCGCCCGACTACCTCGAGAGGATCAAGGTCCTCGTCGAGAAGGAGAAGGGTGTCCTCGAGACGACCTTCGCGATGATGGGCCCGTACGACTTCCTCGCGATCGTCAAGTACCCGACCGTGGAGGCCGCCTTCACGGCGCACGCGAAGATCGCGACGCTCGAGGTGATCGAGGTCGAGACCTTCCCGGTCGAGGAGGTCGAGCTCTTCATCAAGGCGCTCGCCTGATCGGCGAGCACGGGGGGTACGCGAGGGCCGCGGCGACGCGGCCCTCGGTTTATCCGCACACCCGCTCGTGGCGCCGCCGGAGGCGGCGGCCGCGCCGCGCGGCGAGGGTGGCCCCATGGGAAGCCGCCGAGCGCTCTGGGTCGTGGGCCCGGGGATCGTCGTCATGCTCGCCGACACCGACGCCGGCAGCATCGTCACCGCCGCGCAGTCCGGCGCGGCCTGGGGCACCCGCCTGCTGCTGCTCCAGCTGCTGCTCGTGCCGGTGCTCTACGTCGTCCTCGAGCTCACGGTGCGGATCGGGATCGCGACCGGCAAGGGCCACACGGAGCTGGTCCGCGAGCGCTTCGGCGCCGGCTGGGCGCTCCTCTCGGTCGGGACGCTCGCCGTCGTCGCGGTCGGCGCGCTGGTGACCGAGTTCGCCGGCATCGGCGGCGTCGCGGCGCTGAACGGGCTCCCGCCGGCGGCGGCGGTCGTCCCGGCGGCGCTGTTCCTCGTCGCCCTCGTGCTGCTCGGGAGCTACCGCCGCGTCGAGCTGGTCGCGCTCGCGCTGGGCGCCGCCGAGCTGGCGTTCGTCGTCGCCGCAGTGCTCGCGCACCCGCACGCGGCGGCGCTCGCTCACGGCCTCTCGCCGGTGCAGCCGCTCGCACACACGGGCTACCTCGCCCTCGTCGCCGCCAACGTCGGCGCGGTCGTGATGCCGTGGATGGTCGTCTACCAGCAGGGCGCCGTGCTCGACAAAGGCCTGCGGCGGCGCGACCTGCGGGCGGCGCGGATCGACGTGGCCGTCGGCGCGCTCGCGACGCAGGTCGTGATGGCGTCGGTGCTCGTCGTCGCCGCCGCGTCGCTGCACGGGCGCGACGGCGTCGGCCTCCGCACCGTCGCCGACCTCGGCCGCGCGCTTCGGCCCGCGCTCGGCGCGACCGCCGCCCGCGTCGTGCTGACGGCCGGCCTCCTCGGCGCCTCGCTCGTCGCAGCGATCGTCGTCTCGCTGGCGCTCGCCTGGGCCGTCGCCGAGGCGCTCGGCCGCCCACGCTCGCTCGACGACGCCCCCGCGCGGGCGCCCGTCTTCTACGGCATCTACGCGGCCGCCGTCGCCGCCGGGGCGGCGATCGTGGTCGGGAGCCGCTCGCTCGTGCGGCTCGCGGTGCACGTCGAGATCCTGAACGCGCTCCTGCTGCCGATCGTGCTCGGCTTCCTGGTCGCGCTCGCGGCGCGCGTGCTGCCGCACGAGGACAGGACGCGACTGCGCGGCCGCGTGGCGCTCGCCGGCACCGTCGCCGCGGTCGGCCTCTTCGCAGCCGGCATCGCCCTCGGTCTCTAGGGGTTCTCGATCGTGACGAGCGTGCCGATCGGCGTGTAGGGCCACAGCCTCGCCGCCGCCGCGAGCGGCAGCTCGACGCAGCCGAGGCTCTGCGGCGTCCCGAACGAGGCGCGGTTGAAGGAGTGCAGCGCGTCGCCGCCGTGGAAGTAGCTGATCCACTGGATGCCGGTGTCGTGGTAGTGGCTGCCGTCGGGGTTCGTGCCGCTCATCGTCCCGACCGGGATGTGCTCGAAGACCTGGAACGTCCCGGGCTGCGTCGGCGCGGCCGGGATGCCCGTGTTGCCCGGCGAGGTGAGGACGACCTGCCCGTCGTGCCAGAGCGTCAGCAGCTGCGGCAGGGCGGTGTGCACGTAGACGTAGCTGTAGCCGCCGGCGTGCCCCTTCCCCGCCAGCTCGTCCGCGATCAGCGCGCGCCACACGTGCGGCCCCGCGACGCCGTCCGCGGCGAGCCCGTGCTCGTCCTCGAACATCATCACCGCGCCGCGCGTGATCGCCGTGACCTGCTTCGCCCGCCACAACGCGGTCAGCTGCGGCGGCGTGCTCGGCCAGCGCCACGAGAACGTCCCCGCCGGCGGGTCGACCGCCGCCGCGTACTGCGCACGCTCGGTGTGCGGCACCGGCGCGCCCGACGGACGCCAGGCGACGGGCAGGTAGCCCTGGTCGGCGAGCAGCTGGTGCAGCCGCACGACGCTGCCGTCGGCCACCGTCCAGCCGAGCGCCTTGGCGGTGCGCACCGCTCGGCCGTCGACCAGCGACACCGGCGCCGGCAGGGCGAGGTGCAGGCTCGCGCCGAACGGCAGCCCGAGCGGCCCCGGCGTGAAGACCAGCGTGTGCGCGTCGACGCGGCGCCACGTCCCGCTCCCCGCGCCGACGAGTCGCGGCCGCGCGGGAACGGTGCCCGCGAAGGTGAGGCGGATCGGCGTCCCCGGCGTCAGCTCGCTGCCCGCGGCGGGGCTCGCGAGCAGCGCCGGCTGCGGTGTCCGGGGGAACCAGCTGACGCGGACCGGGTCGCCCGGGCGCTCCCAGCTCCGCGCGGCCGCGGCGACGAGCAGCGTGCCCGCGGCCGGGAGCCTGCCGAGCGAGACGACGCGCGCCCCGTTCGCGGCGAGCGAGCGGCCGCCGGCGCGCACCTCGGCGACCGGCGCGTCGAAGCGCAGGCGCAGGGGCGCGGCCTCGGGCAGCGTCAGCCACCGGTCGGTGACCAGCGCCGTGGGCGTTCGCAGCGTGAGGCGGATGCGGCGCGTCCGGCCGACGAGCCAGCCCCACCAGCTCGGCCGGCGGACGATCACGTCGACCTCCACCGGCTCGCCCGGCGCCAGCTTCACGGCCGGGACGAGGCGGCCGTGGTCGCGCGCGAGCGGCACCGGCACGCCGCCGGCGTGCGCCGACACCGCGACGACCGTGCCTGCGAGCGGCTGCGTCTCGACGCGGGCGAGCGCCGTCCCGTCGCGCGTCAGCGTCGCGCCCGACCAGGCGAGCGCGCCCGCCGCGCCGAGCGCGACGACGAGCAGCACGACCGCGGCCAGCGACCACAGCGCTCGGCGGACCCCCACGCGCGCCATGGTACGCAGCGCCTACGCCCGCACGAGCGGCTTGTACTTGACGCGGTGCGGCTCGAGCGCCTCGGGCCCGCGCGTCTCGCGCACCCAGTCGGCGTACTCGGCCCAGTCGCCCTCGAACCACGTCACCTGCGAGTCGCCCTCGAAGGCGAGGATGTGCGTCGCCACCCGGTCGAGGAACCAGCGGTCGTGCGTGATCACGACGGCGCAGCCCGCGAAGTCGACGAGCGCCTCCTCGAGCGCGCGCAGCGTGTCGACGTCGAGGTCGTTCGTCGGCTCGTCGAGCAGCAGCACGTTGCCGCCGCTCCGCAGGAGCTTCGCCAGGTGGACGCGGTTGCGCTCGCCCCCCGAGAGCTGCCCGACCGGCTTCTGCTGGTCGGCGCCCTTGAAGTTGAACCACGACACGTACTGCCGCGAGTTCACCTCGCGCTTCCCGAGCTGGACGACGTCGGCGCCGCCCGAGATCTCCTTCCAGACCGTGCCCCTCGGGTCGAGCCCGGCGCGCGCCTGGTCGACGTACGCGAGCTGCACCGTGTCGCCGACCCGCAGCGCGCCGGCGTCGGGCGTCTCCTCGCCCGCGATCATCCGGAAGAGCGTCGTCTTGCCGGCGCCGTTCGGCCCGACGACGCCGACGATCCCCGCCGGCGGCAGCGAGAACGTCAGCCCCTCGAAGAGCAGCCGGTCGCCGAACCCCTTCGCGACGTCCGCCGCCTCGATCACGACGTCGCCGAGGCGCGGCCCCGGCGGGATGTGGATCTCGACGCGGTCGAGCTTCACGGAATCCTCCTCCGCGAGCAGGCGCTCGTACGCGCCGAGCCGCGCCTTCGACTTCGCGTGTCGCGCGCGCGGCGCCATCCGCACCCACTCCAGCTCGCGCTGGAGCGTGCGCTGGCGGGCGGACGCCTGCTTCTCCTCGGCGGCGAGCCGCGCCTGCTTCTGCTCGAGCCAGCCGGAGTAGTTGCCCTGGTACGGGATGCCGCGGCCGCGGTCGAGCTCGAGGATCCAGCCGGCGACGTTGTCGAGGAAGTAGCGGTCGT
>CAZBYA010000050.1:0-21481 GCA_964496175.1 uncultured Gaiellales bacterium | reverse complement strand
CCGTCCAGGAACAGATCCTGGACCTCGCGCGCCTCGGCCTCGTAGCCGTAGCGCGCGAAGAGGTCGTTGTAGAAGTTCCGCGACCGCGCGCCCATGCCGCCGAGGTAGAACGAGTAGTACTCCTTGAGCGCGTCGCGGGCGGACGCGACGTCGTCGGTGACGATCGCGGGCGCGGTCGGCGACACGTCGAAGCCGTCGCGCACGCGCTCGAGCGGGAACACCGAGCGCGCCTGCTCGGGCGACCAGAAGATCGGCAGCCAGCCGTCGGCGAGCGCGAGCGCCTGCTCGACCGCCTTCGGCGCGATCGCCGCGAGGTAGATCGGGATCTCGGCGCGCAGCGGGCGCGCCATCAGCTTCAGGGGCTTGCCGAGGCCGGTGCCATCCCGGAGCGGGATGTCGTAGTGCTCGCCGTGGTGCTCCAGCCGTTCGCGTCGCAGCACCGCACGCACGATCTCGACGTACTCGCGCGTCTTCACGAGCGGCTTGCCCCACGGCTGCCCGTGCCAGCCCTCCACCACCTGCGGCCCGGACGTGCCGAGCCCGAGCAGGAAGCGGCCGCCGGAGAGGAGGTCGAGGGTCGCCGCGGTCATCGCGGTGTTCGCGGGCGACCTGCCCGGGAGCTGCATGATCGCCGTGCCGAGGCCGATCTCGCTCGTCAGCGCGCCGAGCCAGGCGAGCGGCGTGACCGCGTCCACGCCCCACGCCTCGGCCGCCCACGCCGACGCGTACCCGAGCCGCTCGGCCTCGCGCGCCAGCTCGATCAGCTCGAGCGGGCTCGTCCCCGGCTGGGCGTAGCCCATGTAGAAGCCGAGCCGCATCGGTGCGATGCTACGGCAATGACCACCGCCGCATGGGCGCCGCCGACGGATCGCCTCGAGCAGGTGCGCGCCTTCATGACCGAGCGCGTCCTCCCGAACGAGCACGTGCTCGACCGCGAGGACGACGCCGCCGAGAAGCTGATCGCGCAGCTCCAGGACGAGGTCCGCGAGCTCGGCCTGTGGGCGCCGCACGTCCCACCCGACGCCGGCGGCACCGGCACCGGCTTCCTCGACTACGCCTACCTGAACGAGCACATCGGCCGCACCGTCTGGGGGCAGCTGATCTTCGGCTGCCAGGCCCCCGACGCGGGCAACGCCGAGATCCTGCACATGTTCGGGACCGACGAGCAGAAGGAGCGCTGGCTCTTCCCCCTGGTCGCCGGGAGGATCCGCTCGTTCTTCTCGATGACGGAGCCGGAGGTCCCCGGCTCGGACCCGACGACGCTGCGCACGCGCGCGGTCCGCGACGGCGACGAATGGGTGATCGACGGCCACAAGTGGTTCTCGTCGGGCGCCGAGGGCGCCGCCTTCGGGATCGTGATGGCTGTCACCGATCCGGAGGCCGCGCCGCACACGCGCGCGACGCAGATCATCGTCCCGGCCGACACGCCCGGCGTCGAAGTCGTGCGAGCGGTGCCGACGATGGGCCACCGCGGACGCGGCTGGTCGACGCACTGCGAGGTGCGCTACACGAACGTCCGCGTCCCGGTCGCGAGCACACTCGGCGCGGAGGGCGCGGGCTTCCTGATCGCGCAGAAGCGGCTCGGCCCGGGACGCATCCACCACGTCATGCGGTGGCTCGGCCAGATGCAGCGGGCCTTCGAGCTGATGTGCTCGTACGCGCTCGAGCGGGAGACGTTCGGGGAGCCGCTCGCGCGCAAGCAGACTGTGCAGAACTGGATCGCGGACAGCTACGCCGAGATCCAGGCGTGCCGGCTGATGACGCTCGACGCCGCGCACAAGATCGACGGCGGCAGCGAGGCGCGCGTCGAGGTCTCGGCGATCAAGTTCTTCGCCGCGCGCGTGCTCCAGGACGTGATCGACCGCGCGATCCAGGTGCACGGCGCCAAGGGCCTGACCGACGAGACGCCGCTCGCCCACATGGCGATGATGGCGCGCGGCGGTCGGATCTACGACGGCCCGGACGAGGTGCACCGCGTCGTGGTCGCAAAGCGGATCCTGCGCGCGTTTGCCGATGGCGACGTGTGGCACTTCGACTAGGTGGAATCGCTCCAGGGCAAGCTGCTCGTCTCGTCGCCGGCGCTGATCGACCCCAACTTCCGCAAGACCGTCGTGCTGATCGCGCACCACGACGACGAGGGCGCCATGGGGCTCGTCCTCAGCCGCCCCTCCGACGTCGCCGCCGACGACGCCGTCCCCGCCCTGGCGGGGCTGCCGGGGGCGGCCGACCCGGTCTTCGTCGGCGGACCGGTGCAGCCGGAGGCGTTCATGGTGCTCGCCGAGTTCGACGACGTCGCCGAGGCGGCGGCGCCGATCATGGGGCGGCTCGGGTTCATGCCCGCGGACGCCGAGCCGGAGCAGCTCTCGATCGCGCGCCTGCGCCTGTTCGCCGGCTACTCCGGCTGGGGCGAGGGCCAGCTCGAGCTGGAGCTGGACGAGGGCTCGTGGATCGTGGTCGACGCGGTCGCCGACGACGCGTTCGCCGACGACCCCGACGAGCTGTGGCGGGCGGTCCTCCACCGCAAGGGCGGCCCGTTCGCCCTGATGGAGAACATGCCCTTCGACCCCGGGCTCAACTGAGCGAGACGGTCGCGGCGCGACTCGCCGACGCGTGCGCGGCGGCGCTCGGCACGAAGCTCGTTGCGGCGATCGTGCACGGCTCGCTCGCGACGGGCGACTACGACCCCGCGAGCAGCGACGTCGACATGTTGCTAGTGGTCGCAGAGCCCCCGACGGACGCCGAGGCGGGCGCGCTCGAGCGAGCGCCGCAGTCGCGGCGCCGCGAGCACGGTCGCAGCCTTCTGGGCCCTCAGCCGTCAACGCTGATCTCCCCACTCCCGCACGGGCCGATCGTGGCGTACGGCGACGAGGTGCTCGCGCGCTGGGAGGGCCTGACCGGCGACGCGAAGCACGCGCGCTTCATGGTGCTGACCACGTGCCGGATCTGGCTGCACGCCGTCGAGGGACGCCACGCGTCGAAGCCCGGGGCGGCCCGCTGGGCGCTGGCGCGCGATCCCTCGCTCAACGCGGTCGCGCACGCACTCGCCGACGATCCGATCTCGCCGGAGGAGATCGCGGCGCTGCTCGCGCGTGTGCGGATGGAACTGGTGTCTGACACCTAAAGGTGTCAGACACCTTCGGCCCTACTCGCGGATCCGCGGCACGACCTGCCGGAACTCCGCGGGCGCACCCGGGAGACCGCCGGGCCGTGACGCGTACGCGGGCACGCCGACGCACGTGAAGAGGAGCGCGTCGAGCGGCTCCCCGAGCAGCGCAGGCATCTCGCTGTCGAGGAACGTCATCCCGGAGGCGCTCGCACCCAGCGCGTACGCGGCCAGGTGGAGCCGTCCCTCGACGAGGCCCGCCGCGAGCTGCGCCTCGCGGTAGCCGCGGTCGTCGAGCGCTCCGACGTCCGCGGCGGCGATCGCCACGAAGGCGGCGTCGTGTGCCAGCCCCTGCCCGAGCGCGACCCGCCCCAGCTCGTCGCGCAGGTCGCCGCGGCGCACCGGCGTCGCCAGCTCGGGCCAGCGGTAGATCCCCGGCTCCAGGCCGCCCACGTCGTGCACGACGATCCAGTGCGGCACGTCGATGCCGCGCAGCGCGACCCCGAGCGCCGTCCGCGCGACCTCCTCCGGCAACCCGCGCGTCGGGTCCATCCGCCGCTGCGAGCTGCGCCGGAGCACCACCGCCTCGACCGGATCCGACTCCGCGAGCGGGACGTCCGCCGGCGCGCCGCGTACCCACGGCGGGCCGAGCTCGTCGCCGTCGCCGGCCCGCTGCGCGAGCGTGGCGAGCGGCAGCTCGCGCGGCGCCGCGTCGACCTCGCCGGCCGTCGCCGCTCCCGTCGCGGTCAGCGCCGGCTCTCCCGTCGATAGCGCGACGACGGCGATCGGCCACTCGTGCGTCCCGTCCGCGCCGACGAGCTCGGTGACGGCGGCGTCGGGGAACCGGGTATACAGGCGCGCGTCGAGCCCCGCCGAGTCGGCGGCGGCGAGGAGCTGCGAGAGCATCGTCCCGCCGTCCCAGTAGACGTGCCGGTAGCCGCGCTCGCGGTAGCGCCACGCGCTGCGCCAGGGCACGCCCGTCGCGACGACGCACGGCGCGTCGCCGCGCGGCGCCGGCCCCACCTGCACGAGCACATGCTCGCGCGGGTCGTACCAGTGGACGCCCGGCGGCAGGGCACCGCCCTCGGGAGCGGCGACGTACAGCTCGAGCGGGAAGCGCCCGCCCGCCGACCCCGCCGCCCGGAAGAGGAACGTGCCGTACTCCCGCTCCGCGAACCGGACGACGCCGGCCGCGAGGAAGAGCAGTCGGGCGAGCTGCGGCACGTCCAGCTCGCCCGGCGGGACCTCCGCGGTGCCGGCGAGCACGCGCACCGCCGCTGCCGACGTCCGTGGCAGCTCGCGCGGCAGCTCGACGCGCGGCAGCCCGTCGCGGTAGCGCTTGTGGAACCACGGCAGCGTCGGGATGTCGTTCGGCTCGAGGTCGCGCAGCGCGAGCGGGTCGTCCGGCACGTCCGTCCACTCCATCTCCGGGTCGTAGGACGTGACCCGGTGGAGCCGCTGCGTGGCGGTCTCGGTCACAGAGGCGGCGCGCCGACCGGCGCGCCCTCGACGCGCGGGCCTGGGAGGTTCGGGAAGCGGAACGGCGCGGGGTCGCGGCCCGGCTGCACGAACCAGCATTCGCCGCTGCGGCCGCTCGTCGCCGCCTGCCACACCGCGTCGGCGACCGCCTCCGGCCGGACGAGCGGAAAGCCTGCCGCCGCGAACGCCTCTCGCTGGTGGTCGATCATCGGCGTGTCCGCGATCCCCGGGCACACCGCGTTCAGCCGGATCGCGGGCTCGAGGTGCGGCGCCATGCTCCGCACGAACCCGACGACGGCGTGCTTCGTGAGGGAGTAGACCGCGTCGCTCGGCATCGCCGTCAGGCCGGCGAGCGAGGCGGTCGCAACGATCGCTCCCTCGCCCATCACCTGCGCGAGCCGCAGCACGCCGAGGACGACGCCGTCGACGTTCACCGAGACGGCGCGACGGTAGTTGGCGACGTTCAGCTCGCCGGTCAGGACGCCGGCGTTCAGGCACGCGAGGTCGACCGCCTCGACGCGCTCCCACGCAACCGGGTCGGTCACGTCGAAACCGGTGCGGAG
The DNA here is from genome assembly GCA_964496175.1 of uncultured Gaiellales bacterium. Taxonomy (GTDB): domain Bacteria; phylum Actinomycetota; class Thermoleophilia; order Gaiellales; family Gaiellaceae; genus PALSA-600. The sequence continues at coordinate 16,336 of CAZBYA010000050.1, read as the reverse complement.
ATCGAGCGACTCGACCTCGTATCCCTCGCGCTCGAGCCGTGCCCGGATCGCGCGCCCGATTCCCCCCTCCCCACCCGTGACGAGCGCCTTCACGGCTCGAGCACGACCTTGCCGACGTGCCGGCGCGCCTCGATCAGCGCATGCGCCTCGCCGGCCTCGCCGAGCGGGAAGCGCGCGCCGACCACGGGGTCGATCTGCTCCTGCGCCCACAGCGAGAGCAGCTCGAACACGCACTCGCGCACGAACTGCGGCTGGAGCCGGATCAACCGGTTGAGGAAGAACCCGACGACGGCGGCGTTGCGGCCGACCAGCCACTGCACGCTCGGGTCCTGCCAGAGCCCGGCGGCGAAGCCGATCGCCACGATCGAGCCGAGCGGCTCGAGCAGCGGCAGCGACTGCGTGAACACGTCGCCGCCCACGGGGTCGATGACGACGTCGACACGGAGGTCGTCGAGCTCGTCGTAGCCGCGCACGTCGTCCGCGCCGACCTCGCGCGCGAACGCGCGCTTCTCGTCGGTCGACGCGGTCGCGACCACGCGCGCGCCGAGGTTCTTCGCGAGCTGGATCGCGGCGCAGCCGACGCCGCCCGAGCCCGCGTGCACGAGCACGGTCGAGGCGGGCGTCACCCGCACCTGGCGGTGCAGCGGGATGTACGCCGTCAGGTACGTCAGCAGGAACGAGGCACCCGCGGCGAAGGAGGCATTGTCGGGCAGCGGGAACGCCCAGTCGGGATCGACTGTGCACCGCTCGGCGTACCCGCCGCCGCCGCTCAGGAGCGCGACGACGCGCCGCCCGTCGAGCTCGCCCGCGACCTCGCTGCCGAGCACGTACGGCAGGTCCGGCATCTGCGGGTAGAGGCCGCGGCGGATCAGGACGTCCGCGAAGTTGACGCCGGCCGCGCGCACGTCGACGACGGTCCCCTGTGGGTCGGGCCGCTCCTCGAGCGCGAGGTCTCCCCCAACCTCGCGCAGGACGACCGCGTTCACTTCCCGGTCCAGCGCGGCTCGCGCTTCTCGAGGAACGCGGCGACTCCCTCCTGGCCGTCCTCGGAGGCGAGGCAGGCCGCGAACGCCTGCGCCTCGCGGTCTTCGCTGCGCTCCTCGCGCGTCGCGCGGAACAGCTCCTTGATCTGGCGAAGGGCGAACGGGCTCTGCGCGGCGATCGGATCGACGTACCGCGCGATCCCCTCCTCAAGGTCGTCGACGACGAACTCGACGAGGCCCCACGCCTCCGCCGTCTCCGCGGGGATGCGCTCGCCGGTCATCGTCAGCCAGCGGGCGCGGCCGGGCGAGATCAGCCGCGGCCCGCGCTGCGTGCCGCCGCCGCCGGGCAGCAGCCCGAGGCGCACCTCGGGGAAGCCGAGCTGCGCGTCGCGGGTCGCGATCCGCAGGTCGCACGCGAGCGCGATCTCGAGGCCGCCGCCGAGGCAGTAGCCGTGGATCGCCGCGACGACCGGCACGGGCGCCGCCTCGATCAGGTCGGCGACGGGCTGGATGCCGCCGGGGCGGTCGCCCTCGCGGTTGCCGCCGACGAAGCCCGTGATGTCGGCGCCGGCGGAGAAGGCGCGTTCCCCCTTGCCACGCAGCACGACGACGCGAACGTCGTCGCCGAGGTGCTCGAACGTCTCCCACAGCGTCTCGAGGATCGCGCCGTTGACGGCGTTGACCGGCGGGTTGTCGAGCCAGACCGTCTCGATCATGACGACGCCGCCGCGGGCTCGCCCGCGAACATCTCGCGCAGCTCCGTCTTGCGGAACTTGCCGACGCTCGTCTTCGGGATCTCGGCAACGAACTCGAAGCGGTCGGGCAGCCACCATTTCGCGAAGTTCGGCGCGAGGAACTCGCGCAGCTCGTCCGCCGTCGCCGTCTGCCCCTCCTTCAGCACGATGGCCGCGAGCGGCCGTTCGTCCCACTTCGGGTCGGGGATCGCGATCACGGCCGCCTCGGCGATCGCCGGATGCGCCATCAGCGCGTTCTCGAGCTCGACCGACGAGATCCACTCGCCGCCGGACTTGATCACGTCCTTCGAGCGGTCCTTGATCTGGACGAAGCCGCGCGGGTGGATCGAGACGACGTCGCCGGTCTTGAACCAGCCGTCGTCGGTCCAGCGGTCGGCCTGGTCGGTCGAGTCGTAGTACGCAGCGGCGACCCACGGGCCGCGCACCTCGAGCTCGCCCATCGACTCGCCGTCCCAGGGGAGGATATTCCCCTCGGCATCGCGGTTGCGCAGCTCGACGAGCGGCAGCGGCAGTCCCTGCATGGCGATGAAGTCGAGCTGGGTCTCCTCGTCGGCCTCGCTCAGGCTGCCCGGCAGCTGCGCGGTCGACGCGACCGGCGACGTCTCGGTCATCCCCCAGCCGTGCACGCAGACGAGCCCCTGCTTGCGGAAGCCGGAGATCATCGCGCGCGGCGCGGCCGACCCGCCGACGAGCATGCCCTTCATCTTCGAGAGGTCCCACCGCTCCGGCTGCGCCTGGAGCAGCTGGAGGATGCCGAGCCAGATCGTCGGCACGCCCGCCGTCCACGTCACGTTCTCCTCGACGAAGGCGTCGAGGAGGCTCTCCGGATCGAGGAACGGGCCCGGGTAGACGAGCTTCGCGCCGAGCATCGTCGCGATGTACGGGTAGCCCCACGCGTTCGCGTGGAACATCGGGACCACGGGCAGGATCGCGTCCTGCTCCGAGATGCCGAGCCCCATCGGGTTGCCGGCGGCGACGCCGATCGTGTGCAGCATCGTCGAGCGGTGGGAGTAGAGGACGCCCTTCGGCATCCCGGTCGTGCCGCTCGTGTAGCACATCGCGGCCGCCTCGTTCTCGTCGAGCTCCGGGTCGCGCCACGCGTCGGGGTCCGCTCCGGCGAGCAGCTCCTCGTACGAGTCCTCGACCACGAACACGTGCTCGATCGGCGTCCGGTCGACGAACTGCTCGAGCAGCGGCACGAGGCTCCGGTCGACGATCACGGCGCGGTCGCCCGCGTGGCTCGCGATGTAGGCGAGGTCGCTCGGGTGCAGGCGCAGGTTCAACGTGTGCAGGACGAAGCCGCCGCACGGGATTCCGAGGTACGCCTCGTGGTGGACGTGGTGGTTCCAGCAGAGCGTCGCCACGCGGTCGCCACGCTCGAGCCCGAGCTGCGAGAGCGCGACCGCGAGCGCGCGGGCCCGCCGTCCCGTCTCCGCGTACCTCGTGCGGTGGAAGCTGCGGTCGGGCAGGCGCGTGACGATCTCCTTCTCGCCGTAGTACTGCTCGGAGCGGCGAAGCAGGTGAGGCAGCGTCAGCTGGTAGTCCATCATCAGGCCGTTCATGCGAGTCCTTGCCTCCGCGGAAGGTCGATGTCCATGTTGACGAGGTGGCCGTCGCGCTCGACGTAGCCGCCCTTGCCGCCGACGATCAGCAGCACGAGCGGGTCGTCGGTGCGGTTCGAGATCTGCCGGTGCGTCGTCGACTCGACGTGCACGAGCCCGCCCTCGGGCACCTCGTGCTCTTCGCCGTCGAGCGTGAACGTCGCCGTCCCCCGGTGGACGAAGTACAGCTCGTCCTGGACGTCGTGGTAGTGGTTCGGCCCCTCGTAGCGGGGCGGGAAGACGAGCCCGTTGACGCCGAAGGCGGTCACGCCGAGCGGCGTGCGCACCTTGCGGAAGCCATATCCCTCACCGAGCTCGTCGAGCGACGAGATCGAGTAGCCCATGTCTCGGATCCTACGGTGCCGGGCTCAGAGCCGCTGCCGCGCCCGCGCGGCGGCGAGCCGCGAGAAGGCGACGACGCGCGGCGCGAGCCAGCGGAGGCCGGCCGCCGTCCACGTCACGACCTGCGCGAAGCCGACGGCGATGTCGGTCGCGACGGTGCGCAGCAGCCGCACGGCTCGCGGTCGGGCCCAGCGCGCCGCGGCGGCGGTCGCGGCCCACGCGGCGAGGGCCGCCGTGCGGGTACCCGAGGCCGACGCGCGGACCGGACGGCGACGGCGGGCGCCGTCGAGCAGCAGCCGGCCGGACAACGGCTCGACCGCCGCAATCGCCTCGGCGGGGATCGTGCGGAGCCGTCCCGAGCGGGAGCGGACGAGCAGCGTCTGCGCGCGCCCGACCGGCGGCGCGAGCACGACCTGCTCGACGCGGGCGCCGAGCGGTTGCACGGTCAGCCCCTCGGCGTGGGCGAGCCAGTAGTCGAGCACGGTGCTCCCGCGCGTGAACACGTGCGCGTGCACGGAGACGTCGGCCATCGAACCTCCTCGCTGGGCGAAGCGAATGCGCGAGGCTACCAAGCCGTGTCCGAGCGCGTTCCCGGAACGCTTGTAACAGACTGTCACTAACTCTCTGCGGCTCCGCCGCAGGATTCCCGGAACGCTTGTAACAGTCTGTTACTAGGTCCGGGCGCCGCCGCCGAAGAGGAACCGCTCGAGCACCCGGTCGCGCCACCGGTCCGGGAGGCGCTCGACCCGCGCCCGCCGCCTCGCGTCCGGCCCCACGAGGTAGCGCGCCCTCGGCCGCCGCGCCGTCAGCGCCTCCTCCACCGCCCTCGCCACGTCCGCCGCCGGCACCGCGTTCGCCGACCGCTCCGCCGCCAGCCGGCGGAAGCGCTCGACCCGCTCGCCGTACAGCTCCACCGCCTCCGGCGGGAACTCCTCGACGCTCCGCTGCGGCTTCGTCCAGATCGGCGTCGCGATCGTCCCCGGCTCGACGATCGACACCTGGATGCCGAACGGTGCGAGCTCGAGCCGCAGCGCGTCCGCCATCGCCTCGAGCGCGAACTTCGACATCGCGTACGCGCCGAGGAACGGCAGTGACGAGCGGCCGCCGATCGACCCCATCAGCACGACGCGGCCGCGCGAGGCGCGCAGCAGCGGCAGCACCGCCTGGAGCACGCGCAGCTGGCCGACCACGTTGACGTCGAGCTGGCGCGCCAGCTCGGCCGGCGGCAGGAACTCGAGCGGCGCCGCGATCGCGATGCCCGCGTTGTCGACGAGCGCGTCGAGCGATTCGAGCGGAGCGAGCGCGTGCGACACGCCCCCCGCGTCGCACACGTCGAAGACGAGCTCGCGTGTCCCCTCCGGCGCCTGCCCCGGCGTGCGCACCGATGCGAACACCGTCCAGCCGAGGTCGCGCAGCCGCTCCGCCGTCGCGCGCCCGATGCCGGTCGACGCGCCGGTTACGAGGACAGAAGAGCCGATGCGATCTCCGCGCGGTGCTCCCGCCCGTAGCCGAGCGCGCCCTCGAGCCAGAGCGCCCGCTTGTAGTAGCGGTGCAACGGGTGCTCCCACGTGAAGCCGATGCCGCCGTGCGCCTGGATCGACTTCTCGCACGCGAGCACCGCCGCCTCGGCCGCCTGCGACTTGGCCGCCGCGACCGCGAGGTCGACCTGCTCGTCGCCCTCCGCGACCGCCCACGCGGCCCAGTAGGCCAGCGACCGGGCGAGCTCGACCGCGACGTACGCGTCGACCAGCGAGTGCGAGATGGCCTGGTACGACCCGATCTTGCGTCCGAACTGCTCCCGCTCGGAGACGTATGCGATCGCGAGCTCCGTCGCCTTCGCGCCGATCCCGACCGCCTCCAGCGCAAACGCCGCGAGCAGCCGCCTGCGCACGTCCTCCCACGACCCCTGCGCCGGCTCGGCGCCGTTGGGGGACAGCCGGCCGAGGCCGAGCGTCTCGTCGACGGTGGCGACCGTCTCGCCCGCGGCGGCGGTGCCCCGCATGTCCGGCGTCAGGACGCGCGTCACCTCGTCGAGGTGGGGCACGAAGCCGTCGATCTCGATCGACCAGACCTCCTCGCCCGGCTGCCCGGCGACCTCGTTGAGCACGTACGGCCCGTGGTAGAGCGCCCGCCCGAGCTCCTCGAAGAGCACCGCTGCATCGAGGAACGTGAAGTCGTCGCTCTGCAGGATCCCGACCCAGCCGAGCTCCGCGAGCTGCGCCATCGACGGCGACGGGTTCGCCTCGAGGAACGCGCGCGCCTCGCGGCGGAGGTCGTCCTGCTCGGCGGAGAACGAGAAATCCATCAGCGGCTCCTTGGCATGCCGAGCACGCGCTCGGCGACGATGTTGCGGAGGATCTCGCTCGTGCCGGCCTCGATCGTGTTGCCGCGCGAGCGGAGCTGCTGGTACTGCCAGTAGCCGTCGGCGTAGCCGCCGCCGTCCGTGAGCTGTGCATGCGAGCCGAGGATCTCGAGCGCGAGCTTCGTCAGGCGCTGGTTGTTCTCCGACCAGACGAGCTTGGACGCCGAGCCCTCCGGGCCCGGGATGCCCGTCTTCGTGAGCGTCGTGAGAGCGCGGTAGTTCGTGTACTTGAGCGCCTGCAGCTCGACCCACTCGCGCGCGATCCGGTCGCGCAGGATCGGGTCGGTGACGCCACGCTCGTCCGCGAGCGCGATCAGCTTGCGCACGGCGACGTCGAGCGTCGCCGAGAGCGCGAACCCGAGCGTGCCGCGCTCGTGCAGCAGCGTCGTCATCGCCACCTGCCAGCCGCCGCCGATCTCGCCGAGCAGGTTCTCCTTCGGGACGACGACGTCGCTGAAGAAGATCTCGTTGAACTCCGGGTGGCCTGTGATCTGGACGAGCGGGCGCACCTCGACGCCCGGCGCGTGCATGTCGACGATCACGTACGTCAGGTTGTGGTAGCGCCGCTCGTCCGGGAGGCCCAGGCCGACGAGGATGCAGAAGTCGGCGATGTGGGCGAACGACGACCACACCTTCTGCCCGTTGACGAGGAAATGGTCGCCCTTGTCCTCGATGCGCGTCCGTGCGGCGGCGAGGTCGCTGCCCGCGTCCGGCTCCGAGAAGCCCTGGCACCAGATCTCCTCAGCGCTGAGGATCTTCGCGAGGTAGCGCTCCTTCTGCTCGGGCGTGCCCCACGCGATGATCGTCGGCCCGGCCATGCCGAGCCCGATCACGCCGAGGTGCGAGGGCGCCTCGGCGCGGGCGAGCTCCTCGAGGAAGATCGCCTGGTGGCTGTACGGCGCGCCGGCGCCGCCGTACTCCGTCGGCCAGGTGAGGCCGGCGTAGCCCGCCTCGCCGAGCTTGCGGCTCCAGTCGCGGTCGGCGTCCTCGAAGCGGCGGGCGCCGCGGAGGCGCGAGCTGTCGGGCAGGTTGCGTTCGATGAACTCCCGCACCTCGGTGCGGAAGGCGGCCTCGTCCGGAGTGTCGCGGAGGTCCATGGCGCGATGATAAACCGTCTCGGATCCGAAGCGAGCCGGATCAGCGTCCCTGCGCCATCTCGCCGCGCAAAGTGAGCAGGGTCGAGGTGGCGAACGCGACGAGCGAGCCGTCCCCGTCCGTGACGCGGCAGTCGGCAAGGCCGACGGTGCGGCCGGCCTTCACGACCGTCGCTTCCGCGACGAGATGCCCCTCCCACACCGGCTTCAGGAAGTTGATCTTGAGCTCGAGCGTCGTGAACGACTCGCCCTCCTCGAGCAGCGACGCGTGCGCGCAGCCGAGCGCCGCGTCGGCGAGGTCGCAGAGCACGCCGCCGTGCACCGTCCCGAGCGGGCTCGTGTGCTGTGGCCCGGCGTCGAGCTCGAAGACGACCCGCCCCGGCTCGGCGTGCGTCATGTACATGCCGATCAGCTCGGCGATCGGCGGTCGCGGCCGCGTGCCGGCCATCATCTCCTGGAACCTCTCGAGGTGACGCACGGGAGGTTCCTATCACGGAGCGCTACGCGGCGACCTCGTCCTCGGCCGAGCCGACCGTGAACTGCGCGACGAGGCCCTGGAGCTGCGACGCGGTCTCCTCGAGGGCGAGCGCCGACGAGGCGATCTGCTGCGCCGACGACGCCGTCTGCTGCGTCGATGCGGACACCTCCTCGGTCGAGGCGCTCGTCTGCTCGGCGACTGCCGCCACCTCGGCGGTCGCGGTGACGATCTCCTGCGTCCGCTCCGACACCTCAGCGATCTGGACGCCGATCCGCTCGAACGCGTCGCGCGCCCGCTCGACGACGCCGACGCCCCCGTCGGTGCGCCGGGCGCCCTCCTCGACGATCGCGACGGTGCGCTGCGTCTTCGCCTGGATCTCGTCGATCAGCGCGCCGATCGACGCCGCCGCCTGCTGCGACTCCTCGGCGAGCTTCCGCACCTCGTCGGCGACGACGGCGAAACCCCGCCCCTGGTCGCCCGCGCGCGCCGCCTCGATCGCGGCGTTCAGGGCGAGCAGGTTCGTCTGGCCCGCGATGCTCGTGATCGTCTCGACGATGCCGCCGATGCGCTCCGACTTCTCGGCCAGCTCGCGGATCGCGTCCGTCACGTCGGCGGTCGACGCACGGAGCGCCTCCATCGCCTCCGACGCCTCCCGGGCGGCGGCGACGCCTTCGGTCGCCGCCTCGCGCGCCTGTTGCGCGGCCTCGCCCGTCTGCTCGGCCGTCGAGCGCGCCTGCTCGACCATCCGCGTCTGCCGCTCGGCGCCGGAGGCGACGTCGCCGACGGCCTGGGCGATCTCGCCGACGGCCCGGCCGGCCTCGTGTGACGTCGACGCCATCTCGTGCGACGAGGAGCCGACTGCATCGGCGGCGCGCGCGACCTGCCGGATCGCCGCGCGGAGCTGCTCCGCCATGCGGGCGAAGGCGTGCCCGAGCGCGTCGCGCTCCGACCGCGTCTCGACCTGGACGGTCAGGTCGCCGGCCGCGATCCGCTCCGCGGCGGCGGCCATCTCCTCGAGGTACTCGACCATGCGTGCGAAGGCGGCAGCCGTCTCGCCGAGCTCGTCGCGCGACCGCACCTCGACGGTCTGCTTGACGTCGCCCTCGGCGATGCCCCTCGCGGCGCCGACGAGCTGCCGCAGCGGCCGCGCGAGCGAGCGGGCGATCAGCGTCGCGAGCAGGAGCGCGACCAGGACGGCGGCGGTCCCGACCGCGACCATCAGCCAGGTCACGCTCGACTGCGTCGAGCGGAAGCTCGCGTTCGCCTGGGCCTCGACCTTGGTGATGTCGGTCTGGTAGGTCGAGAGGGCGCCGACGAGCTGGTCGTTCACGTCGTTGGAGGCGCCCAGCACGAGCGTGCGCGCCTCTTGCGCCCGGCCCGCCTGCACGGCTTGCCAGAGCTGCCGGTCGAGGGCGGCCCAGTGGTCGCTCGCCGCGACGACGGCGGCCAGGTCGTGCCGGAGCGCGGGCGGCGTGACCCGCTTCAGGACGGCGAGCTGGTCGAGGTAGGCGTGGAAGTCGGCCTCGAACGTCGTGTGGGCGGGCGCGCCGGCGAGGATGCCTTTCGGGTCGAGCACGTACGCCGTCTGCGAGAAGTGCATGTTGAGCGCGGCGGACATCGTCATGTCGGCCGCGATCACCTGCGGCACCACGTGCTCGCTCACGCGACGGTGGGAGGCTCCGAGGTCGGACATGCCCCAGACGGCGATGCCGATCACCGCGCCGAGCAGGACGACGAGGCAGCCGAAGCTCGCGTAGAGCTTCCGGCGCACGGGGAGATCGCGCAGGATTCTCATCCCGCCGGTGATCGCCTGCGACGGCGCCGACTTGAGCGCTCCGGCCGCCAGGGGATACTTGTCGCAGGTGACCTGGTTCTCCCTCGTCGCGAAGAGCCTGCTGCGGCGGCCGGCCCGCACGCTGCTGACGTCGGCGGGCGTCGCCCTCGGCGTCGGGCTGATCGTCGCCCTGCTCTCGATCACCGCGGGTGTCCAGCGAACGGCCCACGACCTCATCCACGTGGGCCGCGCCGACTTCGGCCTCTTCCAGGCGGACGTCACCGATTTCACGCGCTCCGTGCTGCCGGAGTCGCTCGCCGCCGACCTCCGCCGCGACCCCGCGGTGCAGCAGACCGCGAGCATCGCGCTGCTCGTCGACAACGGCCGCCTCGTCTTCGGGCTCGACCCGCACGAGTTCGCCTACCAGCGGATGGTGCTGCTGCACGGCCGGCGAGGCGTGGCGATCGCCGGCGACCGCTCCGGCCTGAAGATCGGCCAGACGGTGACCGTCAAGAGCCGCCGCTTCACGGTCTCGGGCATCTACCACTCCGGCGACCGCTTCGAGGACCTCGGCATCGTGCTGCCCCTGCCCGTCGTGCAGGCGCTCGCCGGCCGGCCGAGGGAGATCACGACGATCGGGATCGTCGTCCGGCAGGGCTCGCCGATCAAGGCGACCGCCGAGCGCCTCCAGCGGCGGTTCCCGGGCACCGCCGCGGTCACCGAGCCGGGTCAGGCCGTGAAGGTCGACACCTCGAGCCGGCTGATCATCTCGACGGGCTGGATCGTCTCGCTGCTCGCGCTGATCGTCGGCGGGATCGGCGTGGCGAACACGATGGCGATGTCGGTGTTCGAGCGCGTCCGCGAGATCGGGATCCTGCGCGCGGTCGGCTGGCCGACGCGGCAGATCGCCCTGCTGATCGTCTCGGAGGCGCTCGGCATCTGCCTGATCTCGCTCGTCGTCGGCTGCGGGCTCGCGGTCGCGGCGGCCGAGTACTTCGTCGCGCACAGCGCGCTGTCGCAGCTGATCACGCCGGACTTCACGGCCGGGACGTTCGCGTGGGGGCTCGCGTTCGCGCTCGGCGTCGCGATCATCGGCGCGAGCTACCCGACGTGGCGCGCGATCAGGCTGACGCCTGTGGCCGCACTTCGTCACGAATGACGCCGTTGCGCAGGCGCAGCATCCGGTCGGCGCGCAGCGCGACCTCCTCGTCGTTCGTCACGAGCAGGATGGTCGTGCCGTGCCGCTCGCGCACGCCCTCGAGCAGCTCGAGCACGCCGGCGGCGGTCTCGTCGTCGAGGGCGCCGGTCGGCTCGTCCGCCAGCAGCAGCCGCGGCTCGTTCGCGAGCGCCCGCGCGATCGCGACGCGCTGACGCTCTCCCCCCGACAGCGTCGCCGGGTATGCGTCGACACGGTGCGCGAGCCCGACCTCGCGCAGCAGGTCGAGCGCGCGCTGGCGCCGGCCGGAGCGCGAGCGCTTGCGGCCGATCATGGGCACCTGCACGTTCTCGACGGCGCTCAACGTCGGGATCAGGTCGTGCAGCTGGAACACGAAGCCGATCGTCGACGCGCGGTACTCGGCGCCGTCGTGCAGCGACGAGAGCAAGCGGCCGTCGACCTCGATCGTCCCCGAGTCGCAACGGTCCAGCGCCCCGATCAGGTTCAGGAGCGTGCTCTTGCCGCCGCCGGAGGGGCCGGTCAGGGAGACGAACTCGCCCGGCTCGAGCCGGAAGGTGACGTCGTCGAGGGCGGTCACGCGCCCGTCGTCGAACGACTTGCGGACGTGGTCGAGGACGATTGCCGCGCCGCTCACGCGCGCCTCTACTGCGGCACGACGTCGTAGCGGGCGACGGCCTTCCCCTTCGCCGTCACGAGCGTCGCGCGCAGCGTGAGCGTGATCCCGCGCGACTCCGGCGGCCAGATGATGTAGTCGCGGAACGTGCCGGTGATCGGCCAGCTCTTGATGTACTTCTTCGTCGGCCCGAACTGGACGAGGTGCACGCCGCCGATCGGGTCGACGATCTGCATCGTCAGCTTCGCCTTGACCGGCGCGCCGCCGTCGGTGACGCGGACGACGTAGTACCACTTCGTGTTGATCTTCGGCTTGTGCGTGGGGCCGGTGAGCGTCGCCTTCGGGCCGGTCGCCGCCGCCGCGGTCGCGACCGCCGTCGCCGCCAGGACGCCGATGACCCCGAGCGCACGCCTCATGGGTCCAATCCTACGGAACGAGGACGGTGCGGACGACGGCGCTCTCGCGCATCGCGTCGAAGGCGTCCGCCCAGCCGTCGAGCGAGGCGGTGCGGGTCACCATCCCCGCCAGGTCGAGCCTGCCGTCGAGCGCCCACTGCGCCAGCCGCGGGAAGTCCTCCTGCGGCAGGTGGTCGCCGCCGTGCGAGACGAGGATCCGGGCGCGCTTCGCGAACAGGCCCGGCAGGTCGAGCGTGGCGGTCTCGCCGGCGGGCGAGAGCCCGATCAGGACGAGCGTGCCGCCGGTCGCGAGCAGCGAGAGGCCGAGCTCGAACGTCGAGCGGCGCCCGACGACGTCGAACGCGAAGTCGACAGGCCCCTCGCCGACGTCGGTGGCGCCGAGCCGGCGGGCGTGCTCGAGCTTCCGCTCGTCGAGGTCGATCGCGCGGATCACGGACGCGCCGGCGATTCGCGCTCCCTGGATCGCCGATAGTCCGACGGCGCCGCACCCGATCACCGCCACCCGCGCCCCCTCCCACACCTTCGCGGTCTCGAGCACCGACATGACGCCGGTCGCGACCGCGCAGCCGATCAGGCACGCCTGCTCGGCCGGCAATTCGCGCGGTACCGGCACCGCGGCCACCGCCGGCACGACCGTGTGCGTCGCGAACGTCCCTGTGCGCAGCACGGGCGTCAGCTCGGTCCCGTCGAGCCGGTGCAGCCGGCCCGTCGCAGCGGGCGGCTTCCTGCACTGCCGCGGCTCGCCGCGCGCGCACTTCGCGCACGCGCCGCACGCGGTCTTCCAGCCGAGCACGACCCGGTCGCCGGCCACAGGCGAGTCGACGCCCTCGCCGACCGCCTCGACCGTGCCGGCGCCCTCGTGGCCGAGCAGCACCGGGAACGGGTGGTGCCAGCCGTCCTCCTCGATCACGTGCAGGTCGCTGTGGCAGACGCCCGTCGCCTCGATCCGGACGAGCACCTCGCCCGGGCCCGGCGCGCCGACGGCGATCTCCTCGAGCGCGACCGCGCCCGGGGCGCTCAGGACTACACCCTGCTCAGCCAACTGCGATCCAGCGCGCGGATCGAGGTCGCGCCGGCAAGCGCGAGCGTGAGGTCGATCTCGGCCATCAGGTTCTGGATCAGCTCCTCGACGCCACGCTGGCCCCCGACCGCGAGCGCGTACGCGTACGGCCGTCCGAGCAGGACCGCGTCGGCGCCGAGCGCGACCGCCTTGACGACGTCGGCGGCGCAGCGGATGCCGCCGTCCATCAGCACGACCGCCTCCGGCAGCTCGTCGCGCACCTCGACGAGCGCGTCGAGCGCGGCGACGGCGCCGTCGACCTGGCGGCCGCCGTGGTTCGAGACGACGACGCCGTCGATCCCGTGCGCGAGCGCGGTGCGCGCGTCGTCGGCCGTCAGCACGCCCTTGACCAGGAGCGGCAGGCTCGCCTGCTCGCGGAGCCAGCCCAGGTCGTCCCAGGTGAGGCCGATGTTCGGGAACGTCGCGAGCATCGTCGCCGCGGCCGTCAGCAGGTCCTCCTCCGGCGTCTGCTCGAGGCGCGAGAGGAAGACGGGATCCGTGAAGTACTGCCCACAGCCCTCGCCGCGGATGAACGGCAGGTACGCGAGCCGCAGGTCGCGCGGGCGCCACCCGAGCGTGAGCGTGTCGAGCGTGACGACGATCGCGCCGTACCCGGCCGCCTCCGCGCGGCGCACGAAGCTGGCGCAGATGTCGCGGTCCGACACCCAGTAGAGCTGGAACCAGCGCGGCGCCCCCGTCTCCGCCACCTGCTCGATCGAGTGCGTGGCCGCGGTCGAGAGGAGCAGCGGCACGCCCGAGGACGCGGCCGCCTTCGCGACACCGACCTCGCCCTCCTCGTGCGCGATCGAGAGGACGCCGATCGGCGCGAGCAGGAACGGCGCCGGCGAGTGCGTGCCGAGCACGTCGACGGAGATGTCGCGAACGGCGTTGCCGGTCAGCATGCGCGGCCGGATGCGCCAGCGCGCGAACGCGTCGAGGTTGGCGCGCATCGTCGCCTCCGAGCCCGCGCCGCCGGCGATGTAGCCGAACGCGCCGGGGTCGAGCCGCTCCTCGGCCGCGCGCTCCCAGTCCTCGGCGGCGACCGGCCACTCGGGAGGCTGCTGCGCGATGTAGATCGCGTTCTGGATCGCGGAGCCGGAGAAGCCCATATGTCGATCCTACGATGGCAGGCTGAGTAGTTGCGGGCAGCGCCGGTCCGAGGGCCGACGGATGGCCGGGGTCGTGTCACGGCCGACCCTTCACCCATGGAGTGCCCGCTCGACGAGAAGGGGCACTGCGACGGCCCGGACTGCGCGTTCTGGCTGGGCGGCGAGTGCCTGATCGACGACATCGACCTCGCCGGCCGGACGGACCTGATCCGCTGGCTGAACGAGCTGCGGCGGGAGCTCTGGACGGAGACGGCCGACGCGACACGTTGAATGAGGGCGTGCCGACGGCGCGCCTGGAGACGTTCAGCGACGGGGTCTTCGCGATCGCCGCGACGCTGCTGATCCTCGACGTCAACCTGGCGCACGGATCGGTGTCGCACGGGCTCGTGCACGCGTGGCCGGCGTACACGGCGTACGCGATCTCGTTCCTGACGATCGGGATCATCTGGGTGAACCACCACACGGTGATGGCGCAGATCGACCGCGTCGACCGGACGTTCCTGTTCCTGAACGTGCTCTTCCTGATGGTGGTCGCGTTCAGCCCGTACCCGACGCGCGTCGTCGCCGCGCACCTGCGGGACGGGTCGCACGCGGCCGCGTTCGCCTACGGCCTGACGTTCACCGCGATGGCGGTGCTCTACGGCGGCCTGTGGTTCTACGCCGCCGCGGGACGCCGGCTGCTCGCGGCGGACGCCGACCCGCGCGTCGTCACCGGCATCTCGCGCTCGTTCGCACCCGGGTCGCTGATCTACGCCATCGCGGCCGCGTCGTCGTTCGTCTCCGCGTACCTGGCGGTCGCGCTCTACGGCGCGATCGCGCTCTTCTACGTGGTCGAGAGCTCCGTCTTCGGCCCCTCCGCCGGCTAAGCCGCGACGGTCACGTCCTTCGCGACCACGACGTACCCGTCGTGGCGCTCGACGACGTGCTCGAGCTCCGGACGCTCGTGCCCGGGCAGCACGACGTACCAGTTCGGCACGGCACGGATGCGCGTGTACTCGTCGCCGTCGAGGCGGATCGTCGTCGTGCACGCGCTGTCCGCGCACTCGCAGACGTAGTCGGCGTCCTCCCGCGGCAGGCGGTCGATCTCGTCGTTGACGCGCCGGAACACCGCCTCGTTGTGGGCGAGGCGGCGCCGGGTGAGCTCGTCCATCCCTGACCTTTTCCGGGTTTCGCCCGGTGGTAATCCCGGAATCAACCGCAGGTCGTGGCGAGGCCGGGGCGTGAATCGCTGGAGGCGAAGCCGGAGCAGACGCGGTCCGGCAACGACCGCATCGCCCGGGGCGCGGCCCGGCACCGCTTCGACCGCACCGCGCGCGTCCCGTTCCTGTGCGAGTGCGACGACTGGGGCTGCGCCGAGCTGATCCGGCTGACGCTGCCGCAGTACGAGGTGGCCCGCGCCGCGGGCGAGTTCATCGCCGTCGCGGGGCACGCGGTGGCGGGCGCCGAGGTCGTCCGCGGCACCGACGAGTGGTGCGTGCTGCGGCGAGACGCCGCCTCGTAGGACCGGTACAGTTCTCGATCGTCGTGTCTCGCTGAACGCGCTCATACCCCTGCGCGATGGCCCCTTCCGGGTGTCGCGCCTGCGCGTACGACGAGGTGGCACGTGGCACGACGGCTGGTCATCGCGAGCTCGACGAACCCGCGCCTGAAGGCGGTGCGCAAGCTTGCCCGGAAGCCGTCCGCGACGCTTTGCCTCGCCGAGGGGAGGCGGGCGGTCGCCGCGGCGCTCGAGGCCGGCGCCGGCCTCCACGAGCTCTTCGTGGCCCCGGCCCTCCACGGGCCGGGCGAGCACGAGCTGGTCCGCGCCGCCGAGGGCCTCGGCGTCCCGATCGTCGAGGTCGAGCGGACGGCGTTCGAGTCCCTCGCGCCGCACCGCCGTCCGGACGGCGTGGTGGCGACGATCGAGCGGCCCCCGGCGGGGCTCTCCGATCTTCCGCTCCCGCGCGAGCCGCTGATCGTGGTCGCCGTGGGGATCGAGCGCCCCGGCAACCTCGGGACGATCGTCCGCACCGCCTGCGCCGCGGGCGTCGACGCGTTCCTCGTCGCCGACCCCTGCACGGACCTCTACCACCCGGACGTCGTTCGCGGCTCGCTCGGCGCGGTCTTCCACCTGCCCGTCGCGGTGACGACGAGCCGTGCCGCGCTCGCGTGGCTGCGCGAGCGCGAGATTCGCGTCCTCGCGACCAGTCCTGCCGGCGAGACGGAGTACTGGCGGGCGGACTACGGCGGCCCGGTTGCCGTGGCCCTCGGCTCCGAGCGGCACGGCCTGCCGGTGGATTGGCTGCGGGCGGCCGACCTGCGGCTGTCGATCCCGATGCCCGGCAGGGGCGACAGCGTCAACGTTGCGGTCGCAGCGGGCGTCGTCCTCTTCGAGGCGTGTCGCTGTCGATCGGCGAACGTCGAAGGCGCCTAGCGGATTCGAACCGCTGTACGAGGCTTTGCAGGCCTCTGCCTAACCACTCGGCCAAGGCGCCGCGCCGCCGCATCGTATCGGCGGCCGCGGGTACCCCTCCCCCGGTGCCGGCCCGCAACCCCCACCCGACCGCGGCGCCGTTCCTGCCGGAGCGCCTGA
>CAZBYA010000049.1:0-21705 GCA_964496175.1 uncultured Gaiellales bacterium | reverse complement strand
GCGCGTACGTCGAGCGCATCCGATGGCGCTGAACGCGCTCGAGCGCCACGTCGCGCTCGTCGGGTTCATGGGCGCCGGGAAGACGACGCTCGGCGCGGAGCTCGCGGCGAGGCTCGACCGCCGCTACGTCGACGCCGACCGCGAGCTCGAGGGTCGCGTGCAGCTCTCGGTCTCGAGC
This sequence comes from uncultured Gaiellales bacterium, assembly GCA_964496175.1. Lineage (GTDB taxonomy): Bacteria > Actinomycetota > Thermoleophilia > Gaiellales > Gaiellaceae > PALSA-600. The sequence goes on along the minus strand of CAZBYA010000049.1, from coordinate 21,527 downwards.
TTCTTCGCAACCCGCGGGGAGCAGGAGTTCCGGATCGTCGAGGCCGCGTCGGTCCGTGACGCGCTCCGGGACCAGCCGCACGCGGTGATCGCGCTCGGCGGCGGCGCCGTCAAGACCCCCGCGGTGCAGACGGCGTTGAACGAGCATGCGTTCACCGTCCTGCTCGACGTCGACGTCGACACGGCCTGGGAGCGCGTGCGCGGCACCGACCGCCCGCTCGCGCAGGACGAGGGCGCGTTCCGGCGCCTCTACGAGGAGCGCCGCCCGCTGTACCGCGCGGTCGCCGACGCCGTCGCCGCCGACGCCGACGGCGCGGTGCTCGCGTCCGCGGGCATCCACCACGAGCTCGGCGCCCTCGAGCGCCTCGGCGAGCTCGTGCCCGGCGACGGCCCCGTGGCGCTGGTCGCCGACGCGACCGTGATGGGCATCCACGGTCCGCGCGCCCAGGAGGCGCTCGGCGACCGCCTCGTCTCGACGCACGAGCTGCCGGCGGGGGAGCAGGCGAAGCGGCTGCACGTCGTGGAGCGGCTCTGGTCGGAGCTGCGGCTCGACCGCGACGGCACGCTCGTCGCCCTCGGCGGCGGCGCGCTCACCGACACGGCCGGCTTCGCCGCCGCCGCCTACCTGCGCGGCATCCCATGGGTGGCCGTGCCGACGACGCTCGTCGGGCAGGTGGACGCCGGGATCGGCGGCAAGACCGCGATCGACATCCCGCAGGGCAAGAACCTCGTCGGCGCCTTCCACTGGCCCGCCCGCGTGGTGCTGGACGAGGCGCTGCTCGAGACGCTGCCCGCCGACGAGCGCCGGCAGGGCGTCGCGGAGCTGGTGAAGACGGAGCTGCTCGCGGGGCGCACCCTCGACGTCCGCGGTGCCGCCGCCTACAAGGCGGCGCTGTGCCTGCGCGACCCGCACGATCGCAGCGTGCGGCGCTGGCTCAACCTCGGGCACACGTTCGCGCACGCGCTCGAGGCCGGCACCGGTTTCCGCCTGCCGCACGGCGAGGCGGTCGCGCTCGGGCTGCTGGCGGCGCTGCGGCTCTCCGGTCGCGACACGGCGCCCGTCGAGCAGGCGCTCGCGCCGCGGCCGGTCGAGGCCGACCGTGAGCGGGCGTGGGAGGCCCTGCTGCGCGACAAGAAGCGCGAGGGCGGCGAGATCGTGCTGATCCTGCTCGGCGACGACGGGCCCGTGGTCGAGGCGCGTCCCGCCGAAGAGGTGCGTGCCGCGCTGGATACGCTCATAGCCTGATGCAGGTCCTCGTCCTGAACGGCGTCAACCTCGACACGCTCGGCCGCCGCGACCCGGCGGTCTACGGCGACCTGACGCTGAACGAGCTGGAGAGCCGCATCTACGAGTGGGCGCACTCGCTGAACATCACGGCGCGGTGCCGCCAGACGAACAGCGAGGGCGAGTTCATCGGCTGGGTCCACGACGCGTACGACAACGTCGACGGCGTCGTCGTCAACCCGGGCGCCTGGACCCACTACAGCTACGCGATCCGTGACGCGCTCGAGCTGCTCGAGGTCCCGATCGTGGAGGTGCACCTCTCGAACGTCGAGCAGCGCGAGGAGTGGCGGCGACACAGCGTGATCGCGGAGCTCTGCGCGCATCGCGTGATCGGCAAGGGGCCGGACGGCTATCGCGAGGCGCTCGTCTTCCTCGCCGGAACGGAGGCGCTATGAGCACCCGCCTGGAGGCGCTGAGCGAGCGGCTCGACGCGCCGCTGCTCGTCACGAACCTGGTCAACATCCGCTACCTGACCGGGTTCGACTCCTCGAACGCCGCGCTCTACGTGGAACCGCGGGGCGGCGCGACGCTGTACACCGACTTCCGCTACTTCGAGTCGGCACGCGCGGTGCAAGGCGTCGAGGTGGAGCTGACGAAGCGGTCGCTGCTGACGGACGTCGGCTCGCGCCTGACGGGGCGCGTGCAGTTCGAGGCCGACGTGCTGCCGTACCTGCAGTGGGAGCGTCTCGCGGCGGGCGGCGCGGAGCTCGTGCCGTCGCACGGCCTCGTCGACGAGCTGCGCGCGGTCAAGGACGACGAGGAGGTCGCGACCCTTCGGAAGGCGGCGCGGATCGCCGACCGCGCGCTCGAGGCGCTGACCGCGGAGACGTGGGTGGGGCGGACCGAGCGCGAGGTCGCGTGGCGGCTCCGCGAGCTCTGCCACGCGCACGGCGCCGACGACCGCGCGTTCGAGTCGATCGTCGCCTCCGGCCCGCGCGGCGCCCTGCCGCACGGGCGCCCGACCGACGCCGTGATCGAGAAGCGGACGCTCGTGACGGTGGACTGGGGCGTCGTCGTCGGCGGCTACTCGAGCGACTGCACGCGCACCTTCTCGACCGGAGGGATCCCGGACGCGCTGCGCGAGATCTACGACGTGTGCCTCGACGCGCAGCAGCGCGCCGTCGCGGGCATCGCGGCCGGCCTGACCGGCATCGAGGCGGACGCGCTCGCGCGCGAGCCGATCGCCGCGGCCGGCTACGGCGACAACTTCGGCCACGGTCTCGGTCACGGTGTCGGCCTGGACGTGCACGAGGCGCCGCGCCTCTCGCCGGAATCGACGGACACGCTGGTCGCCGGCAATGCGGTGACGATCGAGCCCGGCATCTACCTGCCGGGCGTCGGGGGCGTGCGCATCGAGGACCTGGCGATCGTCCGCGACGGCGGCGTCGACGTCCTGACGACGTTTCCGAAGGACCTGATCGAGGTCGGGTAGTTCCGCTACCCTCCGCCGCCGATGGCCGAGGTCGTCTCCACCAACCAGTTCCGCAACGGCATGCACATCGAGCTCGACGGCCAGACGTGGCGGATCGTCGAGTTCCAGCACGTGAAGCCCGGGAAGGGCGGCGCGTTCGTGCGCACGAAGCTGAAGTCGCTGAACGCCGGCTCGGTGGTCGACAGGACCTTCCGCGCGGGCGAGAAGTTCCCGCGCGTCCGCACCGAGCAGAAGAACATGCAGTACCTGTACGACTCCGGCGACGAGGTCGTCTTCATGGACGAGGAGACGTACGACCAGCTGTCGGTGCCGCACGCGATGCTCGAGGACGAGCTCCCCTTCATGCAGGCGAGCTCCAGCGTGCAGGTCATGTTCGTCGGCGGGAACCCGACGGGCGTCGAGCTGCCCGCCTCCGTCGTGCTCGAGGTGACCGAGACCGAGCCCGGCGTGAAGGGGGACACCGTCTCGAACGTGACCAAGCCGGCCACGCTCGAGACGGGTGCGGTCGTGCAGGTCCCCCTGTTCGTGAACCAGGGCGACCGGATCAAGGTCGACCCGCGCGAGAAGCGCTACATCAGCCGCGCGTAGGTGGCTTCGGGATGAGCGGCCTCGGGGCCGTTCGGGATGGCTGCGGGGTACCAGTGGAGCTCGCCGCAGCGCGGACAGCCGTAGCGGCCGATCAGCGACGGCGCGTACACGGTGTGGCAGCTCGGGCACTGGACCCAGTCGGGGCGATTCGACTGCATGCCGCGAAAGACCCGGCGGCGGCCGAAAACTTGCAGCGTCCGGGCCGGTAAGGTGCGTCGTCGATGCCGCGCCTCGTCGACACGACGATCCGCGTGCTCGGCCAGGAGCCGCTCGCCGGCCTGATGCCGACCGCGGAGCTGCTGCGCCTCGCCGAGATCCTCGACGGGGCCGGCTTCGCCTACCTCGAGGTCTCGGGCGGCGGCGTCTTCGACACGGCCGTGCGACGCGCCGTCGAGAGCCCGTGGGAGCGCATCCGCGCCCTGAAGGCGAGGACGTCGACGCCGCTCGCGCTCGCGGTGCGCGGGCGCTTCCTGGTCGGCTCGCGACCGGTCGGGGCGGACTTCGCGCGGCGCTTCGTCGCGTGCGCCGCCGAGAGCGGGATCGACGTCTTCCGGCTCCACGACCCGCTGAACGACGTCGACAATCTGCGCGAGCCCGCCGAGGCGATCGTCGCTGCCGGCCGCGAGTTCGAGGCCGGCCTGCTGTACGGCAGCGGCCGCCACGAGGCGCTCGTCGACGCGGCGCGCCGCCTGCCCGAGCTCGGCGCGACGCGCATCCTGCTGAACGACCCGGCCGCGCTGCTGCAGCCGCACCGTGCGAGCGAGCTGGTCGCCGAGCTGCGCGATGAGACGAAGCTCCCCGTCGGCATCTACTCGCAGGGCGCCGGCGGCAACGCGCTCGCCGCCGCCCTCGAGGCGGCGCGCGCCGGCGCGGACGTGATCGCGGCGGCGGTGTACCCGGTCGCGCTGACGATGCACCGCGTCGGTGCGGAGTCCGTCGCGCAGGCGCTCGCGGGCCTCGGGCTCGACCCGGGTGTCGATGTCGCGCGGCTCTGGGCCGCCGCTGACCTCGTCGACGAGCACATCGGCGACGAGCCCATCTCGCCGGTCGCGCCTCGCGTCGCGGTCCGCGCGGCGCAGCACAAGATCCCGGTCGGCCTCGTCTCGGCCCTCGACGCGCAGCTGAAGGGGCAGGACGCCGGCGACCGGCTCGACGAGGTGCTCGACGAGCTCGACCGCGTCCGCCGGGAGGTCGGCTCGCCGCCGCTCGCCGCGCCGATCGGCCAGGTCGTCGCCTCGCAGGCGCTGCTGAACGTGCTCGGCGCCAACCGCTACTCGACGATGGTGGACGAGCTCCGCGACCTCGCGAGCGGCCGCTTCGGGCGCACGCCGGCGCCGATCGACCCGGCGCTCGCCCGCGCCGTCGAGCTGCACGGCGACGCCGGCGGCGACGACGTCGAGCCCGACCTCGAGGCGCTGCGCGTGGAGGCCGAGGGGCTCGCCTCCAGCGAGGAGGAGCTGCTCCTGCTGGCGCTGTTCGGCGACGAGGCGGAGCCCCTGCTGCGCTCGGTGCGCCAGCGCGCCCGCGCCGACGAGTCGCTGACCGCGCGCGGCGTCGACCAGGCACGGGCCGAGCGCATCCGCGAGGTGGTGCGGATCGTGCAGGAGACCGGCGTCGGGGAGATCACGATCGAGGAGGACGGGATGCGCGTCAGCGTCCGCCGCACCGCGGAGCAGGCGGCGGCCCAGCCCGCAGCTGCCGCGGCGCCGGACCTCGAGCCGGCGCTGCCGCCGGTGGCGCCGCGCGACGACGCGCTCGTCCGCGTCGAGAGCCCGATGGTCGGCACCTTCTACCGCGCGGCCGCCCCGGGCGCCGAGCCGTTCGTGCAGGAAGGGGACGCCGTCGCGCCGGGCCAGACGCTGTGCATCCTCGAGGCGATGAAGCTGATGAACGAGGTGAAGGCCGAGCTGGAGGCGATCGTCCGCGCGATCCACGTCGGCAACGCCGAGGCGGTCGAGTACGGCCAGCTCCTGTTCGAGCTGGAGCCGGTCAACGGCCGTCCGCTCGACGCCCTCTGATGTTCAACCGCGTTCTCGTCGCGAACCGGGGCGAGATCGCCGTCCGGGTGATCCGCGCGCTGCACGAGCTCGGCGTCGAGGCGGTGGCGATCTACTCGACCGCCGACCGCGACGCGCTCCACGTGCGCCTGGCCGACCACGCCGTGTGCGTCGGGCCGCCGGCCGCGAGCGAGAGCTACCTGCGGATCCCGAGCGTCGTCGCGGCCGCGACGACCACCGGCTGCGAGGCGGTCCATCCCGGCTACGGCTTCCTCGCCGAGAACCCGGCGCTCGTCGAGGCGTGCCTCGAGAACGACCTGGTGTTCGTCGGCCCGCCCGCGGGCGTGATGGCGACGATGGGCGACAAGATCTCGGCGAAGCGGGCGATGAAGGCGGCGAGCGTGCCGATCGTGCCGGGCACGGAGGGCGAGACGTCGGTGCGCGCCGCCCGCCAGGCGGGCGACGAGTTCGGCTACCCGCTGTTGCTGAAGGCGACCGCGGGCGGCGGCGGCAAGGGCATGCGCCTGGTCCGCTCGCCGGACGAGCTCGAGGACGCCTTCTCGACCGCGGCGGCGGAGGCGGAGGCGGCCTTCGGCGACGCGACGCTGTACGTCGAGAAGGCGCTCGTGCCGGCCCGCCACGTCGAGATCCAGGTGATGTGCGACGAGCACGGAGCGGTGCTGACGCTCGGCGAGCGCGAGTGCTCGATCCAGCGCCGGCACCAGAAGCTGATCGAGGAGACCCCGTCCACGGCGCTCGACCCCGAGCGGCGCGAGGCGATGGAGGCGGCCACCGAGCGCGCCTGCCGCGCGGTCGGCTACCGCAACGCCGGCACGTTCGAGTTCCTGCTCGGCCCCGACGGCAACTTCTACTTCATCGAGCTGAACGCACGCCTCCAGGTCGAGCATCCCGTGACGGAGCTCTGCACCGGCATCGACCTCGTCCGCGAGCAGCTGCGCGTCGCCGCCGGCGAGCCGCTCACCGTCACCGGCCGGGCACCCCGCCGCGGCCACGCGATCGAGATCCGGCTGAATGCCGAGGACCCACTGCACGACTTCCGGCCGGCGCCCGGGCGCATCGAGCGCTTCGAGGCGCCGCTCGGCCCGGGTGTCCGCGTCGACACCTACCTCGGAAGCGGCGCCGCCATCCCGCCCTTCTACGACTCGCTCGTCGCGAAGCTGGTCGTCTGGGACGCCGACCGCGGAGCGGCGATCGCGCGTGCCGAGCGCGCGCTGCGCGAGGTCGTCGTGGACGGCGTGCCGACGACGCGCGACGTCGCGCTCGAGGTCCTCCGGAGCGAGCAGTTCAGGAGCGGCGACTACTCGACGTCGACGCTCGAGGAGCTGCGGGCGGTGCCGGCGTGAGGATCGGGAGGCGGCAGGCACGGCGGCAGGCGCTCTTCCTGCTCTACCAGTGGGACCTCTCGGGGCAGGAGATCGGCTCGCAGTACGCGGGCGAGATCGACCCGTGGGCGCGCGAGCTCGCCGGCGCCGTGGCGGCGCACGCGGCGGAGCTCGACGCGCGGATCACGGCATCGTCGGAGGGCTGGACGGCCGACCGGCTGGGCGCCGTCGAACGCAGCGCCCTGCGGGTCGCGGTGCACGAGCTGGAGGAGCACGCCGTCCCCGCGGAGGTGGCGATCGCGGAGGCCGTCGCGTTCGCGAAGCGGTACGCGTCCGACGACGCGGCGAAGCTGGTGAACGGCATTCTTGGCAGGATCCAACGGGAGGAGGCAGCGTGATGAGCAGTTCCGAGGAGTCGCTGTCGAACGCGGAGAACCTGCTGGCGCGGCTGGAGTCCGCGCGGACGCGGCTCGAGACCACCGAGGACCCCGACCAGGCGATCGAGCTCCTCCAGGAGCTGGCGGAGCTGGCGAAGGAGGTCGAGGCGGAGCTCCAGCGGGCGCGCCGCGCAGCCGAGACGGAGGCGGCGGCGCCGCCGAACCCGGATGCCCCGGCCTCCTGACGAGCTGCGCGCGCTCGTCGAGGACTACCTCGACGAGCTGGCGGTGACGCCCGAGCTCGGCTCGCTCGATGCGCCGATCCGGCATGCGCTCGGCGGCAAGCGCGTGCGGCCCGTGCTCTGCCTGGCGACCGGGGACGCGGTCGGGGCCGAGCTCGACGCCCTGCTGCCGGCTGCCGCGGCCGTCGAGCTCGTGCACTCGTTCTCGCTCGTCCACGACGACCTGCCGGCGCTCGACGACGACCGCGAGCGGCGCGGCGCCCCGTCGGTGTGGGCGCAGTTCGGCGAGGCGACCGCGGTGCTCGCCGGTGACGCGCTGCTGGCGGAGGCGATGCGGCTCGCACTCAGCTACCCGACGCCCGCCGTCGCGCGCGAGCTGGTCGCGGGGACGCTGGGCATGATCGGCGGGCAACAGCTCGAGCTCGACGGCGGCGCGCCGCTCGAGCGCGTGCACGCGCTGAAGACCGGCGCCCTCTTCTCGGCGTCGGTGATGTGCGGCGTGTGGGCCGCCGGGCTGCCCGTGCCGGAGCACCCGCCGTGGCGGGCGTTCGCCGGCGAGCTGGGCCTGCTCTTCCAGGCGGTCGACGACGTCCTGGACGGCGACGGCTTCGTGCTCGAGGTCGGAGCGGACGGGGCGCGGCGGCTGGCGCAGGAGGCGGCGGAGCGCGCCCGCGGCCACCTGGCGGCGATCGACGCGGACACGGACGTCCTCGTCGAGATCGTCGACGGGCTCGCCGTCCGCACGGCATGAGCGAGCGCCTCGGCGCGCTCGCGGAGCGCAACTTCCGCTTCGTCTTCTCCAGCACGACGGTCTCCGCCGTCGGGGACGGCGTCGCGTACATCGCCCTCGCGTTCGCGGTGCTCGCGATCTCGCACAACTCGCCGACGGCGGTCGGCGTCGTGCTCGCGTGCCGCCAGGCGGCCGCGGCCGTCGTGACGCTGGCGGCCGGAGTCGTCGCCGACCGGCTGCCCCGCCACGTCGTGCTCGTCGCCGTCGCATCCGTCCAGGCGGCCGTGCAGACGGCGGTCGGGCTCCTGCTCGTCGGCGGCTCCGCCACCGTCGTCCTGCTCGCCGGGCTCAGCGTCCTCTACGGGCTCGCGGACGGCTTCGTCATCCCCGCGCAGAACGGCCTGATCCCGGCCGTCGTCTCGAGCTCGCGGCTCCAGCAGGCGAACGCGCTGCTCGGCCTGTCGCGATCGATCCTCGGCTTCGGCGCGCCCGCCCTTGGCGGCATCCTCGTCGCCGCCGGCAGCCCCGGCGCGGCGATCCTCGTCGACGCGGCGAGCTTCGCGGTGGCGGCCGCCCTGCTCGCGCGCGTGCGGCTCGAGCCGCGAGCGGACGTCGTCGAGCCGGAGCCGTTCCTGCGCGAGCTCCGCGAGGGCTGGGCGGAGTTCCGGCGGCAGCGCTGGATCTTCAACACGATCGTGTTCTTCGGGATCGGCAACTTCGCGGGCCAGGCATGGGGCGTCCTCGCGCCGCTCGTCGTGAAGGTGCACTATGGCGGCGCCGCGCATTTCGGCTTCGTCGGCTCGTGCTTCGGCGCCGGCCTCGTCCTCGGCGGGCTCGTCACGCTCCGCTGGCACCCGTCGCGCCCGCTGCTCGTCTCGTGCCTCTGCGCCGCGCCGTTCGGGCTCGGCACGTGGATGCTGGCGTTCCTCGTCCCGTTCCCGGTGCTGCTCGCCGCGCAGGTCGTGGCCGGGACCGGGCTCGCGATGCACCTCGCGCTGTGGTTCACCGTCTTCCAGCAGCAGGTGCCGGAGCACGCGCGATCGCGCGTCTCGAGCTACGACGCGCTCGGCTCGTTCGTCCTGATCCCGCTCGGCACCGCCGTCGTCGGGCCGATCGCGGGCGCGGTCGGCGTGCACGCGACGCTGCTCGGCGCCGGCATCGTCGTCGTGGCGATGAACCTCGCGGTGCTCGCGCAGCCGCAGGTCTGGAGCATCCGCGCCGCCGCGCCCGAGCCGGTGCCGGCGTGACGAAGCGGCGGCTGGATCTGCTGCTGGTGGAGCGCGGGCTCGCGGAGTCGCGGACGCAGGCGCAGGCGCTCGTCCTGGCGGGGCGCGTGCCGGGGCACACGAAGGCGGGGGAGCAGGTCGACGACACGGCGCCGCTCGAGGTGACGGCGCCGCCGCCGTACGTGTCCCGCGCCGGCCACAAGCTGGCGAACGCCCTCGACGCCTTCGGCGTCGACGTCGCCGGGCTCGACTGCCTCGACGTCGGCGCGTCGACCGGGGGGTTCAGCGACGTCCTGCTCCAGCGGGGCGCCGCCCGCGTGATCGCGCTCGACGTCGGCTACGGGCAGCTGCACGACCGCGTCCGGCGCGACCCCCGCGTGACGGTGCTCGAGCGCGTGAACGCGCGCTCCCTGACGGAGCTGCCGTTCCCGCCGCAGCTCGTCACCTGCGACGTCTCGTTCATCTCCGTGAAGCTGGCGCTGCCGCCGGCCCTCCGCCTCGCCGCCCCCGGCTGGCGGGCGCTGGTGCTCGTCAAGCCGCAGTTCGAGGCGGGCCGCGCGGAGGCGCCGAAGGGCGTCGTCCGCGACCCCGCCGTGCAGCGGCGCGTCGTCCGCGAGGTGGCGGAGGCGCTGCTCGAAGCAGGAGCCGAGCCGTGCGGGGTCGTAGACTCGGGCCTGCCAGGGCCGAAGGGAAACCGTGAGTTCGTCGTCCACCTCGTCCACCGAGCCGAGCCGCAGCTCCCCGCCGAGCTCGACGGCTGGATCGCGGATGCCGTCGGTTAGCACCGCCGCGGTGGTCACGCACGGCCGCGACGGCGTCGACGACGCGGTCGAGCGGCTGCGCGCGGTCGCCGACCGGTCGGGCGTCGCGCTCGTCGACGAGGAGGGGGCGGCGCCGGACGTCTGCATCGTGCTCGGCGGCGACGGGACGATGCTGCGGGCGCTCGCGCGGTTCCTCGGCACCGGCGTGCCGGTGATCGGCGTCAACTACGGCCGCGTCGGCTTCCTCACCGCGATGGACGGCGAAGGTCTCGAAGAGGGGATCGCGCGGGTCTTCGCCGGCGACTACCGGACCGTCGAGCTCGGCACCGTGGAGGTCGAGGCGGGCGGCACCACGAGCGTCGCGCTCAACGACGTCGTCGTCGCCGGCGGCGCGCTCGGCCGCATGATCGAGCTCGGGTACGCGATCGGCGGCGAGGACCTCGGCTTCCAGCCCTGCGACGGCCTGATCTGCGCGACCCCGATGGGCTCCACGGCGTACAACCTCTCGAACAACGGCCCGGTGCTGGTGTGGGGGCTCGACGCGCTCGTCCTGACCTTCGTCGCCCCGCACGCGCTGCACATCCGGCCGCTGGTCGTCCCGCGCGGGCCCGACATCCAGGTGACGAACCTGACCGCCGACCTGGAGGCGACCGTCCTCGTCGACGGCCACGCTGCGGGGCGGCTCGCCCAGGGCGAGCGGGCGACCATCCGGATGGGCAGCCAGCGGAGCCTCCTCGGGACGCTGCCCGAGGTGACGTTCTTCACCCGCTACGCCGCCGCGTTCGGACGATGACGCCCGCAGGCGCGCTCCCTACGATGGGGGCGTGCTCCGGCGGCTCCGCATCGCGAACCTCGTCCTGATCCGGGAGGCGGAGCTCGAGCTCGCGCCCGGCCTGACGGCGATCACCGGCGAGACGGGCGCAGGCAAGACGATCCTCACGAACGCGGTCGGCCTGCTCCTCGGCGCGCGCGGCGACGCGTCGCTGATCGGCGCCGCCGGCGACGAGGCGTACGTCGAGGCGGAGTTCGACGACGTCGACTCGGAGGCGCTCGGCCCGCTCGCGGAGCTGCGACCCGACGGCGAGGAGGGCCTGGTGCTCGCGCGCCGGATCTTCGCCGACGGCCGCACCCGCGCCTACGCGTGGGGCCGTGCCGCAGCCCGTGAGGACGTCGCCGCTGCGGCGGAGGCGCTGGTGGCGATGAGCGGCCAGTTCGAGCAGCGGCGGCTCGCGCGACCGGCGTACCAGCGAGGAGTCCTCGACGCGTTCGCCGGCGTGGACGCCCGCGCGGCGGCGCGGGCGTGGCGCGAGCTCCAGGCGGCCCGGCGCACCCACGACGAGCTGACCCGCGACGCCGCGTCCGCGCAGGCGCGCCTCGACGACCTGCGCGCGCTCGCCGAGGACACCGACGGGCTGGAGGCCGGGGACGAGGACGCGCTGCGCGCCGAGCGCGAGCGGCTCCGGCACGTGACGGAGCTGGCGCAGGCGGCCGCCGCCGCCGCGGGCGCCCTCGCGCCGGAGGACGGCGACGGCGCCACCGACCTGGTTGCGCAGGCGGAGCGGGCCGTCGCGCCGCTCGAGCGCCTCGCGCCGGAGCTGGAGGCGGCCGGCGACGCCCTGCGCCAGGCGGAGCTGCAGCTGCGCGAGACCGCGTCGGAGCTGCGGGCGTTCCTGGCCTCGCTCGAGGCCGAGCCCGGCCGGCTCGAGCAGGTGGAGGCCGAGCTCGACCGGTTCGCCGACCTGCGGCGCCGCCACCGCGCGCAGACCTTCGCGGAGCTGCTCGAGCGGGCCGCGGAGGCGCGGCGGGAGCTCGCTGCGCTCGACGAGGGGCACGATCCCGTTGAGGCTGCGGCGCGCGCGCTGGCGGCGGCGCAGGCGGAGGTCGACCGCCTCCACGCCGAGCTGCGCGCGGCGCGGCAGGCCGCGGCTGCCCCGTTCGCCGAGGCGGTGGCGGGCGAGCTCAAAGGGATCGGCCTCGGGGACGGCGAGTTCCGGGTCGAGCTGCGCGAGCGTGAGCCGGGCCCCGCAGGCGCTGACGAGGTGACGTTCCTGATCCGGCCGAACCCCGGCCTGCCGTTCGGCCCCGTCGCCGAGCAGGCCTCGGGCGGCGAGCTGTCGCGGATCGCGCTGGCGATCGCGGCCGTCGGCGGGGGAGAGACGATGGTGTTCGACGAGATCGACGCCGGGATCGGCGGCACGACCGCGCACGCCGTCGCCGAGACGCTCCGCCGCCTCGCCGCCCGCGCGCAGGTGGTGACGATCACGCACCTGCCGCAGATCGCCACCGTCGCCGACCGCCACCTGCGCGTCGAGAAGGTCGCGGGCGACCCGACGCACACGCGGATCGAGCCGCTCGACGACACGGAGCGCCGCGACGAGCTCGAGCGCATGCTCGGCGGCGCCGACTTCCTCGCCTCGCTCGAGCGCTGAATGCCCGAGGCGTCGCTCGAGCTGCTCGCGCCGCGCGCGGACGTCTGGGCGTTCCTCGCCGAGCCGTACCACCTGGCCGACTGGTGGCCCGGGATCACGGGCGTCGGGCCCGACCGGCGTGGCTTCGCTCCCGGGGCCCGCTGGAAGGTCGCCGCCACCTCGAAGAACGTCTTCGTCGGCCGCCGCCGGGTCGAGACGATGCTGCTGATCCGCGAGGTCGAGCCGTACGAGCGCTGGAGCTGGCACCTGCTGGCCGGGAAGCTCGACGTCGAGATCCGGCTCCGCGCGACCGCCGAGGACCGCACGCTGGTCACGGTCGCGACCAGCAAGGGGTCGCCGCGCGAGGCCGTGAAACGCCTCTACGACCTGGTGCAGACCGCCGCAGGTCTCTGAGCAGAGCGTCGTCCTGGACGGTCCGTACCATCGTCCGGGTGCCCGGGGAGTCGCTGCTAAGGTGGGGTTCCGTGGATCGGCTCACGGAAAGCGGCGCGTGACGAAGTACGTCTTCGTCACCGGCGGGGTCGTCTCGTCGCTCGGGAAGGGGATCACGGCCGCCTCGCTCGGCCGCCTCCTGAAGGCGCGCGGGCTGAAGGTGCAAGTCCAGAAGTTCGACCCGTACATCAACGTCGACCCGGGGACGATGAGCCCGTTCCAGCACGGCGAGGTGTTCGTCACCGAGGACGGCGCCGAGACCGACCTCGACATCGGGCACTACGAGCGGTTCGTCGACGAGAACCTCTCGCGCGCCGCGAACCACACCGCCGGCGCCGTCTGGGACCGCGTGCTGCGCAAGGAGCGCAAGGGCGAGTACCTCGGTTCCACCGTGCAGGTGATCCCGCACATCACGAACGAGATCAAGTCGCGCATCCGCTCCGTCGCCGAGGCGACCGACACCGACGTCGTGATCACGGAGATCGGCGGCACCGTCGGCGACATCGAGTCGCAGCCGTTCCTGGAGGCGATCCGCCAGTTCCGGCGCGAGGTCGGCCCCGAGAACGTGATCTACCTGCACGTGACGCTCGTCCCGTTCATCGACACCGCCGGAGAGCTGAAGACGAAGCCGACGCAGCACTCGGTCAACGAGCTCCGCCGCATCGGCATCCATCCCGACGTGCTCGTCTGCCGCTCCACCGAGCCGCTCCAGCGCGAGATCCGCGAGAAGATCGCGCTCTTCGCCGACGTCGATGTCGACGCCGTGATCACGAACCCCGATGTCTCCGACGTCTACCTCGTGCCGCTCGCCCTCCAGGAGCAGGGCCTCGACGAGCTCGTCTGCCGCAAGCTCGGCATCGACGCGCCTCCGGCCGAGCTGGGCGAGTGGCTGCGGCTGACGGAGCGGATCGCCGAGCGCACGGAGTCCGTCGAGATCGCGCTCGTCGGGAAGTACGTGAAGCTGCACGACGCGTACCTGTCGGTGCACGAGGCGTTGAAGCACGCGGGGATCCGCGCCGGCGCGCGCGTGCACGTGCGCTGGGTCGACGCCGAGGACATGACCCTCGACGAGGCGCGCGCCGAGCTGTCCGGCGTCGACGGGGTGCTCGTCCCGGGCGGCTTCGGGTCGCGCGGCTGGGAGGGCAAGATCCTCGCCTGCCGTGTCGCGCGCGAGGACGGCATCCCGTACCTCGGCATCTGCCTCGGCATGCACGTGGCGGTCTCGGAGTTCGCCAGGCACGTCGTCGGCCTCGACGGCGCCAATTCCACCGAGATGGACCCGGAGACGCCGTACCCCGTGATCGACCTCCTGCCCGAGCAGAAGGAGATCGAGGACCTCGGCGGCACGATGCGGCTCGGCGCCCAGGCGGTCGAGCTGGCGGAGGGGACGCGCGCGCGCGAGCTCTATGCCGACGAGCCGGTGATCGCCGAGCGCCACCGCCACCGCTACGAGGTCAACAACGCGTACCGGCAGCAGCTGCTCGACGCGGGCCTCGTCGTCAGCGGCACCTTCCAGGAGGGCCGCCTGGTCGAGATCGTGGAGCTCGCCGACCACCCGTGGTTCGTGGCCTCCCAGTTCCACCCCGAGTTCAAGTCGCGCCCGACGCGGCCGGCCCCGCTCTTCCGCGAGTTCGTCGCCGCCGCGCTCGAGCGGGCGCGGGCCCGCACCCGCGGCGGCGTCCGGGTCGGTTGAGCGACGTCCTCGAGCTCTTCCGCGAGCTCGCGACCATCCCGAGCCCGCCCGGCGAGGAGCGTCCCGTCGCCGATGTCGTCACGCGCTACCTGCGCGACTGCGGCCTCGGCGTCGACGAGGACGACACCGGACCGGCCGTCGGCTCGACGATGGGGAACCTGTATGCGCGTCTCGAGCCGACGGCGGCGGGGGAGCCGCTCCTGCTCTGCGCCCACCTCGACACCGTCCCGCCGACCGCCGCGATCGAGCCGGTGGTCGAGGACGGGGTCGTGCGCAACGCGGCGGGCACGATCCTCGGCGCCGACGACAAGGCGGCGGTCGCGGTGATGCTCGAGGCGGTGCGGCGGCTGCTCGCGGAGAACCGCCCGCACGCGGGGATCGAGTTGCTGTTCACGCCGAAGGAGGAGGTCGGGCTCGTCGGCGCCTACGCGTTCGACCACACGCGTCTGCGCGCGCGCACGGGCTACGTCTACGACCAGGCCGCGCCGATCGGCACCGTCATCCTGGGAGCGCCGTTCTCGCAGTCGCTCGAGGTCACCTTCCACGGCCGCGCCGCCCACTCGGGCATGCACCCGGACGACGGCCGCTCGGCGATCGCCGCCGCAGCGCGGGCGATCTCGGAGCTCAGGCTCGGCCGCGTCGACGACGACTCGACCGCCAACGTCGGCACGATCTCCGGCGGCACGGCCACGAACATCGTCCCGGAGTGGTGCACCTTCGTCGCCGAGGCGCGCTCGCACGACGAGCGCAGGCTCGCCGACCTGATCCAGGAGATGCAGGACGCGATCACCTTCGCCGCGGGCGTGCACGAGTGCGACGTCGAGACCACGGTACGCAAGAGCTACCGCGGCTACCGCTTCGCGAAGGGCGACCGCGCGGTCGCGCTGGCCGCGGCTGCGCTCGCCCGCAGCGGGCACGACGTGGTCTACGACCGCTCGGGCGGCGCCGCCGACGCCAACGTCTTCAACGAACGCGGCCTCGAGGTCGTCAACCTCGCCAACGGCATGGCCGACATCCACACGCCGGACGAGCACATCGCGGTCGACGATCTCGAGGCGATGGTCGAGGTCACGCTCGCGCTGGTCGACGCCGCCCGCGCGGCCTGACCGTCAGCGGAGGCCGGGCGGCGCCAGGCGAAGGCAGCCGGGCCCGACCGTGTCGAGGCCGTTCGCCGGCACGAGGGCGTGCCGGTGGGCGCCGAAGGGCGCGACGTCCCGCATCGCCACCTGGAAGCGGGCGGCGCTCCGCGGGAAGCTTGAGCCCATCAGGCAATCGAGGTGGACGTTGGCGGCCTGGTAGCGCACCTCCCGCACGACGTCGCGCCGGGCGAGGCCGGTGCGGACGAACACGAGCAGCGCCGTGCCGGGCGAGGCGGGTGCCGGGTCCGCGGCCGGCGCCTCGAGCCACGATAAGCCGAGCGTGCGGTCGATCGTCTCGGGCGGAGTCGACGGCGCGAAGACGTAGACACGCGACCAGGCGAACGGCACGAGCCTCGCGAGGTCGACGGTGTCCCCGGTGCCGGCGACGGCGGTGAACGATCGCGACAGCGTGTCCGCCACGTCGAGCTTCTGTGCGACGCCCGTGGCCGCGGCGGCCAGCGCCGAGGCCAGCATCAGCGCAGTGGCGGCCGTCACCAGCGCCGTGGCGAAGCGCAGCTGGAGCGACGGCACCCGGCGCCGCCCGAGCGCAGGCACCCCGACGAACGCCGCGATCGCGAACGCGAACCCGATCAGCAGGTCGACGACGTAGTGGTCGCCGGTGTAGACCCGGCAGAACCCCATCGTCACGGGGTAGAGGGCGGCGACGACCGTGACCGGCCAGCGCCAGCGCAGGCGGCGGGCGTACAGCGCCACGAACAGGAAGACGAGCAGGGCGTACCCCGCATGCAGGGACGGGACCGACGCGTACGGGTTCGGCAGGATCAGGCTCTTCCCGACGTGGGTGCTCGGGGAGCCCGACAGCAGCGCGACCGGTGGGATGTCGCCGGCCCGCGCGGCCGCCCAGGGCGGCGCGGCGGGAAACAGCAGGAACGTCACCGCCGCGGCGTACGAGAGCACGAGGTACGTGCGCACGAACCGGGCGAAGAGCTCGCGGTCCTTCAGCCTGAGGAGGACCGCCAGCGCCGGCGGCACGAAGAAGTGGACCGAGCTGAACGCCGTGATCAGGTGGTCGTAGAAGCGCAGGTGGCCGCTCCACAGCCAGTGCTGGAGCGCGATCGTCGGCAGGTGGCCCCCGAAGAGCCACTCCTCGAGCCGGATCTGCGGGCGGTAGTAGGGGTGTGGGTGCAGGAGGTGCGCGACCCCGCGGAGCTCCTCGTAGAGGAGCACGAGGAGCACGAACGGCAGCAGGTCGCGTGCGTACGGTCGCGCGCGTCCGAGCGCGAGCACCGCCGCCGCAGGGGCCGTGCGCCGCGAGGTGCCTGCGAGTGCTGTCGTCTCCACCGAGCCTGCCAGGTCCATGACCGGGTTCTACCGTAGTCCCCGGCCGTGTTGCCGCACAACGGGACTATGAACCCCAGCGGGCCGTTTTGCGCCGGGGGAAGCGCGGAACGCGAGCCACATGGAGGAGCGGCGGCTCGGCCCGGTCGTCGGGCTCGGCACCTGGAGCACGTTCGAGGACGACGCGGGGCTCGCCCGCGAGGTGCTCGCGGCGGCCCTCGAGGCCGGCGTGCGCGTCGTCGACACGTCGCCGATGTACCGCGGCGCGGAGGCGGCGCTCGGCGAGGCGCTCGACGGCCGTCGCGACGAGGTGACGGTGGCGACCAAGATCTGGGCCTCGTCCGTCGAGGCCGGGCGCGGGCAGCTCCGGCGCCAGCTCGAGTGGTACGGCGGTCGCGTCGAGATCCAGCAGGTGCACAACCTCGTGCTCTGGCGCGAGCACCTCGAGTGGCTCGAGCACGAGCGCGACGAGGGGCACGTGGGCCGGCTCGGCGTCACGCACTACCAGGCCTCGGCGTTCGACGAGCTCGCCGAGGCGCTGCGAACGCGCCGCTTCGAGGTGCTCCAGGTGCCCTACAACCCCTGGGAGAGAGAATGCGAGCGCGAGCTGCTGCCGCTCGCCGCTGAGCTTGGAGTCGCGGTGATCGCGATGCGGCCGCTGGGCGGCTCCGGCGAGGACCGCCGCCGCCGCGTCGAGCTGACACCCGACCAGCAGGAGCAGCTCGGCGTCCGCTCGTGGGCGGAGGCGCTGCTCCGTTGGGCGCTCGCCGACGAGCGCGTCGATTGCGTCATCCCCGCGACCTCGCGGCCGGAGCGGGCGGCCGGCAACGCCCGCGCCGGCGAGGGCGCGCCCTTCTCGCCCGAGCAGCGTGCGCTGGTGGAGCGGCTCGCGTGAAGCTGTTCGAAGGCGCCGTCTTCGACGTCGAGCGCCGGGACGGCCGCGACGTCGTCGTCCACGGCCCCGCGGTCGCGATCGTGCCGGTCGACGCTAGCGGCGTCGTCACCCTGATCCGGCAGAGCCGCGTCCCGGCGGGCGGCGCGCTGCTCGAGCTGCCGGCGGGCAACGTCGAGCCCGGCGAGGCGCCGCTCGCGTCGGCGCAGCGGGAGCTGCGCGAGGAGACGGGCCTGCACGGCGGCGAGTGGGTCGAGGTCGGCGCCCTCTTCAGCTCGCCCGGCTTCTGCGACGAGCGAATCCACCTCTTCCTCGCGCGCGGCCTCGAGCAGGGCGAGGCGAAGCCTGAAGGGAGCGAGGAGATCGAGCTCGTGCGCGTCCCCCTCGCCGACGTCCCGGCGCTGCTGCCGGAGCTCGAGGACCTGAAGACGCTCGCCGGGCTTCTCGTCCTGCTGCGACACGGGTAGTGTTCCGCCGCCATGCGCGTCGGCGTCGCGAAGGAGATCAAGCCGGACGAGTACCGCGTCGCCCTGACCCCTGCGGGCGCGCTCGAGCTGATCAACGACGGACACGAGGTGGCGGTCGAGACCGGCGCCGGGCTCGGCAGCGCCTTCGCCGACGAGCAGTACGAGCGCGTCGGGGCGTCGATCGTCTCGGTCGACGACGTGTGGGAGCGGTCAGACCTCGTGCTGAAGGTCAAGGAGCCGATCGCGTCCGAGTACGAACGCCTGCGCGAGGGGCTGATCCTCTTCACGTACCTGCACATCGCCGCCGACGAGCCGCTCACGCGCGCGCTCGCCGACTCGGGCGTCACGGCGGTCGCGTACGAGACCGTGGAGGTCGGCCGCACGCTGCCGCTCCTCGCCCCGATGTCCGAGGTCGCCGGCCGCCTCGCGCCGCAGGCGGGGGCGCACTTCCTCGAGAAGCCGCTCGGCGGGCGCGGGCTGCTGCTCGGCGGCCTCGCCGGGGTCGCGCCCGGCCGCGTGGTGATCATCGGGGGCGGCGTCGTCGGCTACAACGCCGCGGTGATCGCCCTCGGCCTGGGGGCGCAGGTGACGATCCTCGAGCGGTCGATCGACCGGATGCGGCATCTCGAGGAGGTGCTGTCCGGCCGCGTCACGCTGCTGATGAGCTCGAGCCTCCAGGTGGAGGCGTCCGTCGCGGAGGCCGACCTCGTGATCGGCGCGGTGCTGATCCCGGGCGCCAAGGCGCCGAAGCTGCTGACGCGCGAGATGGTGGCGGGGATGAAGGAGGGCGCGGTCGTC
Source organism: uncultured Gaiellales bacterium (assembly GCA_964496175.1). GTDB lineage: Bacteria > Actinomycetota > Thermoleophilia > Gaiellales > Gaiellaceae > PALSA-600. Next base: position 2,398 of record CAZBYA010000049.1, on the reverse strand, counting down.
GTGGACGTGGCGATCGACCAGGGCGGCTGCTTCGAGACCTCGCACGCGACCACCCACGCGGACCCCGTCTACGTCGTCGACGGCGTCACGCACTACTGCGTCGCGAACATGCCCGGCGCCGTGCCGATCACGTCGACGAAGGCGCTCACGAACGCGACGCTGCCGTACGTCGAGGCGATCGCGAATCACGGGCTGCCGCAGGCGGTGGCCGCCGACCCGGCGCTCGCGAAGGGCGTCAACGTGATCGACGGCAAGATCACGTACGCGGCCGTGGCCGAGGCGCACGGGCTCGACTACACGCCGCTCGACGACGTCCTGCCGCTGAGCGCCGTCTAGCTCCTCGCTGCGGCGGTCGGCTTCTTCTTCTTGTTCGGGTCGGGGCCGAACCGCACGACCAGCCAGGTGACCCCGGCGGCGAGCGCCACGACGCACGCGATGTAGATCGCGATCCCGATCAGGCCGAGTGCCGTTGCCACGGAAGTAGGATAGACGCCGATATGCCCCGTGCGTGCGTCATCGTGCTGGACGCCGTCGGAGCGGGCGAGCTGCCGGACGCTGCGGAGTTCGGCGACGAGGGGTCGAACACCCTGGCGAATGTGGCCCGCGCCGTCGGCGGCCTCGACCTGCCGACGCTGGAGGCGCTCGGGCTCGGGAACGTCGAGCCGCTCGAGGGATGCGCGCCGCAGCCGGGCGCGCCGGCCGTGGCCGGCCGCCTCCGGGAACGGTCGAAGGGCAAGGACACGACGACCGGCCACTGGGAGCTGATGGGCGTCGTCACGCCGCAGGCGATGCCCACGTACCCGTTCGGCTTCCCGGACGAGGTGATCGACCCGTTCATGAACCGGACCGGCCGTGGCGTCCTCGGCAACAAGCCTGCGAGCGGGACGGAGATCATTCAGGAGCTCGGCGAGGAGCACCAGCGCACCGGCAAGTGGATCGTCTACACGAGCGCGGACTCGGTCTTCCAGATCGCGGCGCACGAGCGGACGATCCCCCTCGACGAGCTCTACGCCGCCTGCCGCACCGCGCGGGAGATCCTCACCGGCAAGCACGCCGTCGGTCGCGTGATCGCGCGCCCGTTCGTCGGCGAGCCGGGCGCGTACGAGCGGACGCCGAATCGCCACGACTTCTCGCTCGAGCCCCGCCGGCCGAACTACCTGTCGCTGGTGCGCGAGGCGGGCCACAAGGTCTACGGCGTGGGCAAGATCCCGGACATCTTCGCGCACGTCGACGTGGACGAGGAGCACCCGACGAAGTCGAACGTGGAAGGCATCCAGAAGACGGAGGAGCTGCTGCGGACGGTCGACGACGGCTTCGTGTTCACGAACCTCGTCGAGACGGACATGCTCTGGGGCCACCGCAACGATCCGGTGAACTTCCACCGCTGCCTCCAGGACTTCGACCGTCGGCTGCCGGACCTGCTCGACGCGCTGCGGCCGAACGACCTGCTGATCCTCACCTCGGACCACGGCTGCGACCCCACGACGCCGTCGACCGACCACTCGCGCGAGCATGCGCTCCTGCTCGCGTACGTCGAGGGCCGTAACGCCGCCGGCCGCCTCCACGAGGAGGGCGAGTTCGCCGACGTCGGAGCGACGGTCCACGCGTGGCTCGCCGGCAAAGGGGCGGGCGGTCTCCCCGGCTCGCCGATCCTCGCGCCGTGACGCACGAGAACATCCCGATCGACAACCCGCTGCTCGTCCGGTGGGAGTTCGCGAGCGAGGAGCGCCTCGCGACGCGCAACGCCATCTACAACAGCCTGATCGAGGGCGACGTGGTCGAGGAGATCCTCTTCGACGCGGTCGCCGAGGCGCGACCGTCGAAGGTGCTGGAGGTCGGCTCCGGGGCCGGCGAGCTCGCCGAGCGGGTGGCGCGCGAGCTGGGTGCGGACGTGCGTGCGCTCGACAGCTCGGAGCGGATGGTCGCGCTGACCCGCGGGCGGGGCATCGACGCGATCGTCGGGGACGTGACCGCCCTGCCGTATACGGACGGCTCCTTCGACTGCGTGGTCGCGGGATGGCTCTTCTACCACGTCCAGGACCGCGACCGGGCGATCTCCGAGTGCGCCCGGGTGCTGCGGCCCGGCGGCCGGCTCGTGGCGGCGACGATCGCCGACGAGAACCTCGCCGACCTCTGGGAGTTCGTCGGCGCGCCGACCGATCGCACGCTGACGTTCTCGAGCGCGAACGGGGCCGAGCAGCTCGCCCGGCACTTCCCGCGCGTCGAGGCCCGGGAGGCGAGGGGCGTGGTCGTCTTCCCGACGCCGCAGGAGATGCGCAAGTTCGTCGCGGCCGACATGACCCGCGCGCAGTACGCCGCGAACGTCCCGGACTTCTCCGAGCCGGTGCCGGCGCGGAGCCACCACACGGTCTTCGTGGCCGAGAAGGCGGCGTGAGCC
>CAZBYA010000048.1:0-21728 GCA_964496175.1 uncultured Gaiellales bacterium | reverse complement strand
GCGGCGCGGTCGCCGCGACGCGCGCCGTCGTCGACGCCGGCTGGTACCCGTACTCCGCGCAGGTCGGGCAGACGGGCAAGACCGTGTCGCCGAAGCTGTACGTCGCGCTCGGCATCTCCGGGGCGATCCAGCACAAGGTCGGCATGCAGGGGTCGAACGTGATCGTCGCGATCAACAAGGACCCGAACGCGCCGATCTTCGAGTTCTCCGACCTCGGCGTCGTCGGCGACCTGCACGAGATCGTTCCGAAGCTGACCGAGCTCGTGCGCGCGCGCAAGGGCTCGTGAGCGTCCGCCCGTCGGAGTACCCGCCGCCGTGGGCGGCGTCCGAGGCCGTTGCCGCGCCGACCGACCCGGTCGACGAGCGCATCGAGGTCGGCTTCCTGATCGTCGGCGCCGGCCCCGCCGGGCTCGCGGCCGCGATCCGGCTCGGGCAGCTGCTCGAGGAGCATCCCGAGCAGGCCGAGCGGCTCGGCGACGTGCCCGTCGCGGTGCTCGAGAAGGGCAAGGCCCCCGGGTCGCACCTGCTCTCGGGCGCCGTCGTCAACCCGCGCGGGCTGCAGCGGCTGTTCAAGGGCCGCAAGCGGATGGACGAGCTGCCGTTCTACGGGCCGGTCGAGGCCGAGTCGGTGCTGTTCCTGACGAAGCGGCGGGCGATCCCGATTCCGACGCCGCCGACGATGGTCAACGACCGCAACTACGTCGCGTCGCTGTCGCGGCTCGGGCGGTTCCTCGCGGAGGACGCGGAGTCGCTCGGTGCGACGATCCTGCCGGAGACGTCGGCCGAGAAGCTGCTCGTCGACGGCGGGCGCGTGCTCGGCGTCCGTACCGGCGACCGCGGGCGCGGACGGGCGGGCGAGGAGTTGTCGAACTTCGAGCCGGGGTCTGACATCACCGCGCGCGTCACGATCCTCGCCGAGGGGACGCAGGGCCACCTGACGGGCGTCGCGCTCGACACGTTCGGGCTGCGCGGCGAGAACCCGCAGGTGTGGGCGCTCGGCGTCAAGGAGGTCTGGAAGGTCGCGAAGCCGCTCGACCGGGTCATCCACACGATGGGGTGGCCGCTGCGGCCGGGGCGGCGCTACCGCGAGTTCGGCGGCTCGTTCGTCTACCCGATGGGCGAGGACCTGGTGACGATCGGGCTCGTCGTCGGGCTCGACTACCGCGACGCGGAGCTGTCGGTGCACGACCTGCTCCAGGAGCTGAAGACGCACCCGCGCATCCGGCAGATCCTCGACGGCGGGGAGCGCGTGCAGTGGGGGGCCAAGACGATCCCCGAGGGCGGCTTCGTGGCGCTGCCGCGGCGGCTGCACGCGCCGGGGCTGCTGCTGTGCGGCGACGGCGCCGGCTTCGTCAACGTGCCGGCGCTGAAGGGGATCCACTACGCGGTCGAGTCGGGGCGCCTCGCGGCGGAGGCGGCGTGGCGCACGCTCGAGCGCGGCGCGTCGGCACGCTCGGCGCTGGCGACCTACGACGAGGCGGTGCGCGAGTCGTTCATCTGGAGCGACCTGCGCGAGGTGCGGAACATGCGGCAGGCGTTCGGGCGGGGCTTCTACCTCGGCGGCGCTTTGGCGTCCGCCATGACCGTTTCCAAGGGGAGGTTCCCGCCGGGTGACGCGCGGACCGAGCGGGACGCGGAGCACTCGCTGCTCAAGACCTCGCGCGCGGCGTCGTACCCGGTGCCGGACGGGCAGCTGACGTTCGACAAGCTGTCGAGCGTGTTCGCGTCGGGGAACCGGACGCGCGACGACCAGCCGAACCACATCCGCGTGCAGACGAAGGTGCCGCGCGAGCTGGCGGAGCTGTGGGTGCGGATGTGCCCGGCGCAGGTGTACGAGGTGGGGGAGGCGGACGGCGACGGCACGGTCGAGGTGCGGCTGGCGCCGTCGAACTGCGTCCAGTGCGGTGCGATCACCGCCAAGGGCGGCCGCCTGACCCCCCCGGAGGGCGGCAGCGGCCCCGAGTACACGCTCACGTGACTCGGGGGTTCGCGTCTCGTCACGGCGGCTGCCACGGGACGTGGCCGCCGAGGGGAGTGGCCGAACAGAACGTCCGGAACCAGTTGATCGCACGCTCGGGGGTCGATCCGAACAGTGGCAGCAGCTCGTCGCGCGCCAGGTTCACCGCGGCATGCGCAAGCCCGATCGTCGCGGCATAGCTCGTCCACGCATACGCCTCGAGCGGCTTCGACCCGCCGGCACGGCGCGGGTTCTGCACCGCGTACCGGACCGCATTCAGCACCGATGCGTGTGTCCGCAGGCGCCGGTTCCAGTACCGCTTGCCGAAGAGGTGGTTGATCCGGCCGTACCGAGCGTTGAACGTGATGGCGTAGCCGCTGTTGAGCTCGCACATGCCCCGTGCCAGGCCTGCGTCGCCGACGCCGAGAATCAGATGGAAGTGGTTCCTCATCAGGCAGTAGGCGAGGATGGTCCAGCCGTGCTTCCGCGCGACGATGTCGAGCCGCCGGCAGAAGTACTGGCGGTCACGATCGTCGAGGAAGATGTCGCGCTTGTTGTTGCCGCGCGCGACCACGTGGTGATAGCCCGGGCTCTCGTCGCGGAGCTGGGTGGACATGCCAGCGACGGTAGAGCGGAACGTGTGCCGTGTCTGTGACCGTCACACCCTCGGCGCACTCGTTTCTCACTCCTGTGACGGTGGCAGCCGCCGGACGGGTCTAGATTCGCCCTGTCCGTGATCACGTCGCTCGAGAATCGGCACGTGAAGGAGGTGCTCCGGTTGCGGCGCTCGCGGGAGCGGCGGCGCGCGGGGCTGTTCGTCGCCGAGGGGCAGCGCGAGGTCGCCCGCGCGCTCGCCGCCGGGCTCACCCCGCGCGCGGTCTACGTCGCGCCCGAGCTCGCGGCCGCCTGGGACGGCCCCCGCACCGACGAGGTGAGCGCGCGCGTGCTCGCCAAGATGGCGTACCGCGCCGAGCCCGAAGGCGTGCTCGCGATCTTCGAGACCCCGCAACGCACGATCCCGAGAAGCGCCACGCTCGTCGTCGTCGCCGTCGGGATCGAGAAGCCCGGCAACCTCGGCGCGATGGCGCGCACCGCAGACGCCGCCGGCGCCGACGCCCTCCTCGTCGCCGACGCCGAGTCCGACCCCTGGAACCCGAACGCCATCCGCGCCTCCACGGGCGCCGTCTTCACGCTCCCGATCGTCGAGACCACCCTCGCGGACGTGCAGGCGCTGCCGCTGCGCCGAGTCGCCGCCGTCGTCGACGCGCCGACCCCCTACACCGACGCCGACCTGACCGCGGCGACCGCACTCCTCGTCGGCGCCGAGGACGCCGGTCTCGACGACCGCTGGCGCGCCGCCGCCGACCTGCACGTCAGCGTCCCGATGCGCGCGCGCACCGCCGACAGCCTCAACGCCGCGACGACGGCTGCGATCATCCTCTTCGAGGCGGTGCGCCAGCGTGGTTGACATCCCGACACGCGACGACGCCGAGCGCGCCCGCGCGACGCTCGCGGGCCGCCTCGCGCGCACGCCCACGCTGACGAGTCGCACGCTGAACGCGCGCCTCAAGTGCGAGCTCTTCCAGCGCACCGGCTCGTTCAAGTCGCGCGGGGCGCTGAACAAGATCGCGAGCCTGACGCCGGACGAGCGGCGCAGCGGCGTGATCGCGATCAGCGCCGGCAACCACGCGCAGGCGGTCGCGTTCGCCGCGGCGGAGGAGGGGATCGACGCGCTTGTCGTCATGTGGCGCGACGCGTCCGCGCAGAAGGTGGCGGCGACCCGCGGCTACGGCGCGACCGTCGACCTGGAGGCGGCGGGGCCCGCGGAGGCGTTCGAGCGCCTCCACGAGCTGCAAGCGCGGAGCGGACGGACGCTGATCCATCCGTTCGACGACCCGGTCGTGATCGCGGGCGCCGGCACCGTCGGGCTCGAGCTGGAGGAGGACGCGCCGGACGCGGACGCGGTGCTCGTCGGGGTCGGCGGCGGCGGCCTGATCAGCGGCATCCAGACCGCGATCGGCGCCCATACCCGCGTGATCGCCGTCGAGCCGGAGCGGAGCACCGCCCTGCACACCGGTCTCGAGCGCGGCGAGCCGACGCCGGTGACGCCGGCGTCGATCGCCGACGGCCTGAACGCGCCGTTCGCCGGGGCGCTCCCGCTCCGGATCTGCAAGGACGTCGAGCGCCACCTCGTGAGCGAGCAGGAGATCGAGCACGCGTTCCGCTTCCTGTACGAACGCGTCAAGCTCGCCGTCGAGCCCGCCGCCGCGGTCGCCGCCGCGGCGTGGCTCAGCGGCAGGGTGCAGGCGGAACGACCGGTGCTCGTCGTCTCCGGAGGCAACGTCGCCGCCCAGACGGCCGCTGCTATCCTGGCCCGGCCATGAAGGCCGAGATCCATCCCGAGTACGTCCTCGCCACCGTGCACTGCGGGTGCGGGAACACGTTCACGACGCGTTCCACGAAGCCCGAGCTGCACGTCGAGATCTGCTCTGCGTGTCACCCGTTCTACACGGGCAAGCAGAAGCTCGTCGACACGGGCGGGCGCGTCGAGCGGTTCCAGCGGCGGCTCGAGAAGGCCGGCCGGGCCCGCTCCTAGGACGATGGCGTCGGCCATCGGCGGCCAGGCCGTCCTCGAGGGCGTGATGATGCGCGGACCGCGCAACTGGGCGGTCGCCGTGCGCAAGCCCGACGGCGAGATCGCGCACGTCGCGAAGCCGATCGACCCGCTCGCCGCGCGCCACTGGTCGCTCCGCCTGCCGGTCGTGCGCGGCGTCGTCGCGCTCGGCGAGAGCCTGGCGATCGGGTTCCGCGCGCTCGGCGTCTCCGCCACGTACGCGGCCGCCGAGGAGGAGGAGGGCGACGCCGAGCCGGCCGAGATCGGCCGCTGGGCGCTCGCGTTCGCCTTCCTCGTCGCGATCGGCTTCGCCGTGATGATCTTCAAGGTCGGTCCGGCGCTGCTGACCGACCTGCTGCCGATCCGGAACGGCGGCTGGTTCGTGCTCGTCGAGGGCCTCGTCCGCGTCGCCGTCTTCGTCGCCTACCTGACGATCCTGAGCTTCATCCCGTCGCTGCGGCGCGTCTTCCAGTACCACGCCGCCGAGCACAAGGCGATCAACGCGTACGAGGCGGGCGAGGAGCTGACGCCGGAGGTGACGCAGCGCTACTCGCTGATCCACCCGCGCTGCGGCACGGCGTTCCTGCTGTGGGTGATGGTGGTCGGCGTGTTCGTCTACGCGCTGCTCGGCCGGCCCGCGTGGTACTGGCTGATCGTCAGCCGCGTCGTGCTGCTGCCGGTGATCGCCGGGATCGCGTACGAGCTGATCCGGTTCGCCGGCAGGCACCAGGACAACGCCGTGCTGATGACGCTGCTCGCGCCCGGGCTCTGGCTGCAGCGGCTGACGACGCGCGAGCCGACCCTCGACCAGCTCGAGGTGTCCATCCGGGCGTTGCGGGAAGTGTTGGAGCTCGAGGGCCGGCTGCAACCGGCGGACCGACGTGTGGAGGTGATGGCGTAGTGGCGACCGACCGGAAGGCCGAGGTCGTGTGGCAGGGCGACCTGATGAACGGGAGCGGGACGATCGAGACGGTGACGAGCGGCGCCCTGCCGGCGCTCGACGTGTCGTGGCCGTCGCGCTCGGAGGAGCCCAACGGCCGGACGAGCCCCGAGGAGCTGCTCGCCGCCGCCTGGGCGTCGTGCTTCGCGATGGCGCTCTCGAGCGGCCTGGCGAAGGCGGGCAACCCGCCGGAGCGGCTCGAGACGTCCGCGACCGTGACCTTCCAGCCGGGCGAGGGGATCGTGCGCGGCGCGCTGACCGTGCGCGGCACCGTCCCCGGTCTCGACGCCGACGCCTTCCGCGAGGCGGCCGAGGGCGCGCGGCAGAACTGCCCCGTGTCGAAGGCGCTCGCCGGCGTGCCCGACGTCAGCCTCGACGCGCAGCTCGCGAGCTAACGTGGGGCCGCGATGGCGGCCCTCGACGACCTGATCGCGGAGCTGGAGCGCTCCTACGCCGAGGCGCAGGAGCGCATGTCGGACCCTGCCGTCTACAACGACCACCGCGAGGCGGCCGACGTCGGCCGGCGCCTGAAGGAGCTCGAGGAGCCGCACCGGCTGGCGCGGGAGTGGCAGCAGGCGCGCGCCGACCTCGACGCGGCCCGCGGCGACGCGGAGCTCCAGGAGATGGTGGCCGACTACGAGGCGGAGGTGGCGCGGCTCGAGGAGGAGCTGAAGCTCGCGCTCGCCGAGCGCGACCCGGCGGACGACAAGGACGTGATCGTCGAGATCCGGCAGGGAGTCGGCGGCGACGAGGCGGCGCTGTGGGCGCAGGAGCTCCAGCGGATGCTCCAGCGCTACGCGGAGCGGCGCGGGTACCGGTTCGAGCAGCTCGAGGCGACGCCGAACGACGGCGGCGGCCTGAAGGAGGGCGTGTTCGCGATCAAGGGCGACGGCGCGTACTCGATCTTCAAGTTCGAGGGCGGGACGCACCGCGTGCAGCGGGTGCCGGAGACGGAGTCCGCGGGCCGCATCCACACGTCGACGGCGACCGTCGCGGTGATGCCGGAGGCGGAGGACGTCGACGTCGCCGTCGACGAGAAGGACCTGAAGATCGACGTGTTCCGTTCCTCCGGCCCGGGTGGGCAGTCGGTGAACACGACCGACTCCGCGGTGCGGATCACGCACCTCCCGACCGGGATCGTCGTCGCGATGCAGGACGAGCGCTCGCAGTTGCAGAACCGCGAGAAGGCGATGCGCGTGCTGCGCGCGCGCCTCTTCGAGGCGGAGCGCGAGCGGCAGGCGGCCGAGCAGGCGGCGGCGCGGAGCGCGCAGGTCGGCACGGGCGCGCGCGCCGAGAAGATCCGCACCTACAACTTCCCGCAGAACCGCGTCACCGACCACCGGATCAAGCTGAACGTGCCGCTCGAGCAGGTGATGGCCGGCGCGTTCGACGAGTTCACCGACGCGCTGACCGCCGACGAGCGGCGGCGAGCGCTCGAGCGGTGACGCTCGGCGAGGTCCTGCGCGGAGCCACCGAGTACCTCGCCGCGCGCGGCGTCGCCAGCCCGCGCGTCGACGCCGAGCTGCTGCTGGCGCGGGCGCTCGGGCTCGAGCGGATCGAGCTGTACACGCAGCACGACCGTCCGCTGACAGAGGCGGAGCGGGCCGCCGCACGCGCGCTCGTCCAGCGTCGCGGCCGCAGGGAGCCCCTGGCGTACGTCCTCGGCGACTGGGACTTCCGCAGGCTGACGCTGAAGACGGACGCGCGTGCGCTCGTGCCGCGGCCGGAGACCGAGGTCGTGGTCGAGCGCTGCCTCGCGCTGCTCGCCGGCGTCGAGCGACCGCGCGTCGTCGACGTCGGCACCGGCACCGGCGCGATCGCGCTGTCGCTCGCGCGCGAGCTCCCGGGCGCGCATGTGTGCGCGACCGACGCGTCGCCGGAGGCGCTCGCGCTCGCGCGCGAGAACGCGGCCGCGAGTGGGCTCGACGTCGAGCTCCGCGAGGGCGACCTGCTCGCAGGCCTCGCCGGCCCGTTCGACCTGGTCGTCTCGAACCCGCCGTACGTCCTCGCGGACGAGCTCGACGGCCTGGACCCGGAGGTCCGCGACTGGGAGCCGAGGCTCGCGCTCGTCGACGAGGGGCAGACGGAGCGGCTCGCGGCGGCCGCGCGCGAGGTGCTCGACGGCTGGCTCGTGCTCGAGGTGCACGAGGGCCGCGCGCAGGATGTCGGGACTAGCCTGGAGAATCTTGGGTACACAGCGCTGACAACGAGCGAGGACCTGGCGGGGCGGCAGCGGGTCCTGGAGGGGCGATGGGGGGCGACCCCGTTGGACAGGCGATAACCGCGATCCGCTCCGGCAGCCCGGTCCTGCTGCCGACCGACACCGTCTACGGGCTGGTCACGTCGGCCTACCGGGAGGAGCACGCGCTGCGCCTCTACCAGCTGAAGGGACGCTCGGAGCTCCAGCCGACGGCGCTGCTCGCGGGGAGCGTCGACATGCTCTTCGAGTGCGTGCCGGAGCTGCGCGGCCGCGCCGGCACGATCGTGCGGTCGCTGCTGCCGGGCCCGTACACGCTCGTGCTGCCGAATCCCGCGCGCCGCTTCCGGTGGCTGGCGGGGACGCGGACCGACGCGATCGGCGTCCGCGTCCCGGAGCTGACCGGCGTTTCGGCCCAGGTGCTGGACGCCGTGGGCTGCGTGATGGCGACGAGCGCGAACGATCCGGGCGGCCCCAACCCGGCGGCGCTCGAGGACGTGCCGGAGCGGATCCGCGAGGCGTGCGCCGCGGTCGTGGACGCCGGCCGGTTGCCGGGGACGCCGTCGACCGTGATCGACTTCACCGGCCCCGAGCCGTACGTGATCCGCGACGGGATCGCCTCGGCCGCCGAGGCGATCGAGCGCGTCCGCTCGGTCCTCGCGGCCTAGCCGTCCGGCCAGAGCGCGTCCCACGGGGAGGTTACGATGCCCCGGTGGCGGTCGCGCAGCAGACGTTCAACGAGCTGAGGGCGGCAGGCCTCGCGGAGGTCGATCCCGAGATCGCCGAGCTGCTCGGCCGCGAGCTCGAGCGGCAGCGCGGCCAGATCGAGCTGATCGCGTCGGAGAACTTCACCTGGCCGAGCGTGCTCGAGGCCGTCGGGTCGGTGCCGACCAACAAGTACGCCGAGGGCTATCCCGGCAAGCGCTACTACGGCGGCTGCGAGGTCGTCGACGAGATCGAGGAGCTCGCCCGCAGCCGCGCGAAGGAGCTGTTCGGCGCCGAGCACGCGAACGTCCAGCCGCACGCCGGCGCGCCCGCGAACATGGCCGTCTACTTCGCGGTGCTGAAGCCCGGCGACCGCGTGCTCGGCCTCTCGCTCGACCACGGCGGCCACCTGACGCACGGCCTGAAGGTCAACTTCTCCGGGAAGCTCTACGAGTTCCACCACTACGGCGTCTCGCGCGAGACGATGACCGTCGACTACGACGAGGTGCTCGCCCAGGCGAAGGAGGTGCAGCCGAAGCTGATCGTGTGCGGCGGCTCCGCGTACCCGCGCACGGTCGAGGCCGACCGCTTCCGCGAGATCGCGGACGAGGTCGGTGCGCTGCTGATGTGCGACATGGCGCACTTCTCGGGGCTGGTCGCCGCGGGCATCCACCCGAGCCCAGTGCCGCACTGCGACTTCGTCACGTCGACGACCCACAAGACGCTCGCCGGCCCGCGCGCGGGCTTCGTCCTCTGCAAGGAGGAGCACGCGACGAAGCTCGACCGCGCCAACTTCCCCGGCATGCAGGGCGGCCCGTTGATGCACACGATCGCGGCGAAGGCGGCGTGCTTCAAGATCGCGATGACGGACGCGTTCCGCGACTACCAGCGACAGGTGCGGACGAACGCCGACACGCTCGCGACCGGCCTGATCGAGGGGGGCTTCGAGGTCCTCACCGGCGGCACCGACACGCACCTCGTGCAGCTCGACCTGCGCAACACGGAGTGGACGGGCCTCGCGGCGCAGGAGAGGCTCGAGGACTGCCGGCTGACCGCGAACCGCAACACGGTGCCGTTCGACGAGCGCCCGCCGATGGTCGCCTCGGGCGTCCGGCTCGGCACGCCCGCGGCGACGATGCGCGGCTTCGACGAGGCCGACTTCGGCGAGGTGGCGGCGATCATCGCCGGCGCGCTCCAGGAGGGCGCCGACGTCGACGCGCTGCGCGGCCGCGCGCTCGCGCTCTGCGAGAAGCGGCCGCTGTACCCGGGGTTCCGGGGCTACACCGAGTACCGCGCGGCACCGTGAGCGTCACCGAGGTCAGGCACCCCCTGGTGCAGCACAAGCTGTCCTACCTGCGCGACAAGGACACGCCGACGGTGCACTTCCGCAAGCTGGTCGAGGAGGTGACGCTCCTCCTCACCTACGAGGCGACGAAGGACCTGCCGACGGAGGAGGTGGAGATCGAGACGCCGCTCGAGGTGGCGGCGATGCCGCGCATCTCCGGGAAGAAGGTCGCGGTCTGCCCGATCCTGCGCGCGGGCCTGGGAATGCTCGACGGCGTGCTCGACCTGATCTCGGGCGCGCGCGTCGGCTTCATCGGCCTCTACCGCAACGAGGAGACGCTCCAGCCCGTCGAGTACTACGTGAAGCTGCCGCAGGACGTGGCGGAGCGCGACGTGATCCTGCTCGACCCGATGCTCGCGACGGGCAACTCGACCGCGCACGCGGTGCGGCTCGTGAAGGACGCCGGGGCGACGAGCGTGCGCCTGATCTCGATCATCGCGGCGCCCGAGGGGATCAAGAACATCCAGGACACCCACCCGGACGTCCGGATCGTCGTCGCGGCGATCGACCGCGCGCTGAACGAGAAGGGCTACATCGTCCCCGGTCTCGGCGACGCGGGAGACCGGCTCTACGGCACGAAGTAGGGGGACGTCGTGGTCTGGCGACAGCTGACCGACCACCTCGAGGTGCTGTACGGCGCCGCCGCCGCGCTGGCGATCGTGCTCGCGCTGACGCCTGCCGTCGGGCAGGCGGCGCGCTACCTGCGCCTGGTCGAGCGCCCGGCCGAGGAGGCGCGGGCCCGGCCCACCGTGCCCCGCTTCGGCGGCCTCGCCCTCTTCCTCGGCGTGCTCGTCCCGGCGCTCGCCTTCCTGCCGCTCGGCGGCGGCATGCGCGGCGTCGTGCTCGGCGCGGCGGTCGCGACGACCGTCGGCGCGATCGACGACTTCCGCCACCTGACGTGGTGGCAGAAGCTCGGCGGGCAGGTGCTCGCCGCCGCGATCCCGACCGGCTTCGGCGTGTACGTGCACACGTTCACGTTCTTCACCGGCCGCCTCGTCCTGCCGGCGTGGCTCGGCGTCTCGCTGACCGTGCTCGGGATCGTCGCGCTGATGAACATGGTCAACTTCCTCGACGGGCTGGACGGCCTGGCTGCGGGCGTGTGCGCGATCTCGGGCGCGACCTTCTGCGTGATCGAGCTCGCGCGCGCCGAGATCGCGGCGGCCGTGCTCGCGGCGATCGTCGCCGGCGCGTGCGTCGGCTTCCTCCGCCACAACTTCTACCCGGCGCGGATCTTCATGGGCGACTCCGGGGCGCTGCTGCTCGGATTCACGCTGGGGGCGATCTCGGTCCAGGGGCTCCTGAAGACCGCCGCCCTGGCGACGCTCGTCCTGCCGCTGCTCGTGCTCGCGGTGCCGGTGCTCGACACGTCGTTCGTCGTCGCGAAGCGGCTGCGCGCCGGCCAGCCGATCTACGCCGCCGACGCGCGGCACCTGCACCACCGCTTCATGCGCATCGGCTTCTCGCAGCGCCGCGCCGTCTTCCACCTGTGGGCGTGGTGCCTGACGCTCGCGCTCGCGGCGCTCGCCACGCACTTCGCGCCGCCGCGCCACCACGGCGTGTGGAGCGTGCCGCACATCGCGATCGACGTCGGCGCCGCCGTGCTCGCGCTCGCGTTCTCGGTCTACGTCGTGGTGCTGCTGGAGATCGTCAAGCTGCAGACGCCGCGCGCCCGCCGCCGCCGCGAGTCGGCGTCGCGCGCCGCCTGAGCCGCGATCCAGCCCGGCCCGCCGTGGACGCCGCCGCCCGGGTGCGCCGAGCACGAGGCCAGGTAGCGGCCGCCGCCGAGCCCGGGGCGGCCGAAGCGCGGCCGGAGCACCAGCTGGTTGCGCGCCCGCGCGGTGCCGCCGTTCAGCCGGCCCGGCGGCAGCAGCTCGATGCGACGGGCGCGGACGAGCGCGCGGAACCCGGGCGCGAGCGTCTCGACCTGCGTTTCGATCTCCTCCGCCTCGCGCAGGTCGTGCGAGTACGCCCACGCCGTCTCCTTGCCGGCCGGCGCGCGGGTGGGGTCGGCCAGGGAGTACTGCCCGAAGATCGTGAACGCGCCCGGGCCGCCGACGTGGACGACGGGCGCCCCCCGCGCCGGCTCCGCCGCCCACGGCACCGGCCCGTCGAGCGTCCAGTCGACGCGCAGCGTCGCAGGGTCGGGCGTCACGCGCGAGCGTCCGCCCAGGATGCGCGCCGCCTCCCAGACGTCGCAGGCGTAGAGGACCGCGCGCCGCGCCCGCGGCGGCCGTTCGACGCGCTCGCCGAGCCGCAGCTCGACGCCGCGCGCGAGCGCGCGCTCGACGAGCAGCTGCGTCAGGCGCCCTGAGCCACCGGCGACGCACGGGTAGCCGTGTCTGCGTCCGAAGCCGGTCAAGACGGCGCCGAAGAACCGCCCCGCGAGCGAGCGCGGCGGCGCGTCGGTGTGCAGCGCGTTGCCGACGAGGATCCGGCGTTCGAGCCCGTCCCGCGGCAGGCGAAGCAGCTGCGCGAGGTGCGGCGCGAGGCGAAGCGACCGTACCTGCGGGAAGGGCGTCACGAGCCCGTGCAGCACGGCCGGCTCGACGCGCTCCCAGAGCGGGTCGGGCCCGCGCTCGAGCACGGCGCACGTCCCGTCCGGCGCGGGGTGGGCGAGCACGAGCGGCCCGTGCCGCCACGGGACGTCCAGGCCGAGCGCGCGGAAGACGGGCGACGCGGCGCCGAGCGGGTAGAACGAGCTGAAGCGGTCGTGCACGAAGCCCGGTTCGACGAGCTCGCCGGAGCGCACGGCGCCGCCGGCCTCCTCGTCGGCCTCGACGACGCGCACCGACCAGCCCGCGTCGGCGAGGACGTTGGCGGCGACGAGGCCGTTGTGGCCGGCGCCGACGACGACGGCGTCAACCACCGGCGAGGAACGCCTCGAGCGCCTCGTTGAACCCGGGCGCGAGCTGCACCGCGTGGCCGGCGCCCGGCAGCACGACCCGCCGTGCGTGCAGGCCGCGCTCGAGCGCGTCGCCGATCGCCTCGAAGGCCGGCTCGTGCGCACCGGTGACGACCAGGACGGGGTAGGGGAGCGGCGCGAGCGGCAGCTCCGCGTCCGTCGTCCAACGCTCGCCGTAGAACGCCTCGGCGCCCTGCCGCAGGTCGTCCGGCAGCGGCTCGGGCAGCGGGAACGACGCGCCGACGTGCGCCAGGAACGCCTCGACATGGGCGCGCACGGAGTGCCGCGGGAGCGCGGCCGCGCCCTCGAGCCACGCCTCGACCGCCGGGTGCCCGCGCGCGACGGCGAACGCCGGCGGCTCGATCACCGTCAGCGACGCGAGCTCCAGGGACGGCGCCGCGGCGAGCGCGACTACCCCGCCGTAGGAGTGCGCGACGAGGTGGTCGCCCGGCTCGACGATCCCCTCCAGCCAGGCCGCGTCGCCTTCCCAGTCGACCCGCTCGACGGGCGGTCCCGGCGGGAAGCCGGGGCGGTTCGGCAGCACGAGCTCGTAGCGCTCGGCGAGCGGCCGCTGGCGCCCCCAGGAACGAGACGCGTTCGTCACGCTTCCGTGCAGGAGCACCAGCCGGGGACGCGTCACAAGCGGCACGATAGCCCCGCATCCTGTGGGCAAAACCGGTGTCACAAAGGCTGGTATGCTCCCGCGCGGTGCAGCCCCAGGGACCGACGTTCTCCCTCGCCGGGGCCGGCAGCGTGCTGATCGGATTCACCGCCGCGTGCATCGTCGCGGGCACGTTGCTCGGCTGGGCGATCGGGAACCTCGGCTATGGGCTCGCCGCCGGAGCCGTCGTCGGGGTCCCCGTCGGCGTCGCCGCCACCGTGATCAAGTACCGCAACGTCTGAACCCGATGCCCGCCTGGACAGAGCCGCGCACGGCCCCGCCGACCCTGCTGCCCGCGATCGCCGGGGCGTTCGTCGTCGCGCTCGCGCTCCCCGTCTTCCTGCTCGCCGGCTGGCGGGTGACCGGCTGGGGAATCGGCGCCGTGCTCTGGGCCGGCTCCGAGGGGCTCGGCTGGCTGCTGACGCGGCTGCGGGCGCGGACGGGTAACCTCGCCGCCGCAGGCGTGGTCGCTTTCGGGATGCTCTTTCGCGCAATCGGCGTGATGGTCGTCGTGTTCGCCGTCGCTGTCTCCGACAAATGGCTCGGGCTGGCCGCCGCGTTGACGTACGCGGCCGGGTACTCGGCGACGCTCGGGCTGTCGATCGTCGCCTACTACTCCGGCCCGAAGGCGGCGGCGCGGTGAAGCGGGCGCTGATCGCCGTGACGGGCTTCGTGCTCCTGCTCCCCGCGAACGCGTTCGCCCGCGGGTCGTTCGACCCGACGAAGGAGTTCGAGCAGAAGGACTGGATCCCCATCCACCTCGGCCCGCTCGACCTCTCGATCACGAAGGCGGTCGTCTACCTGATGCTCGGGAGCGCGCTGACGATCCTCTTCGGCCTCTTCTTCATGCGCTCGCGGCTCGCCAAGGCGCCCGGCCGCCGGGAGACGCTCGGCGAGCTCGCCTACGACGTCGCCCAGACGCAGATCGCGGAGCAGGGGCTGCCGTCGAAGGCGATGGGCCTGTGGTTCCCGTACGTCGCGACGCTCCTGCTCTTCATCTTCATGGTCAACCTGATCGGCTTCATCCCGCTGCCGCTGACCGGCGAGACCTGGCACCACGTGCCCACCTGGGGCATCTACGCCGCGACGAGCTCGCTCTCGGTGACGCTCGCGCTCGCCCTGCTGACGTTCGTCTTCACGCACGTCGAGGGCGTGCGCTGGAACGGCCCCGTCCGCTACTTCAAGAGCTGGATCCCCGAGGCGCCGAAGCCGCTGCTCGCGCTGATCGTGCCGCTCGAGATCCTCGGCCAGTTCATGCGCCTGATCTCGCTCTCCGTCCGACTCTTCGCGAACATGCTGGCGGGGCACATCCTGATCCTCACGTTCATCGGGCTGCTCTTCATCCTGCAGAACCTGGTGCTCGCGGTGGTCGTCGTCCCGGTCGGGATCCTCTTCTACCTCTTCGAGGTGATCATCGTCGTCGGCATCCAGGCGTTCATCTTCGCCGCCCTGTCCGCCATCTACATCGGCTCGGCAATCGAGCCCGAACACTAAGGAGATCGCATGTTCCACCTGATTGCCAGTGCCGCCTCGAACTCGCCGATCACGCACGCCGGGAAGGCGATCGGCCTCGCGCTCGGCGTCGGTCTGGGCGCGCTCGGCGCCGGTGTCGGCATCGGGAACATCTTCGGCTCGATGATCCAGTCGGTCGCCCGCCAGCCGGAGCTGCGCGGCGAGCTGCAGGGGATCCAGTGGCTCGGCTTCGCCCTCACCGAGGCGGTCGTGTTCTACGGCCTGCTCGGCTCGATCCTCGCGTACGTCCTGGTCTAGGGAGATGCTGGCGACCAACCCCCTCATCCAGGTCACGCCGGGCCTGATGATCTGGACGATCGTCTGCTTCCTGGTCGTCCTGTTCGTGCTGAAGCGCTTCGCCTTCGGCCAGATCCAGCAGACGATCGACGCGCGCCGGCGCCGGATCGAGGAGTCGATCGCCGAGGCCGACCGCGCCCGCGACGAGGCGCGCCATCTGCTCGACGAGCACCGCAAGCTGATCGGCCAGGCGAAGTCGGAGGCGGAGGAGATCCTCGTCGAGGCGCGGCGCGTCGCCGACGCGCAGCGCGAGCGCGTCCGCGCGGAGACCGAGGAGGACCGCCAGCGCCGGCTCGAGGAGACGCGCCGCCAGATCGAGCAGGCGACGCACCAGGCGCTGGGCGAGATCCGCGACGAGGTCGGCAAGCTCAGCCTGCTCGCCGCCGAGAAGATCACGCGCAAGTCGCTCACCTCCGCCGACCAGCAGCGGCTGATCGACGAGGCGCTCGCCGAGATCGACTTCTCCGAGCTCGAAGGGAGCCGGTCGTAGCCGTCGCCCACCGCATCTACGCGCGCGCGCTCTTCGAGGCCGCGCAGGCGGAGGGGAAGCTCGCCGACGTGCACTCCGAGCTGGGGCAGCTCCGCGACGCGGCCGCCGACGTGGCGGACCTGCACGCGCTGCTCGCGAACCCGGAGATCGACTCGCGCGTGAAGGGCGACGTGCTCGCGCGCGTCGCCGAGGGCTCCGACGAGCTGGTCGTCAACTTCCTCCGCCTGCTCGCGGAGAAGGGACGCGCCGCGGAGCTCCAGGAGATCGTGGCCGAGCTCGACGCGCTCGTCGCCGCCGAGGAGCGCATCCTCGACGTCGAGCTGACGACCGCGCACGAGCTCTCCGACGAGGAGTTCGGCCGCATCCTCGGCCGGATCGAGCAGGCCTCGGGCCGCAAGGTCCAGGCCTCGCGCAAGGTGGACCCGGACCTGATCGGGGGCGTCGTCCTCCAGGCCGGCTCGATGAGGCTCGACGCGAGCGTGCGCGGGCGCCTCGAACGACTACGCAACGACCTCGCGACCGCAAGGAGCTGAACCAGTGAAGCTGCGCCCGGAAGAGATCACCTCCATCCTCAAGGAACGCATCGAGAAGTTCGACGTCGAGACCAACCTCGCCGAGGTCGGCACGGTGCTCCAGGTCGGCGACGGCATCGCCCGCATCCACGGGCTCGAGAACTGCCTCGCGCTCGAGATGCTCGAGCTCGAGCACGGGGTGACCGGCCTCGCGTTCAACCTCGAGGAGGACAACGTCGGCGCGGCGCTCTTCGGCGAGTGGGACAAGGTCAAGGAGGGCGAGCCGGTGCGGCGCACCGGCAAGGTCGCGTCGGTGCCGGTCGGCGAGGGCCTGCTCGGGCGCGTCGTCGACCCGCTCGGGAACCCGCTGGACGGCCAGGGGCCGATCGAGGCGAGCGAGAGCCGGCCCGTCGAGTGGAAGGCGCCGGGCGTCGTCAAGCGCCAGCCGGTGAAGCAGCCGCTCCAGACCGGCATCAAGGCGATCGACTCGATGACGAACGTCGGCCGCGGGCAGCGCGAGCTGATCATCGGCGACCGCTCCACCGGCAAGACCGCGATCGCGATCGACACGATCCTGAACCAGCACGACCAGAACGTGAAGTGCATCTACGTCGCGATCGGGCAGAAGGCCTCGACGGTGGCGCAGGTCGTCGAGCGGCTGCGCGAGGCCGGCGCGATGGCGTACACGACGGTCGTGACGGCGGCGGCGTCGGAGGCGGCGCCGATCAAGTGGATCGCGCCGTTCGCCGGGTGCGCGATGGGCGAGTACTTCCTCTACAAGGGCGAGGACGCGCTGATCATCTACGACGACCTGACGAAGCAGGCCGACGCGTACCGGCAGCTGTCGCTGCTGCTGCGCCGCCCGCCGGGCCGCGAGGCGTTCCCGGGCGACGTCTTCTACCTGCACTCGCGCCTCCTGGAGCGCGCGTGCAAGCTCAGCGACGAGGAGGGCGGCGGCTCGCTGACCGCGCTGCCGATCATCGAGACGCAGGCGGGCGACATCTCCGCCTACATCCCGACGAACGTGATCTCGATCACGGACGGGCAGATCTTCCTCCAGTCCGACCTCTTCTTCTCCGGCGTCCGGCCGGCGGTCAACGTGGGCACCTCGGTGTCGCGCGTCGGCGCCTCGGCGCAGACGAAGGCGATGAAGAAGGTCGCCGGCCGGCTGCGCCTCGACCTGGCGCAGTACCGCGAGCTGGAGGCGTTCGCGCAGTTCGGCTCCGAGCTCGACCAGGCGACCCAGGCCGCGCTGAACCGCGGCGAGAAGATGGTCGCGACGCTCAACCAGCCGCAGTACCAGCCGTGGCCGATGGAGGAGCAGGTGGTCGCGCTCTACGCGGGCGTCAACGGCTACCTCGACGACATCCCGACCGTGGATGTCCCGCGCTTCCAGGACGAGCTGCGCGAGGCGCTGCGGGCCGAGGGCTCCGTCTACAAGCAGATCAAGGAGAGCGGCGACCTGGGCGACGAGGTGACCGAGCGGCTGAACGGCGAGATCGAGAAGGCGAAGGGCATGTTCCAGACCTCCGACAGCCGCGAGGCCGCGTAGTTGGCCTCGGTCCAGGACCTGAAGCGGCGCGTCCGCTCGATCACCAACACGCGCAAGCTGACGCGCGCGATGGAGCTCGTCGCCTCGGCGCGGCTGCGGCGCGCGCAGTCCCGCATCGAGTCGATGCGGCCGTACGCCGACCGGATGCTCGAGCTGATGGCGGGCGTCTCGCAGGCCGCGGGCGCCGTGCGGCTGCCCCTGCTCGAGCGCAGGGACGAGGTGCGCGCGGTGGCGATCGTGCCGGTGACGGGCGACCGCGGCCTCGCCGGCGCCTTCAACGCGCAGGTCCTGCGGCGCTCGCTCGCCCTGATGCGCGAGGCGCAGGCGGGCGGGCAGCAGGTGCTGTTCTTCTCCTCGGGGAAGAAGGCCGCGTCGACGCTGCGCTTCCGCCGGCTCGAGGTGGCGGAGGCGTGGACGGGGTTCAGCGACCGGCCCTCGTACAGCGACGCGCAGGCGATGGCGCACGCGCTGGCCGAGGCGTACGTCACCGGCCGCGTCGACCGCGTCGTCGTCGTCTACAACGCGTTCGTGTCGCCGCTCGTCCAGAAGGTGACGGTGCGCGACGTGCTGCCGATCCCGCAGGATCTGCTGGAGCGGCCCGAGGACGAGGACGTCACGCGCCCCGAGATCGCACACCCGGACTTCATCTACGAGCCGGAGCCGGAGGAGATCCTCGCGCGGCTGCTGCCCGTCTACGTCGAGACGGAGCTCTACCGGGCGCTGCTCGAGTCGGCCGCGTCCGAGCAGGGCGCCCGCATGACCGCGATGCGCAACGCCTCGAAAGCGGCCGGCGAGCTGATCGACAGCCTGACGCTCGCGATGAACCGGGCGCGCCAGGCGGAGATCACGCAGGAGATCCTCGAAGTGGTCGCCGGCGCCGACGCGCTCTCGGGCTAACCAACCGACGGAAATGTCGTCTGAGCGATCGATGCCTGTGCGGAAAACCGCTACGCTTGCGCCCGCGTGACGGCCACCGGGTCACATCTCGACGACGCGACCGACGTCCTCGGCGGCGGGGTCGAGCCGGGGCTGGAGCCGGGCGCCGAGACGGCCGTCAAGGCGCGCGGCTACTGGGAGGGCGTCTGGCTCCGCTTCAAGCGCGACAAGCTGGCCCTCGTCAGCGGCGGCTTCGTCGTCTTCCTGCTGCTCGCCGCGTTCATCGGGGCGACGATCGCGGCGCGGCTGCTCGGCCACGGCCCGAACGACATCTTCGCCAACGGCGTCGACCAGAACACGCTGACCCCGGTCGGCCCCTGGACGCACATCTCGACCGCGCCCTACCCGGGCGCGAGCTGCGACGCCGCGCCGAACCTGTGCCACAACGGCCACTTCGCCAACACGCTGCTGATCCTCGGCGGCGACGGCGCGCTCGGCCACGACCTCTTCCTGCGCCTGCTCTACGGCGCCCAGACGTCGCTCGAGGTGGCGCTCCTGGCGACCATCTGCTCCGTCGGGCTGGGCGTGATCATGGGCCTCCTCGCCGGCTACTTCCGCGGCTGGGTCGACACGGTCGTCTCGCGCCTGATCGAGATGGTGATGGTCTTCCCGCTGCTCCTCTTCATCGTCGCCGTCGAGATCGCCGCCGGGCCGGCCCTGAACGCCGTCACCTTCGGCGGCGTGCTCTCGAAGGGCGTCTTCACCCTCGTCCTGATCTTCGCGCTGTTCGGCTGGTTCTACCCGGCGCGCATCATCCGCAGCGTCGTGCTGTCGCTGCGCGAGAAGGAGTTCATCGAGGCGGCGCGGATGACCGGCGCGGGCGACTTCCGGATCATGCGCTCGCACCTGCTGCCGCACCTGGTGGCGCCGATCATCGTCTACTCGACCCTGATCGTCGCCCAGAACATCATCGCCGAGGCGGGCCTCTCGTTCCTCGGCCTCGGCATCCCGCTGCCCACGGCGAGCTGGGGCAACATCCTCGCGGGTGCGCCGCAGTACTACCTGACCCAGCCCTGGCTGATGGTCTGGCCCGGCCTCTGCATCCTGCTCACGACGCTCGCCTTCAACCTGCTGGGCGACGGCCTCCGGGATGCCTTCGACCCGCGCGCGCGCCTCTAGCGTCGTCCTGGTGCTCGCGCTCCCATGCCTCGCCGCCTGCGGCGGCGCCCACCGCTCGGGCCGCATGGCGACGACCTTCGCGCCGCCGGCGACCGGGCTGACGGGGGCCCCGCCGAAGCACCTCCACCCACCCGAGCCCGGCGCTCCGCACCACTAACTTCGGCCGCCAGACCACCGTCTAAATGCTCGTAACCCGCTGTTTGCAGTACGTATCCGCACTGTTTACCATGGGGCGCCGCTCGCCAGGGCGGGCTGTTCCGAGGGAAGGAAGGAGACACATGCGCATGAAGCCAGTGCTCTCTCTGCTCCTGTCTGGGGCGGGAGTCGCGCTGCTCGCCGTCGCGCTCACCACGGGGGTCGCCACGTCTGCGACCCAGGTGCACGCGTCGGCAGTGGTGAAGAAGGGAGGCACGCTTCGGGTCAACCAGTCGAACACCGACTTCGACACGGTCGATCCGGGCCTGGCCTACGTCACGAACGACTGGACGCTGCTGTACACGACGCAGATCCTGCTCGTGAACTTCCCGGAGAAGTCCGGGCAGGCCGGCTCGGTGCTCTACCCGGAAGGGGCGACCTCGTTCCCGACGGTCTCGAGCAACGGGCTCGTCTACACGTTCCACATCCGGCCGGGCCTGAAGTTCTCGGACGGCACGCCCGTCACGGCCGCTGCCTGGCAGCGGGCGTGGGAGCGGAACCTGTCGCCGAAGATGGGCTCGCCCTACGGCGTCAACGACCAGTTCCAGAAGGTCGTCGTCGGCGGTGAGGACTTCCTCGCCGGCAAGACGCAGCACATCGCCGGCATCTCGGCGAAGGGGCTGACGCTGACGTTCCACCTGACCCACCCGAACCCGACGTTCACCAGCTACCTGTCGATGCAGTGGTTCGGCGCGGTCAAGCCGAACATGCCGTACACGACGACCGGTCTGAACGTCTACCCGTCCGCGGGCCCGTACTACATCGCGGCGCGCGACCCGGGCAAGACGACCATCCTGAAGCGGAACCCGCACTACCACGGCTCGCGGCCGGCGAACCCGGACCAGATCGTGATCACGTCGAACACGAACCAGGACCAGTCGCTGCTGCAGACGAAGGCCGACCAGACGGACTTCGACATGAGCGGCGCGCCCTCGACGGCTGCTGCGAGCCTCGGCTCGTCGTACGGCGTCAACAAGGGCCGCTTCTTCGTCGGCCCGTCGTCGTGCGTCATCTACTTCCTGCTGAACGCGGCCCGCGCGCCGTTCTCGAACGTCGCGGCCCGCAAGGCAGCGAACTGGGGCATCGACCGCCCGGCGGTCCTCCGCCTGCTCGGCAAGTACGCGGGCTCCCGCACCGACCAGATCCTGGTGCCGGGCATCCCGGGCTACAAGCCGTACAAGATCTACGCCTGGTCGGGCGCGAACGTCGCCAAGGCCAAGCAGGTCGCGGGCGGCGCGGAGAAGGGCCAGAACGTCAACGTCGTGCACTCGACGAGCCCGACGTCGGTCAACATCGCCCAGGTTGTCGAGTACAACCTGAAGCAGATGGGCTTCTCGACGACGGACGTCCCCGTGCCGGGCACGGTGTACTACACGAACCTGGAGACGAAGGGCACCACCTACGACATCGCTCGTGCCGGCTGGTGCGCCGACTACTTCGACCCGTTCGACTACATCAACGTGCTGATGGACGGCCGGTCGATCCAGGACAAGAACAACACCGACATGTCGTACATCAACATCCCGCAGCTGAACACGATGATGGACCAGGCGGCGGCGCTGTCTGGCGCAGCTCGGGCGAACGCGTACGCCAAGCTCGACTACACGATCATGTCGAAGTGGGCTCCGTGGGTCCCGTACGAGATCTTGAACAACCGCTACTTCGTGAGCTCTCGTGTGCACAACTGGATCTACAGCGCGTACTTCGGCGAGCCCGACCTGAACGCCCTGGCGGTCGGGTAACGGCTCGATAGCAGGACACGGAACGACGCCGGCGGGGCGCACCGCGCGCCCC
>CAZBYA010000047.1:0-22092 GCA_964496175.1 uncultured Gaiellales bacterium | reverse complement strand
CGTGCGCGGCGATCATCTCGTCCTCGGACGCGAGGTCGATCCCGTAGAAGCACGGCGAGACGATCGGCGGCGACGACACGCGCACGTGCACCTCGGCGGCGCCCGCGTCGAACAGCATCGCGACGATCTGTCGCGTGGTCGAGCCGCGCACGATCGAGTCGTCGACGACCACGAGCCGCTTGCCCTCGACCTCGGCGAGCGGGTTGAACTTCATCCGGATCCCCTGCTCGCGCATCCCCTGCTCGGGTTGGATGAAGGTGCGGCCCACGTAGCGGTTCTTGATCAGCCCCTCGCTGAACGGGATCCCCGTCGCACGTGCGAAGCCGATCGCCGCGGGCGTCCCCGAGTCGGGGATCGGCAGGACGAGGTCCGCCTCGACCGGCGCCTCCGCCGCGAGCCGCTCTCCCATGCGCACGCGCGCGCCGTGCACCTCGACGCCCTCGAGGCGCGTGTCGGGGCGGGCGAGGTAGAAGAACTCGAAGATGCAGAGCGCGCCGCCGTCGGCCGGCTCCAGCGCCTGCGTCACCCGCACGCCGTCGTCGTCGGCGACGACGAGCTCGCCGGCCTCCAGCTCGCGCTCGAGCTCGGCGCCGACCAGGTCGAGCGCGCACGTCTCGGAGGCGACGACCGGGTCGTCGCCGAGGCGCCCGAGCACGAGCGGCCGGAAGCCGTGCGCGTCGCGGAACGCGAACAGCTTCCCGTCCGCGAGGCCGACCACCGTCGCCGCCCCCTCGAGCCGCTCCATCGTCGCGGCGACCGCGTCGTCGAGCGGACGGTCGTCGTCGGCGATCAGCGCGGCGATCACCTCGGAGTCGGAGGTGGAGGCGAGGCGCTTGCCGACCTCGTCGCGCAGCGCCGCGGCGTTGACGAGGTTGCCGTTGTGGCCGAGCGCGACGGTGCGTACGCGGCCGTGGTGGAGCAGCGGCTGCGCGTTCGCCCACGCGTTCGCGCCCGTCGTCGAGTAGCGGGTGTGGCCGATCGCGAGCTCGCCGTGGAGGCCCGAGAGGCTCCGCTCGTCGAAGACCTGCGGCACGAGGCCGAGGTCGCGCAGCGCGGTCAGGCGGCCGGCCTCCGAGACCGCGATCCCCGCCGACTCCTGGCCGCGGTGCTGGAGCGCGTAGAGGCCGAAGTACGCGAGCCGCGCCACGTCGCGCCCGGGCGCGCGCACGCCGAAGACGCCGCACACCTAGGCCACGACTCCCAGCTCGACCGTGTCGGGCCAGGCCGGCGTCTCCCGGCCGGCGACGACGACGCCCTCGCCGTCCGCGTCCGCCTCGAACGCGACGCCCGACCAGGCGGAGGCGTCGCGGAGCGCGCGGGCGAGGCCGCCGTCGGAGACGTCGTGCGCGAGCGAGAAGCGGCCGGAGTTCTCCCACACGAAGCGCACGAGCTCCGCGCCGGCGCCGCGCAGCAGCCAGACGGTGTCGCCGGGCTGCCAGCCGCGCGGCACGCGCGTCACGTCGCGGACGAGCCCGACGCAGCCGACGACCGGCGTCGGCGGGATCGGCCGGCCACCGGTCTCGTTGTAGAGCGAGACGTTCCCCGAGACGACGGGCACGCCGAGCTCCTCGGCGGCGCGCGCGATCCCCTCGATCGCCTGCTCGAGCTCCCAGCCGATCTCGGGCTTCTCGGGGTTGCCGAAGTTGAGGCAGTCGGTGAGGGCGAGCGGCTCTCCGCCTGCGCACGCGACGTTCAGCGCGGCGTCGTAGACGGCGCCGTAGCCCGCCGCGAACGGGTCGCGCTCGCCGAGGCGCGGCCCGTCGAGCGAGACCGCGAGCCCGCGCACGCCGTCGAGCCGCAGCACGGCCGCGTCGAGGCCCGGCCGGCGGACGGTGCGCGAGCCGACGAGCTGGTCGTACTGCTCGAACACCCACGTCTCCGGCTCCTCGTTGACCGGGTCGACCGGCGCGGGCTCCACAAGGCGCGGCGCGCGCTCGACCTCATAGCGGGGGCACTCGTCCGTCAGCAGCTGCGCCGGGATCGCGCCGACGAGCTCGCCGTCTGAGTACGCGCGCAGCTCGCCGTGGGGCGCGACCTCGCCGATCACCGTGCACGGCAGCTCCCAGCGCTCGCAGGCGGCGCGCACGTCGTCGACGCGCTCCGGCGCGACGACCGCCACCATCCGCTCCTGCGACTCGGAGATCATGATCTCCCACGGCTCGAGATCCGGCTCGCGCAGCGGCACGCGGTCGAGGTGGACGTCGACGCCGAGCCCGTCGCGCGCCATCTCCGAGAGCGACGACGCGAGCCCCGCGGCGCCGCAGTCCTGGAGCGAGAGCACCAGGTCTCGCTCCACCAGGTCGAGCGAGACCTCGATCAGCGCCTTGCCGCGGAACGGGTCGCCGATCTGGACCGACGGCCGCTTCTCGTCGGAGCCCTCCAGGTCCTGCGAGGCGAGCACCGAGGCGCCGCCGATGCCGTCGCGGCCGGTGAACGCGCCGTAGAGGACGATCGCGTTGCCGACGCCCTGCGCCCGCGCCCGCAGCACCCGCTCGGTCGGCAGCAGCCCCACGCACATCGCGTTCACGAGCGGGTTCGCGGCGTACGCCTCGTCGAACGCGCACTCGCCGCCGACGGTGGGGACGCCGACGCAGTTGCCGTAGTGGCCGATGCCGGCGACGGCGCGGCGGAAGTGCCAGTCGGGCGCGCCGAAGCGCAGGCCGTCGAGCAACGCGACCGGCCGCGCGCCCATCGCGACCACGTCCCGGAGGATGCCGCCGACGCCCGTCGCCGCGCCCTGGAACGGCTCGACCGCGGACGGGTGGTTGTGCGACTCGACCTTGAACGCGACCGCGACGCCGTCGCCGAGGTCGATCACGCCGGCATTCTCGCCCGGTCCCTGGAGGACGCGCGGCCCCGCCGACGGCAGCCGGCGGAGCAGCGGCGCCGAGTGCTTGTAGCCGCAGTGCTCCGACCAGAGCAGCGAGAAAACGGCCAGCTCGAAGTCGTTCGGCGTGCGCCCGAGTAGGCTCGAGATACGGCCGAACTCCCCGTCGGTGAGACCGAGTGCACGGTGGAGAGGCTGCTCTGCGACCGGGCTCAGGGGGCCAGTGTACCGGGGGTCTCCGACGGCCTCTCTCACAGGACGGGCGGCGACTACGTTTCAACGAACGTGGCCCGTCGCAACGGACTGATGCTGATCGCGCTCGCCCTGATCTGGGGCAGCTCGTTCATGTTCATCAAGGTCGCGGTGCGCGACCTCCAGCCGGCGACGCTGATCTTCGCGCGCATCGGTCTCGCCGCCGTCGTGCTCGCCGTCGCCGTGCCGGCGATGGTCGGAGGCCGCGTGACGGCGCACGACCTGCGCGCGCACTGGCGCGCGCTCGTGCTCGTCGGCCTCGTCAACACCGCCGTCCCGTTCTGGCTGCTCTCGTGGGGCGAGACGCGCATCGCCTCGGGGCTCGCGTCGATCCTCCAGGCGGCGGTGCCGATCTTCAACGCGCTGCTGGCGTTCGCGTTCTTCCACGAGCAGCGTGTCGGCGGGCGCAAGCTGCTGGGCGTCGCGATCGGCTTCGTCGGCGTGGCGTTGCTCGTCGGCGCGCAGCCGCAGGGCAAGGTGCTCGGCGCCGTCGCGGTCGTGGGGATGGCCGTCTGCTACGCCGCGGGCGGCCTGCTCACGCGGCGGCTGCTCGGCACGGCGCGGCCGCAGGTGATCGCGCTGGGGACGTCGACCGTCGCGGCGCTCGCGGCGGCGCCGCTCGGGATCGCGCAGGCGCCCGGCCACACGCCCGGCTGGAAGGCGCTCGCGTCCGTCGCCGTCCTCGGCGTGATCGGGACGGCGCTCGCATACCTGCTCAACTTCGCGCTGATCGCGAGCGCGGGCGCCGGCTACACGTCGCTCGTCACCTACCTGATCCCGCCGATCGCGCTCGGGTATGGCGCGGTCTTCCTCGGCGAGAGCGCGGGGCTCACCGCGCTCGGCGGGCTGGCGCTGATCCTCGCGGGCGTCGCGCTCGGCACCGGCACGGCGCTCCGGCGCGCACGCCGCGCGGCCCCGGTACGGTCGCCTGCATGATCACGCTCCGCCGCGCGACGGCCGACGACGTCGAGTGGCTCGTCGAGCTCTACGGCGACGAGAGCGTCGACCCGTTCCTCGGCCCGCGCCGCCCGCATGATGCGGAGGCGATGCGCGCGGAGGTCGAGCGCTCGCTCGCCGAGCCTGAGGCGTTCGGCCGCTTCGTGCTCGAGGTCGACGGGGAGCGCGCCGGCACGATGGGCTTCCACCAGGTCAGCGAGGCGAACCGGATCGCGCACCTCGAGGCGCTCGCGGTGCACCCGGCGTTCCGCGGCCGCCGCCTCGCGGACGAGGGCGCGCGACTCCTGCAGCGCCACCTGCTGTTCGAGCTCGGCTACCACCGCCTCGAGCTCGCCTGCTACGGCTTCAACGAGCGCGCGATCGCGCACGCGGAGCGCTCGGGGTTCGTGCGCGAGGGCGTGAAGCGGAAGGCGTACCTGCGGCACGGGGAGTGGCAGGACGCGGTGCAGTTCGGGCTGCTCCGCGAAGACCTCGAGTGAGCATCCTGCTCCTCGGGGCGACCGGGGTGCTCGGCCGGAACCTGCTGCCGCACCTCGCGGGACGCGACGCCGTCGGCGTCACGCGCTCGGCCGGGAAGGTGCCGCTCATCGAGCGGCACGGCGCGCGCGGCGCCGTCTGCGACGCCTACGACGCGGACGCGCTGCGGCGACTCGCCGAGGAGGTTCGGCCCGCGCTCGTCGTCAACTTCCTGACCGACCTCGCGGGGCAGGACTTTGCCGCCAACGCGAGGCTCCGCCGCGAGGGCGGCGCGAACGTCGTCGCCGCCGCGCGGGCCGCCGGCGCGAGGAGGCTGGTCGTCGAGAGCGTCGCGTTCCCGCTCGAAGGCGAGGGTGGCGCGGCGGTCGAGGCGCTCGAGCGCGGCGCACTCGAGTCCGGGCTCGAGGCGGTCGTGCTCCGGTTCGGGCTGCTCTGGGGGCCCGGTACCTGGTACCCGGAGCCGGGCGAGGGCCGCGTGCACGTCGAGGACGCGGCCCGCCGTGCCGCAGAGCTCCTCGACGCGGCGCCCGGCGTGTACGTCGTAGGATCGGGCGCATGAGCAGCCGCTACCTGCACACGATGGTGCGCATCACCGACCCCGAGCGCAGCCGCGCCTTCTACGAGGCGCTCGGCTTCGAGCTCCGCCGTGACATGGACATCGTCCGGAACGGCGAGCGCGAGGCGACGAACTACTTCTTCGGGATGCCGGGCCAGGAGGAGGAGCTGGAGCTCACCCTCAACCACGACGGCCGCACGTACGACCTCGGCACCGGCTACGGCCACATCGCGATCGGCGTCGACGACCTCGACGGGACGCTCGCGCGCCTCGCCGAGCAGGGGATCGAGCCGGAGCGCCCGCCGTACCAGGTGCGCGAGGGCGGCTCGTGGCTGTGCTTCGTGCGCGATCCGGACGGCTACCGGATCGAGATCATCGGCCGCAGCTGAGCGGCGTGCGATGGGTCGCGGGGCCGAGGATGCGCGGGCGGTCCTGCGTTCGCTCCAGGAGCTGATCGACGCGCGCGATCTCGACGGGCTGCTCGAGTTCTTCGACGGCTCCGTCCTGATCGGGTCGTCGGGGGACGGGCGCGACCGCGCCGGGGTCCGGCGGTACCTCGAGGCCGTGGTCGGCCAGCCGGGCGAGCTGCGCTGGGACTGGCGGGAGGTGATCCCGTTCCACCGCACGGACGACACGGTCGGCTTTGCCGCGTTCGGGGACGTCGTGCTCGTCGAGCACGGCTCGGAGCAACGAGCGCCGATCCGCATGACCGGCCTCGCTGTTCGCCACGCCGGCGGCTGGCGGCTGCGCCACTTCCACGGCTCGATCCCGTTCAGCGGGATGTAGCGCCGCGCCCGTCAGCCGGCGCAGCCGACGCGGAGCGGCCGCGCCGCCGCGCGCAGCTGCCGCCACGAGCGCAGGTACGTCGTCGGGTCGACGGCGCCGTCGTAGCCGAGGCCGAGCAGCGCCGCGGGGTGGAGCTCGAAGTGCAGGTGCGGCGGCGTCCCCTCGGCGTCGCCGCTGTCGCCGACGTAGCCGAGCAGCTGCCCCGCCGCGACCCGCGCGCCGTCGCGTGCCGCGCGCCCGAAGCGCGAAAGGTGTGCGTAGTAGTACTCGTTGCCGTCCCGGTCGATCAGCCAGAGCCGGCGCCCGCCGAGGTGCTGCCAGCCGACCGAGAAGACCACCCCCGACGCGACGGCGAGCACGGGCGTGCCCGTCGGCGCGAACAGGTCGTCCCCGTGGTGCCAGTCGACGCCGGCGCGTCCCGCGCCGAACGTGTCGGCGACGGCCGGGTAGGGGCCGATCAGCGGGAAGACGCGGACCGCCCGGCCGAGCGCGGGCGTCGCGCGGAGCGGCCGTGCGAGGCGGGCGATCGTCACCGGGGCGACGAGGTGGACGAGCTGCGCGTCGACGCCCGCGAGGCAGCGCGAGGGGGCGGCCCGCGCCGCGGCCCGGCGCACCGCCGCGGCGGCGCCGCCGTGCCGCGGCGGGGCCGTCGCCGTCAGGCTCGTCGCCACGACCGCGACCAGGGCGAGCACCGCGACCCTGATCCTCGCTCCGCGCGTCCCGATCACCGTTCTGAACGGTAGAAGCGGCGGTGGACGGCTCGGTTAGCCTTGCGCCGTGCCCGGCGTCGAGGAACGGCTCGCCGCGTTCTACGCGGCCCGAGCGGCGGAGGAGCCGGCGGACGACCCGGAGGCGACGCTCCGCTTCGACAAGGCGCTCGCGGCGGCGGCGCTCCGGCCCGGCGAGCGCGTGCTCGACCTCGGCGCGAAATGGGGCGGCCTCGGCGTCCGCGCGCGCGACTCGGGTCTCGACGTCGCCTACACCGGCCTCGACCTCAGCGACGAGAACGCGCGCAAGGCGGCCGGGCTCGGCCTCGACGTGCGGGTCGCCGACCTGACGCGCCGACTGCCCGTCGACGACGGCGCCTTCGACTGCGTCTTCTGCCTCGAGCTGCTCGAGCACCTGACGGCGCCCGTCGCCCTCGTCGAGGAGATGCGGCGCGTGCTGACGCCGAGCGGCCGAGCGGTCGTCTCGGTGCCGAGCCCGTACAGCTGGGTGGAGGTCTTCCGCGAGCTGACCGGGCGCCACGACCCCGAGGGGCACCTGAACGCGTTCACCACGCCCGTGCTGCGGAACGTCGCCGGCCTCGCCGGCTTCCGCGTCGAGCGGACGCTCGGCACGTCGCTGCGGATCCCGCGGACGATGCGCCTCGTGCCGACGAACTCGATCCTCGCGCGCTCGCGCATCTACGTCCTGCGCCCGGCGGATCGCGTCGTCTTCGCCGGGCGCGAGCTCGGTTAGTCGAGCGTCCAGAAGAAGTCGGCGCCCGAGGGGATCGCGCGCGCCACCCCGGCGAGCTCCGCGCGTGCATCCCGCTGATCGATCCCGAGCACGAGCGCGACCTCGGCCGTCGCGAGCGGCTCGCCCGCCCAGCGCAGCAGCTCCCCGGCCGACGCCGGGCGGGTGCGGCGGCGCAGCTCCGGCGCGAGGTTCGCGATCGCCGCCTCGTACGCCTCGACGGGGTTGAACCCCGGCAGCGAGAGCGCCGTGAGGTCGGCCGCGACGAGCTCGTAGCTCGGCGCGGTGTAGCGCCGTTGGTGGCGCGGCCCGCCGAGCTTGTGGTCGAGGGCGCGCGCC
Source organism: uncultured Gaiellales bacterium (assembly GCA_964496175.1). Taxonomy (GTDB): domain Bacteria; phylum Actinomycetota; class Thermoleophilia; order Gaiellales; family Gaiellaceae; genus PALSA-600. Next base: position 14,440 of record CAZBYA010000047.1, on the reverse strand, counting down.
GCGGGGGTGGGCGAGCGCGCCGCCTCCACGTCGGCGGCGAGCTCGGTCGCGACGTCGTCTCCCGTGCCCCAGCGCTCCAGCTCGTGAGGGTCGATGCCCGCGTCGCCGGCGGCGGCCGCGATCAGGTCCGGGTCGTCGAGCAGGCCGCCCGCCATCGTCCGGATCCGCAGGCGCCGCAGCAGCGCGTCCGCGCGGTCGGGCGCGTGCATGCGCGCCGCCACGAACGCGCGGCAGGCGGGCTCCGACGAGAACGTCCGCTCGTAGGGGAACGGGCGGATCGGCATGCCGTGGATCCGCTGCAGGTTGGGCGCGCCCTCGGCGAGCCGCTCGGCCTCGCCGGGCTCGAGCGTGAGCACGATCATGCGCGTCCGCCACGAAAGGCCGTCGCCGTAGTGCCAGCGCAGCCGCCAGCGCGCAGGCTCGGCCGAGAACGCGAACGGGCACGCCGGGTCGGTGTAGTGCGTGATCTCGATCACTCGTCGAGCGTAGTCACGCGCGTAGAGTCGGTGCGTGCTGCTCTACTCGAGCGCGGTCTCCGGCAACTGCTACAAGGTGCGGCTGCTGTTTGCGCACCTCGGGATCGACTACGAGCTGCGCGAGGTCGACGTCGTCGACCGCTCGACCCGACCGCAGCTGCTCGGCGGCCTGAACCCGGCGCTGCGCGTGCCGACGCTCGTGCTCGACGACGGGCGCCCGCTCGCCGAGTCGGGCGCGATCCTCTGGTACTTCGGCGAGGGGAGCCGCTTCGTCCCGGCCGACCGCTACCTGCGCGCGCAGGTCCTCCAGTGGATGTTCTTCGAGCAGTACGAGCACGAGCCGGCGATCGCCGTCGTCCGCTTCCTGGTCGCGTACTCGGGCCGGCCCTACGACGGGGCCTTCGTCGAGAGCCGGCGGCGGGCGGGCTACCGGGCGCTCGACGCGATGGAGGGCCATCTCGCTGCGCGCGCGTGGCTCGTCGGCGAGTCGATCACGCTGGCCGACCTCGCGCTGTACGCGTACACGCACGTGGCGCACGAGGGAGGCTTCGACCTCGCTCCGTACGCCGCGGTTCGTGCGTGGCTCGAGCGGGTCGCGGGCGAGCCCGGCCACGTGCCGATGAGCTGACGCGCTAGGTGATCGCGAGCCAGGGGCTCGCGTAGCGCCGCGTGGAGAGGCGCACCGTCGAGCCAGCCGGAAGCGTCCCCGTCCAGCGGACGAAGCCGTGCGAGGTCGCATGCAGGATCGCGAGCCGGCGCCAGGTGCCGCCGACCTCCTCCTGGAGCTGCGCCGTGCGTCCCGCCGCGGGCGCGCGCAGCTGCCCCCACAGCGTCGTCCGCGTGCCGCTGCGCGACCATTCGGTCAGCGGCAGCGCGAACGCGGCGAGCGCCGGCTTCGCCTTCCCGTCGACGGTGACGAGCCCGCTCTGGAACCGCGAGAGCGTCGGCTCGTCCTGGTACAGGAACTGGATCAGCATGTCGACGCGCGGCGCCAGGTACGCGGCGAGCGCCCCGTCGCCGATGTACCGCGCCTGGAGCGACAGCGGCACGCCGAGGAACGAGTCCGGCGGGTCGGACTGGTAGCCGTACTCCGTCAGCCAGATCCGTGCGCCGCCGAAGTCGTGCTCGACGAGCGACACGAGCTTGGAAATCGTGGCCATCGTGATCGTCTGGCACGTGAAGCAACCGCCGCCGCGCGGCGTCTCGTGCTTCGGGTCGAGCGGGTACGGGTTGTGGGCGTACGCGTCGAGGCGCGCTCCCGCGCGGTGCATGCCGGCGATCCACGCGACGGGCGACACGCCGCCCGTGGCCGCGCGCGGCGCCGTGCTGCCGCCGGCGACCTGCACGCCGGGAATCGCGGCGTGCAGCGCCCGGTACGCGGGGTTGAGCAGGAGGAGGGTGTAGACGACGGGGCTCGTCGGGATCAGCCAGCGCCGCTGGTTGGGCTCGTTCCAGATCACCCACCGCTTGACCCAGCGGTAGTGCCGCGCCGCGGCCGTCGCGAACGACGCGAAGGTCGAGCCGCTGAGCGGCGCGTAGTTGGAGGCGTGGCCGCCGTTCGCCCACGCGGGCACGCCCGCCAGCTGGAGGAGGACGTCGATGCCGCGCGCGTGCAGCGCCTTCAGCACCTGATCGTCCTGCGTCCAGTTGTACGCCGGGTCGTTCGGGTTCGTCGGCGTCTTCGGCCGCTGCGGGGCGACCTGGTCCCAGTGCAGGGTGAAGCGCACGATCCCGACACCGAGCGCCTGGAGCCGTGCGACGCGCGAGGTGATCGACCCCGGCCCGTCGAGCAGCCACGCGTCGTCGGTGAGGCCGTACTGCACGCCGGGCGCCGCCTGCGCGGTGGGGGCGCCGACGCCACCGAGGACCGCGGCCGCGAGGGCCGCCGCGAGCACGGCGACGATGACGCTGACGGGGCGGCGGCTCACTGGGTGGGAAGGTGGACGATCTGCGGCGGCGACAAACCTCGACCGCCCGCGAATTCACACTTTAGTGACAGGTGCGTGTCCCACGCGTGCGTGACCGAGGGCTACGGTCGGTGCATGCAGAAGCAGACGACAGCCGCGACGCCGTGGGGACGCGCCGAGGTGCTCGAGCGCCTCGCGCTGACGCAGCGGGCGGGCGAGAAGCGGTTCTCCTCACTGGTCGAGCTGCTCGAGACGGAGCGCGGCGAACGGCTCGTCCGCTTCGCGTACTCGACGGACGGCACGGTCCGGCGCGGTCCGGTCACCCTGCGCGAGCGCGACCTCGACCTCCTCCGCCGGCGCGTGGCCACGACACCCGAGCTGGCGCGCGTGCTCGGGCTGGGAGGTGGCGCCTAGACGGACGCGAGCAGCGACACGCGAGCCGCGTCGACGAGCGAGCCCAGGACGAGCCCTCCGTCGGCCGAACCGAGCAGCGGGTCGACCGCGTGCTCCGGATGCGGCATCAGGCCGAAGACGTTGCCCTCGGCGCTGGCGATGCCAGCGACGTCGGCGACCGCCCCGCTCGGGTTCGCGCCCGGCGCGTACCGCAGCACCACTTGGTCGTGCTCCTCGAGGTGCGTGAGCAGACGGTCGTCGGCGAACCAGCAGCCCTCGCCGTTCTTGACGGGGATCGTCAGCTCCTGTCCGGGCGAGCAGCGCGACGTGAAAGGCGTGTCCGTCCGCACGACGCGGAGCGGTACGTCGCGGCAGACGAACGACAGGGACGTGTTCGGCCGCAGCGCGCCCGGGAGCAGGCCTGCCTCGGTCAGCACCTGGAAGCCGTTGCAGATCCCGAGCACGAGCCCGCCCTCGCCGGCGAACGCCACGACCGCGCGCATCACGGGCGAGAAGCGCGCGATCGCCCCGCAGCGCAGGTAGTCGCCGTAGGAGAACCCGCCGGGGAGGACGACGCCTGCCGTTCCGGGCGGCAGCGCCTCGGCGGTGTGCCACACGCGCGGCGCGTCGGCGCCGAGCCGCTCCAGCGCGAGCTGGGCGTCCCGGTCGTCGTTCGAGCCGGGGAAGACGACGACCGCGACGCGCGGGCGCGGCTCCGGCTGGCCGCCGCTCACGCCTCCGCCAGCTCGATCGCGTAGCTCTCGATCAACGGGTTCGCGAGCAGTTGCTCGCACATGCGCTCGAGCTCGGCCAGCGCCTGCGCACGGTCGTCGGTGACCAGGTCGACGTCCACCAGCCGGCCGACCCGCGCCGTCTCGACGTCGAACCCGAGGTGCCGGAGCGAGCTCTCGACGGCCTGCCCCTGCGGGTCGAGGATGCCCGGCTTCGGGCGAACGAGGACGGTCGCCCTCACCGCAGCACCACGGTCGGGTCGGCGAGGTACCGCTCGAACGGGATCTCCGTCAGGCGCTCGAACGCCTCGACGTAGCGCGCGCGCGTGCCCGCGACGACGTCCTCGGGCAGCTCGGGGCCCGGGTACGCCTTGTCCCAGCCGAGCGACTCGCAGTAGTCGCGGACGAACTGCTTGTCGAACGAGGGCGGCGTCGCGCCAGGCCGGTACTCGTCCGCCGGCCAGAAGCGCGAGGAGTCGGGCGTGAACGCCTCGTCGCCGAGCACGAGCCGTCCGTCCTCGTCGAGCCCGAACTCGAGCTTCGTGTCGGCGAGGATGATCCCCCGCTCGCGCGCGTACGCCGACACGAACGAGTAGAGCGCGAGCGCGGCCGCCTCGACCTCGTCGAAGCGCTGCTCCCCCACCAGCTCGACGGCCGCGGCGCGGTCGATGTTCTCGTCGTGACCGGTCTGCGCCTTCGTCGCCGGCGTGAAGATCGGCTCGGGCAGCTGCTGCGACTCGACGAGGCCCTCGGGGAGGCGGTGGCCGCACACCTCGCCGGTCGCGCGGTAGTCCTTCCACCCGGAGCCGGAGAGGTAGCCGCGGACGACGCACTCGATCGGCAGCATCTCGAGCCGGCGGCACTCGGTGGAGCGCCCGTCGGGCCGCAGCGCCAGCAGGTGGTTCGCCTGGAGCTCGCGCGTGCGTGCGAACCAGAACCCGGACAGCCCCGTCAGCACGCGCCCCTTGTCGGGAATCTCGGTCGGCAGGACGACGTCGAACGTCGAGATGCGGTCGCTGGCGACGAGCAGCAGCCGGTCGTCGTCGAGCGCGTACAGCTCGCGGACCTTGCCGCTGCCGACGTGGAGCGCGGCGTCAGACATGGGCGGTTTCCTCCTTCTGGACGAGGCGATGGATGCGGTCGAACGCGCTGTCGAGGTGGGCGATCGTGGCGTCGAGGTCGAAGACATCGGCGAGCGCTCGGGCGTCGAGTCGGGCGGCGATCTCCGCGTCCGCGCGCACGAGGTCGCCGAAGTCGCGCTCCTCGTCCCACGCGCGCATCGCGTTGCGCTGCACGAGGCGGTACGCCTCGGCGCGCTCGAGCCCGCTCTCGACGAGCGCGAGCAGCAGCCGGTGCGAGAAGAAGAGGCCGTGCGACGCCCACAGGTTGCGCTGCATCCGCTCCGGGTAGACGACGAGGCCGTCGACGATCCACGTGAAGCGGTCGAGCATGTAGTCGAGCGTGAGGAACGCGTCGGGGACGACGACCCGCTCGGCTGACGAATGCGAGATGTCGCGCTCGTGCCAGAGCGGGACGTTCTCGAGGCCGACGAGCGCCGCTCCGCGGAGCACGCGAGCGAGCCCGGAGACGCGCTCGGCCACCTTCGGGTTGCGCTTGTGAGGCATCGCCGACGAGCCCTTCATGCCGGTCGCGAAGGGCTCCTCGACCTCGCGTACCTCCGTGCGGGCGAGGTGGCGGATCTCCGTCGCGAAGCGGTCGAGCGACGTCCCGCAGAGGGCGAGCGCCGCAAGCAGCTCGGCGTGGCGGTCGCGCCCGATCACCTGCGTCGAGACCGGGTCGGGCTCGAGGCCGAGGCGCTCGCACGCGACCCGCTCCACCTCGGGATCGATCGCCGCGTACGTGCCGACCGTGCCCGAGAACTGGCCCACGCGGCAGGCCTCGAGGGCGTGCTCCAGGCGGATCCGGGCGCGGTCGAGCTCGAACGCCCAGCCGGCGAGCTTCCAGCCGAACGTGGTCGGCTCGGCATGGATGCCGTGCGAACGGCCGATGCACACCGTTGCGCGATGCTCCTCGGCGCGCCGCACGACCGCGCCGAGCGCACGCTCGATCCCCTCGAGGACGAGCGCGCCGGCGTCGCGGATCTGGAGCGCGAGCGCCGTGTCGACGACGTCGGACGAGGTCAGCCCGAAGTGCACCCAGCGGCCCTCGGGCCCGAGCTGCTCCTGCACTGCGTCGACGAACGCGGCCAGGTCGTGGTCGGTCGTGCGCTCGATCTCCGCGACGCGCTCCGGCGTCGGCGGCGCCGCCCGCTCGCGCACGGCCCGCGCCTCGTCCGCCGGCACGGCGCCGAGCTCGGCCCACGCGTCGAGCGCCGCCAGCTCGACCTCCAGCCAGCGCGCCAGCTTGCCCTCCTCCGACCAGATCCGGCTCATCTCCGGACGGGAGTAGCGGGCGATCACGCGGGACAGTGTAGAGCGGCCTCTGGCGGTCAGCCGCAGACGGCCTCGGCGCAGGCGCGGTAGACCTCGCGGCACCGCTCGAGCGAGTCGACGTCGACCCACTCGACCGCCGCGTGGGCGCCGTCGCCGGCCGGCCCGTAGAGCACGGTCGGGATCCCCGCGGCCGCGGTCAGGGCCGAGTCGGCCCAGAACGGGACCCCGGCCGGGGCCGTCTCGCCGGCGGCCGCGAGCACCGTCCGCACGAGCGGCGCGTCGGGCTCGAGCTCGAACGCATCGCGCGCAACGGTCGTGCGCACCTCGGCGGCAACGCCGTCGAGGGCCGACGCGAGCTCGCGCGCGACGCCGTCCGCCGTCTCGCCCGGAAGCGTGCGGCGCTCGCCGCTCAGGAGGCAGCGCGCCGGGTAGCTCGAGTACTCCTGCCCTCCCGCGATCAGCCCGGCGTGGAGAGAGCCGGTGCCGAGCAGCGGATGCGCCTCCCCGGCGCGCAGGCTCGCGTCCAGGCGTTCGAGCGCAACGAGGGCCGGGCCCATGTGCAGGATCGCGTCGTCGCCGAGGTCGGGCCGCGAGCCGTGGGCGGCGACGCCGCGCGTCTCGATCTCGAAGCCGACGAAGCCGCGGTGCGCGACCGCGACGCGCAGCTCCGTCGGCTCGCAGACGATCGCCGCGTTCGTCGTCACGCGCTCGAGCACGGCGGTCGTCCCGAGCGACGCGAGCTCCTCGTCCGCGACCGCGGCGAGCACGACGTCGCCGGCCAGCCCAGCGCGCGCGGCGTCGGCGATCGCCAGCATCGCCGCGGCGAGCGCCCCCTTCATGTCGTACGCGCCCCGCCCGTACAGCCGGCCGCCGTCGGCGTGCGCGGCGAACGGCTCCGCCATCCCTGCCACGCCGACCGTGTCGAGGTGCGCGTTCAGCATCAGGCTCGCGCCGCCGCCGCGGCCGCGTGCCGTCCCGAGGACGCACGGACGCCCGGGCGCCGCGTCGACGACCTCCACCTCGAGCCCGTGGTCACCCAGCCACGCGGCGACGAACGCCGCGATCGCGCGCTCGCCGGCGCCCCCCGGCACGAGCGAGGGGTTGACGGAGTCGATCCGGACGAGCGTCGCCGCGAGCTCGGCGACGACGTTCATCCCAGCGCGAGGATGCGCGCGGCGAGCACGGCGGCGTTCTTGGCGTTGTCGACGCCGACCGTCGCGACCGGGACACCGGGGGGCATCTGCACGATCGAGAGCAGCGCGTCGAGGCCGTCGAGCACCGACTTCGACGAGCGCAGCGGCACCCCGATCACCGGCAGCTCGGTGTGCGCCGCGACGACGCCGGGCAGCGCCGCCGCGAGCCCTGCGCCGCAGATCAGCACCTTCACGCCGCGCCCCGCCGCGCCGCGCGCGTACTCCGCGACCGCGTCCGGCGTCCGGTGGGCGGAGCGGACCTCGAACTCCCACGCGATCCCGCGCGCGTCGAGCTCGTCGAGCGCCGCCTGCATGCGCTCGCGGTCGGATTCCGAGCCGACCAGCACGCCGACGAGCGGCTCAGCCACCGGCCTGCTCCGCGACGTCCCGCCGGAAGCGGACGCCCTCGAACGAGATCCGTCCGGCCGCCGCGTACGCGTGTGCGCGCGCCTCGGCCTGCGTGCTCCCCATCCCGGTCACGGAGAGGATCCTGCCACCGTTCGTGACCAGCGTGCCGTCGCGAACCGCCGTGCCGCCGTGGAAGACGAGCGCGCCCGTCGCTTCCGCGTCCTCCACCCCGGCGATTGCGGCGCCGGCGTAGTCGCTCCGCGCGGGGTAGTCGGGGGCGGCGAGCACGACGGTCACGGCCGCGTCGTCCGACAGCGCGACGCTCGCGTCGCCCAGCCGGCCGTGCGCCGCGGCGGCGAGCAGCTCGAGCAGGTCGCCCTGGACGAGCGGCATCAGCACCTGCGTCTCGGGATCGCCGAAGCGCGCGTTGAACTCCAGCACCCGCGGCCCGTCGGCGGTGATCATCAGGCCCGCGAACAGGCAGCCGACGAACGGCGACCCCCGGCGCGCGAGCTCCTCGAGCACCGGCCGGTGCACCTGCTCGACCAGCGCCTCCGCGTCCTCGAGCCACCGGACGGGCGAGTACGCGCCCATGCCACCCGTGTTCGGGCCGGTGTCGCCGTCGCCGGCGCGCTTGAAGTCCTGCGCGGCGCCGAGCGGCACCAGCTCGCGCCCGTCGCTCAGCGCGAACAGCGAGACCTCGCTGCCCTCGAGCAGCTCCTCGATCACGACCCCGCCGCCGAGCGCCGACATCGCGCGCAGCGCCGCGTCGAGCTCGGCGGCGTCCCGGCACACGTGCACGCCCTTGCCCGCGGCGAGACCGTCTGCCTTGACGACACACGGCGGCCGGGCGACCGACAGCGTCGCAGCGGTCGGCACGCCCGCGGCGCGCATCACCTCCTTCGCGAACGCCTTCGAGCCCTCGATCCGCGCCGCCTCCGCGCCGGGGCCGAAGACCGCGATCCCGTTGCGGCGCAGCTGGTCGGCGACGCCTGCGACGAGCGGCCCCTCCGGACCGATGACGACCAGGTCGGCCTCGAGCGTCTGCGCCAGGCTCAGCAGCCCGTCGCCGTCGTCCGCCCGCACCGGATGGCAGCGGCCCAGTGCGGCGATCCCGGGGTTGCCCGGCGCCGCGTGCAGCTCCGTCAGGCGCGGGCTGCGGGCCAGCCGCCACGCGAGCGCGTGCTCGCGCGCGCCCGAGCCGGCGATCACCACCTTCACGCGGCGATCCTACTGGCAGGGTTTGGCGGAGCACGGCCGGCGGGAAGGCGTGGATCGTGCAGGAGCCCGGCATCGACGTGCACGAGTGGGAGGGCGAGTGGCAGGCGCTCGAGCCGCTGCTCGAGGACGGCCCGGCGGAGGCGCTCCCCGCGGTCGACGACCTCGTCGGCCGGATGATGGAGGCCCGCGGCTTCGACCTCGAGGTGCGCGCCGGCGAGACGCTGGCGCAGCCGGAGACGACGCTCGAGTTCGCCGAGGCGCGCCGGATCGCGAGGCTGATCGACGCCGGCGAGACGGTCGACCCGGGCGACGTGGGCCTCGCCGTGCGCGCGTACCGCAACCTCTACGAGTACCTGCGCGACCTCGGCCCCACCGCCGGCGAGCCCGCCTGACTACCGTGTAGACGTGCTCGGCGTCCTCGCGCTGGCGCTCGTCCTCGGGCTGCTCGGACAGCGCCTGCCCGACGCGGCCGCCTGGCGCGAGCGGACGTGGTTCGCGTTCTACTGGCTGCTCACGCCGGCGCTCGTCTTCGTCACCTTCCTGACGCTGACCGTCGACGGCCGGCTCCTGCTCGCCCTCGCCGCGGCCGTGCTGGCGACGTGGACGCTCTTCCTCGCCGGCGCGGCGTACGCGCGGCTCGTCGCCGGCGCCCGCGACACGCAGGGGGCGCTGATGCTCGCCGTCGGCTGGCCGAACACCGGCTTCGTCGGCTTCCCCGTCGCGCAGCTCCTCTTCGGCGCGCACGGCGTCGCGCTCGCCGTCGTCTACGACCGGCTCTCCTGGCTCGTGCCCGGCACGTCCGCGTCGGCGACGGTCGCGCGGTCGTACGGGCGGCGCGGCGGCGAGGGCGGCGAGCGCGTTCTGCGCGCGGCGCTGCTGAACCCGCCGCTGCTGGCGATGGCTGCGGGGTTCGCCGCACGCGGCCTGCACGTCCACCTCGCCGGCGCGGTCGAGGTGCGGACGTGGCTCGCCTACGCCGTCGGGCCGATGGGCTTCCTCCTGCTCGGCGTGTCGTTGCCGCTCCAGCGCGTCGCGCACGACGTGCACGACGTCGGCCGTGCAGCCGGCGCGCTCGTCCTCCGCTTCGCCGGCGGCCCGCTCGTCCTGCTCGGCTACGCGCACCTGCTACACGCCGCCGTGCCCGGCGTCTTCTACCTGCTCGCGGCGATGCCGCCCGCGTTCCACCTGCTCGTGCTGGCGCGCGTCTACGACGTCAGGCCCGCGCTGACGCGGCTGCTCGTGATCGGGGCCACCGTCCCGGCCGTCGTCGTCGCGGTCGCCGCCGCGGCGATCGCCCGATGAGCGCGCCGCCGTACTCGACCGCGCGCGTCGATGTCGCCCGCATTCCCGCGGGGGAGACGAGCGACGTCGTGGCCGTCGAGGAGCCGCTCGAGATCCGGATCGGCGGGACGCCCGTCGCGGTGACGATGCGCACGCCCGGGCACGACGAGGAGCTCGCGCTCGGCTTCGCCCTCGCCGAGGGCCTGCGGCCCACGGGAGCGCGCCTCCCGGACGACCTGGCCGCCAACACGGTCGAGGTCGACGCCCCGGGATTCGACCCCGGGCGGCTGGCGCGGAGCTTCTACACGTCCTCGTCGTGCGGCGTCTGCGGCAAGGGCGCGCTCGAGGCGGTCGCGGTCGAGGCGCCGTTCGTCGACAGCGAGCTGCGCGTTCCGTCGTCGCTGGTCGCCTCGCTGCCGGAGGCGCTTCGCAGCGCGCAGCCCGGCTTCGCCGCGACCGGCGGCCTGCACGCGACCGGCCTGTTCGACGCGGCCGGCGCGCTGCTCTGCCTGCGCGAGGATGTCGGCCGGCACAACGCGCTCGACAAGGTCGTCGGCTGGGCGTTCCGCGAGGGCCGCCTGCCGCTCGCCGCCGGGATCCTCTGCGTCAGCGGCCGTCTCTCGTTCGAGCTCGTGCAGAAGGCGGCGGTGGCGGGCTGCCCGCTGCTCGTCGCCGTCGGCGCCCCGTCGTCGCTCGCGGTCGAGCTGGCGCGGGACCGCGGCGTCACGCTGTGCGGCTTCGTGCGCGGCGGCCGGCTCAACGTCTACAGCGAGCCGTGGCGCATCGAGCCCTGAGCGGCGTGCTGCTCGTCGGCGGCGCGAGCCGGCGCTTCGGGTCGCCGAAGGCGCTCGCGGAGGTGGACGGGGAGACGCTCGCCGACCGCGGCCGGCGCGTGCTGGCGGCGGCGTGCGAGGAGGTGCTCGTGGTCGGCAAGGCCGGTGAGCTGCCCTTCGACGTGATCGACGACGCCGCGGAGGTTCGCGCGCCGATCGCGGGCGTTGTCGCCGGTCTGAAGGCGGCGGCGAACGACGTCGTCGTCTTCCTGCCGGTCGACTGCCCGCGCGTCACGCCCGAGCTCCTGCGTGCGTTCGGGGACGCGTGTCGCGACGCCGCGGTGCCGCAGACCGGCCCGCTGCCCGGCGCGTGGTCGAAGTCGGCGCTGCCGCTGCTCGAGGAGCGGCTGCGCGACGGTCCCTTCGCGCTCTACCGGACGTACGACGAGCTCGACGTCGTTGAGATGCAGGTCGACCCGGCGCTCGTCGCCGACGTCGACACCCCGGACGAGCTCGCGGGGCTCTAGTCGTCTTCGCGCTCGGCGGCGCGGCGCTGCTCCTCGAGCCGCCGCCAGCGCTGTTCGTCCGGGTCGTCCTTCTTGCCGCGCAGGAAGATCCAGGCGAGCCAGATCGCGACGAGGACGGGCAGGAAGATCGACACGGCGATGATCACCTGCGACGCCGTGCTGCCGCCCGACGCGAGCACGGCTACGCCAGCACGCGCTCGCGGCCGGCGCCGACACCGACCAGCTCGATCGGCAGCTCGAGCGCGTCCGAGACGAACTCGACGTAGCGGCGCGCCGCCGGCGGCAGCTCGCCGAGTCGCGACGCCTGCTCGAGCGGCTCCTGCCACCCTGCGAGCACCTCCCACACCGGCTCGGCGTGATGGAAGTCCGACTGGTGCGCGGGGAAGTCCTCCGTCTCCGAGCCGTCGCGCAGCCGGTAGCGCACGCAGACCGGCAGCTCCGCGAACTCGGAGAGCACGTCGAGCTTGGTGAGAGCGAGCGACGTCATCCCGTTGACGCGCGCGGCGTACCGCAGCGCGACGAGGTCGAGCCAGCCGCACCGCCGCTCGCGCCCGGTGACCGTGCCGTACTCGCCGCCGAGCTCGCGCAGCTGCGCCTGCTGCGGGCCGACGATCTCCGACGGGAACGGCCCCTCCCCGACGCGCGTCACGTACGCCTTCGACACGCCGAGCACGCGGTCGATGCGCGTGGGGCCGATCCCCACGCCCGTCGGCGCGCCCGACGCGATCGGGTTCGACGAGGTGACGAACGGATAGGTGCCGTGGTCGAGGTCGAGCATCGTCGCCTGCGCGCCCTCGAACAGCACCGCCTTGCCGTCCCGCAGCGCGCGCTCGACGAGCAGGGACGTGTCGCCGACGAACGGTGCGAGGCGCTCGCCGAGCGCGGCGGTGCGCTCCCAGACCTCCTCCAGGTCGAACGGCTCGACCTCGTAGACGCGCGTCAGCCAGAGGTTCTTCTCGGCGAGCGCGACCTCGATCTTCTGGCGGAGGATCTTCGGCTCGAGCACGTCCTGCACGCGGATGCCGAGCCGCGACGCCTTGTCGGCGTACGCGGGGCCGATGCCGCGGCGGGTCGTCCCGATCTGCAGCGAGCCGAGCCGCCGCTCGGACGCCTGGTCGATCGCCAGGTGCCACGGCATGATCAGGTGCGCGTTCCCGGAGAGCACGACGATCGACGGGTCGACGCCGCGCTCCACGAGCAGGTCGACCTCCTCCGCGAACACGCCGGGATCGAGCACGCAGCCGGCGCCGATCACGGAGGTCGTCCCGGAGACGACGCCGCTCGGCAGCTGTCGCAGCTTCCACGTCAGCCCGTCGACGACGATCGTGTGCCCGGCGTTCGGGCCGCCCTGGTAGCGGCAGACGACGTCCGACTGCTGGGCGAGCAGGTCGACGATCTTCCCTTTCCCCTCGTCGCCCCACTGCGCGCCGACCACGACGGTCGCTGGCACGCGGGCAGTCTAGAGGGTGCCGCCGAGGCCCCGGACGGCCAGCGTGGCGAGGAGCGCGAGCGCGAACGACGTCGGCGGTCCGATCAGCCAGCCGCGCAGGATGCCGACAAGGGTCGACACGTGCACCGTGTGCCGGCCGCGCGCCAGCCCGGCGCCGGCCATCGCGCCGACGAGCGCCTGGTTCATCGAGGTGAAGTACCCGAAGGAGACCGCAGCCAGGATGACGAGCGCCTGCACGAACTGCGCTGCGGTCGCGGTGACGCGGTCGACCTGGACGATGTCGAAGGCGACCCGGTCGAGCAGCGGCCGGCCGGTGATCAGGACGCCGGCGGCGAGGCCGCAGCCGCAGAGGAGGCCGGCCGCGTGCGCCCCGAGCACGCGCGCCCCCACGAGCGAGCCGCTCGCGTTCGCGACGTCGTTCGCGCCCATCGCGAACGAGGCGAGGCAGCCGACGGCGACGAGCGTGCGGCCCGGGTCGCGACGGACGCGGAGGAGCTTGCCGCCGGCGAAGCCGATCACGGCGGCGGCGGGCGGCGCGGCCGCCCAGACGACGACGAGCGCGCCGATCGTGCGCCAGTGCACGCCGTGCGACGCGCCGACCGCCGCTCCGACGACCGCGCCGACGAGGATCTGGATCGTCGAGGTCGGGACACGCAGCCGGTTGTAGAGCGCCGTGACGGCGACCGCGGCCGCGATCACGACCAGCCATGCGAGGCGCGTCGGCGAGGTGGTGACGAGGTGCCGCCCCACCGTCGCGGCGACCTTGCTGCTCGCGGTGGCTGCCCCGACCAGCGCGAGCGGCGCCATCAGCCCGAGCGCCGTCCGCGCGCGCACGGCGCCGAGCGCGTACGGCATCCCCATGCACGCGCCCGTGTAGTGGGAGCCGATCGTCCAGGCGAAGCCGAACGCCAGGGCGACGAGGAGGGCTGTCGTCACTCAGCGGACGCTGGCGAGCCGGCGGGCGACGCGATGCACGACGATGCGGTGCCCGCGGCGGCAGGTCGTGAAGCCGACGTCGGCGTCGCGCCGGAGCGTGCCGTGCACGACCACGTGCTCCGCCGCCAGCGACTCGCGCAACCCGAGGCAGGCCTCGCACGGCTCGTCGAAGGTCGTCGCCTCCGGGCCGAGCCATACGTGCTGCCGCTCGAGCATCTACGCGATCTGCAGCTGCCGGTTGTCGTGGTCGGGGAGGCCCGGCGGGCGCTCGACGCGCCGCAGCACCACCTCGTGGCCGGCCGTGCAGCGCACGACCGCCGTCCGCGTCTCGCGCGCGACGTCGCCGCGGAGGCTCGCGATGCGGAGCGCGTCCGCGAACAGCAGGCCGCCGGTGCGCGCCTGCTCGAGGCACGGCTCGCACAGGCACGAGAACGCGGTCGCCGACGGTGAGATCCAGACGGTTGTCGTCATGCGGCCGCCAGGTCGGCGAACTTCGCGTAGCGCTTCTGGAAGGCGAGCTTCTCGATGCCGGTGGCGCCGTTTCGGTGCTTCGCCAGGATCAGCTCGGCGACGCCGGCCGCCTCGGTGTCCTCCGGGTTGTAGTACTCGTCGCGGTAGACGAAGACGACGAGGTCGGCGTCCTGCTCGATCGACCCCGACTCGCGCAGGTCGGAGAGGATCGGCCGCTTGTCGTGGCGCTGCTCGACCGCGCGCGAGAGCTGCGACAGCGCCAGGATCGGCACCTCGAGGTCGCGGGCGAGCACCTTCAGCGCGCGCGAGATCTGCGAGACCTCCTGCACGCGGTTCTCGA
>CAZBYA010000046.1:16724-22176 GCA_964496175.1 uncultured Gaiellales bacterium | reverse complement strand
CCTAGCGCCCGCAGCTCAGCGAACGCGGATCGTGGCGGTGACGCCGAGGTTGCCGCCGCCGCAGCGCGCGCCGACCGTGTAGCGGCCGGGCCTCAGGCCCGTGCGGATGCGCGTGCGCACCGAGAAGGCGCCGTGCGCGCCGACCGTGCCGTAGACGGCGCCTTGGCCGAAGGCGTGCCCGCGGAACGCGGCCGAGATCAGGGTCACCTGGTCGCCGCGCAGGCACGGCGAGCTCGCCGCGCTGACGCGCACGAGCCCCCCCGGCGCCACGACCGACGGCGTCACGACGAGCCGCACGTTCGCGGCGAGCGCCGGGACGGCGAGCGCGAGCCCGATTGCGACCGTCACCACGAGCCTGCTCATCGGCGTCGATCGTACGCCGCCCGGCCCGGATGTGCGAGCGTTGCGCGATGCGGGTCGTCGTCGGCCTCCTGGGCGCGCTCCTGATCGCGCTGATCCTGGCGGAGTTCTTCGTCGCCTTCCTGCTCCCGCGCCGGGTCAGGCGCGACCCGCGGATCGCCCAGGGGATCTACCGCGCGATCTGGCGGCCGTGGCGCGCGCTCGCGCGGCGCCTCCCGCCCGTCGCCGGCGACACGGTGCTCGGCTTCTTCGGCCCGTTCGCGCTGCTGCTCGAGCTGATCGTCTGGGTGCTGGCGCTGATGGTCGGCTACGCCTGCCTCCAGTGGGCCGGCGGCGGCTCCTTCGACGTCGCCTTCAGCGCCGGCACCTTCCTGAGCGCGTCCTTCCAGCCACACGGTGCCTGGCACCGCGCGGTCGGCCTCGTCGAGGCGGCCACCGGCGTCGGCGTCCTCTTCATCGTGATCGGCTACCTGCCCTCGGTCTACACCGCCTTCTCGCGCCGCGAGGTCGCCGTCTCGCGCCTGGCCGCGCGCGCGGGCTCGCCGCCGAGCGCGGGTGCGCTGCTCGCGCGCGCGAGCGCACGCGGCCGCTGGGAGGAGCTCGACCGCTACCTGCACGATGCGGAGCAGTGGGCGGCCGAGATGATGGAGACGCACCTCTCGTACCCGCTGCTCGCCTACTACCGCTCGCAGCACCTCGGGCAGAACTGGCTCGCCGCGCTGACGACGATCGTCGACACGTCGGCCGTCCTGCTCGCCGGCGTCGAGGAGGGCACGCCGGAGACGCGGGCGGCGGAGGTGACGTTCGCGATCGGCCGCCACGCGCTCGCCGACCTCGCGCTCCAGGCGCACGCGAAGACCCCGGTCGCGACGCGCGCGCTCGGCGAGACGGAGGTGGCGGAGCTGCGCGCGCTGCTCGAGGCGAGCACGCTGCCGCTCGTGCCGGAGGACGAGTGGCGGCGCGGGCTCGAGCGGCTGCGCCGGACGTACGAGCCGAAGGCGGCCGCGCTGGCGGACGAGCTGGCGCTGCGGCTACCCGGCTGGCTGCCGGCGGACGGCGGCGTGGCCCGGCACACCCTCCCCGCGCACCTGCGCTGACCGGGTGGCGCGCAGCGACAACGCGCCGGCCGCGAGCCCGCCGAGGACGACGAGCGCGAGCAGCGCGGCCGGGCCGGCGCCGTGGCCCGACGGATCGACGACGGTCGACGTGAAGCTGCCGTCTCGCACCCAGCGCCACCAGCTCAACATCGTGTAGCCGCGTCCGATCAGCGGCTGCGTGGCGTCCGCCGCGAACAGGATCGGCGTCCCGATCGCCGCCAGCAACGCCGCGACGCGCGGCCGCGCGCGGGCCGCCACGGCGACCGCCGGCGCGAGGAACGGCAGCATCGGGATCAACAGGCGCGGCCCCGGGGTCGCGCCGCCGATCGGGCTGTAGTAGCCCGCGTCGTAGACGACGAAGGCGAGCGCGACCGCGGCGGCGACGACGACGTCCGCCCGCGCGCCGGCGCGCCACAGCGCGCGCAGGCCGAGTGGCGCGAGCAGCAGCAGGGGCGCGGTCCAGACGAGCCCCTTGTCGCCGGCGAGCAGGGTCCCGAGGTGGCCGAGGCTCGGCGCCTGGAGCCCGAAGAAGCCGACGGAGTTCGCGCCGAGCACGTCGTGCCCGCTGCGGCCGGGCACGAGCACGGCGCCGGTGTACGACACGTGGAAGGGGGACCCGAACGCCCACGCGTCGAACGCGAGCAGCGGCGCGACGCCGGCGGCCGCGGCGGCGAGGAACCAGGCCGTCGCGCGGACGCGCCGCGTGGCGCGCACCGCGACCGCGATCCCGACGATCGCCGCGGCGAGCGCGTTCGGGTACTCCACCACGACGGCGTAGCCGGCAATCAGGCCGGCGAGCGCCGCGCGCCGCGGCGTGACCGCGTCGCCGAGCGCCGCGTACGCGCCGAGCACGAGCAGCGCGGAGAGCGCATGCGAGAAGAACAGCCCGCCGAACGGCAGCAGGATCGTCGCGAAGGCGAGCGCGGCCGCGGCCGCGGTGCCCGTGCCGGGCGCCCGGGCGTCCGCGACGCGGCGGACGAGCCAGAGGAGCAGCAGCGCCGGCAGCGTCGCCCCCCACAGCGCCATCAGCCACAGGACGTGCCGAGGCAGCGAACGCATCGCCTGCGGGTAGGCGCCGCCGCCGCGGGCGGGCGCGCCGACCGCGCCCGTCGCGCGCAGCAGCAGGTACCAGGGGACCGTCACGAGCGCGAGGCCGGGCGCCTTGTTCGAGTAGTAGTGGCCGTGCCACCAGGAGATGTCGCACGACTCGCCGTGCACCGAGTCGATCGTGCGCTCGCCGCCGGCGATCGCCTGCACGAGCGCGTAGTGCGAGCCCGTGTTGCAGTCCGGCGCCCGCAACGGCAGCGTCCACGCCGCCGCGGCGGCGACGAGGACGACGGCGAACGCCCAGTCGGCGCGAGCGAGGCGGCTCATCGCGGCCGGCGCTCCAGAACGGCGATGCCCTCGATCGACGTCGCGAGCCGGTAGTTCGAGCGCAAGAGGGCCGCGGTCCGGCCGCTGCGGTCGACCGTCTCCGGCGGCTGCGCCACGACGACGAACGCGGGCGTGCGTCGGGCGAGCAGCCGGTCGACCTCGCCGAGCGCTCCCGCGACCGTCTCGACGTTGCGCAGCCAGAGGTAGCGCAGCGCCGGGCGCCGGTCCGCGAGGTAGTAGAGGTCGGCCGCGGCCCAGACCACGTACACCGACGCCGACGGCGGCGTGTGCGCGCGGATGTAGCGCGCGACGGCGGGGTCCGCGAGCAGGTGCCGCTCGTTCGGCCAGAGCCATCGTGCCTGCGCCGTCCCCGAGCGGAACCAGAGCGGCACGGCCGCGACCACGACCACGGCGGCGGCCGCGAGCGCCACGCGCACGCCGAGGCGGCCGGCGCGCGCGACGCCGGCGGCCGCGAGCAGCGAGCACGGCGCGACGAGCTCGAGGAAGTAGTGCGCGTGGAAGGCGCCGCCCGCGCAGACGCCGAGCACGGCGCAGACCGTCCACGCGCGCACCAGCGGGTGCGAGCGGCGCCAGCCGGCGACCGCGAGCGCGATCGCGGGCCCGAGCGCCAGCGCGAGCCGCGGCAGCGCCCCGGCGAGCCCGCTCAGCCTCGAGCCGAGCGGCTGGTCGATGAGCGACGCGTGCGCGCCGTAGCCGACGACTGCGTCGTACCAGGCCCCCGCGTCGCCGGAGGCGGCCACGCCGGCGACGACGGGCGCGGCGACGCCGAGGGCGAAGACCGCCGCCTCCGTGAGCGCCCGCCGGTCGCGGCCCAGCGCAAGCACGACGACGCCGGCGCCGGCGGCGTCGAACGCCGACTGCTTCACCATCAGCGCGCAGCCGGCGAGCACGCCCGCGGCGAGCACCGCCGGCAGGCGCCGCTCCGCGTACAGCAGGACCGCGATCGCCGCCGCCGCCGCAACCGCGGCGAGCAGCTCGCCCGCCAGCGTGAAGCCCTCGATCCACGGCGAGGCCGCCGCGACGGCGGCGAACACGCCGGCCGCGAATCCCGGCCGGAGACCGAGCGTGCGCACGCCGATCGCGAGCACGAGCAGCGCGAGCACCGCCCCCGCCCCCGCCGCCGCGAGCCGGAGGTCGACCGTCGTCGTCGCCCCCACCGCCAGCAGCCCGCGGAAGGCGAGCACCAGGCCCTGCGGCCGGTCGACCCAGTCGCCCCGGTAGAGCGTGGCGCCGCGCGCCCAGAGGCGCGCGATCTCGGCGTAGCCGCCCTCGTCAGACGTCAGCGGCGCGTGCAGGAACGGCAGCCGGAGCACGGATGCGGCGGCCGCGACGGCGAGGCCGCCGAGCAGCAGGAGGGTCCGGCGGGGCACGGTCGCGATGCCGCCCATCCTACGAGCGGCGGGACGCCCGCTAGGTCAGAGCGCCTTGCAGAGGTGGTCCTGCGCGAACAGCGTCCGCTCGAGCTGCTGCGCCTGCTGCTCGAGCGTCGGGTCGAACGGGCCGGGCGCAGGCGCCTCCCAGTACGCGTCGGGCGTGACGCCGGGGCCGATGATCGTCGCCCGGTAGCGCGTGCCCTGGCCGCTCGGCCGCGCCGTGCCGTTCTGGTGCGGGTAGAAGCCGTAGCAGAAGGTGCCGCCCGGCCCGTGCGTCAGGAAGCTGTTCTCGCGCCGCCAGCCCGGGCCGTACGCGGAGTCGAACGTGTCGACGTAGAGGTTCCGCCCGAAGGTGTCGAGCGGGTTCCCGACCGAGGTCGAGTGGAAGCCGTACACGCCGGAGCCCGCGTAGATGAACGAGCCGTACAGGTGCACGTAGTGCTCGCTGTACGCCCAGTCCATCCCGATCGTCAGCTTCGGCACCTCGCCGCTCCAGTGCGAGAGCCGCAGGTCCCAGGAGCGCTCGACCGCGGTGGCCGGCGCTTCGCCGACGTCGGGCAGGCTGCGCTGCCAGCGCTGGAGCGCCCAGTAGCTGCCGTCCGGCGCCTTGCACGCGAGCACGAGCCAGTGCAGCGCCGGCCCGTCGTACGGCGAGCAGGCGTCGGCGAAGCCCTTCCAGAGCTGCTTGTGGAAGGCGCCCCAGCCGCCCGCGTAGTCGAGCTTGAACGCGACCTGCCGGCCGCCCGGGGTCGGCGGGCTCGCGTTGATCGCGCCCCAGGCGAGCACGTGGTGGACGCCGGTCGCGTCGGTGTAGGTGACGAGCGCCTGCTCGTTCCCGTTGACGGCGAGCGAGATGTGGGTCGCGTCGCGTGCGATCAGCTGGGAGCCGAGCGCGGGGCCGGCCGGGAGCAGCGCAAAGAGCGCCGCGGCGAGGCCGGTCAGGATCCTCCGACCGGGCATCGGAGGTTTAACGGCCGAGCGGGCCGTCCGGTTACGGCGCCGGGTACGTCGTCCCGGCGTGCGCCGCGTAGAAGCGTTTCACCCACGCGCCGTACGCGTTCGCGGGCGTGCCCCCGTAGCTCGAGATCAGCGAGCCGCACGTGTGCCACGTGTCCCACGTCCACGCCGCGTAGCCCGCGGCGTGCGCGTCGGCCCAGCCGAGGATGCGCGCGATCGCCGCCGAGCCGCAGTCGGAGTCGTCGTAGCTCTCGCCCGTCTCGCCGAGGA